>NZ_KV803708.1:0-217 GCF_001811145.1 Corynebacterium sp. HMSC062A03 | reverse complement strand
GTGCTCCCCGCGTAAGCGGGGATGAGCCCTCTACCCCACGGCGCGGCACCCCTGCCCGCCTGTGCTCCCCGCGTAAGCGGGGATGAGCCTCGTGCCTACCTTCACGCAGGCAACTCTTACCCGTGCTCCCCGCGTAAGCGGGGATGAGCCCCCCGCTTCACTTTTCGGTCTTTTCCAGATTACGTGCTCCCCGCGTAAGCGGGGATGAGCCCTCTAC
>NZ_KV803707.1:146593-198800 GCF_001811145.1 Corynebacterium sp. HMSC062A03 | reverse complement strand
TGGGTTATTAGGGTTGGTGGTGGAAAAGAAGAAGGTTGGCGGGCGTGTGACAGTGGTCATGGGTATCTCCCCCGAGATAAACCTGTATTAGAAGAAGTGTTCTAAACATAATCCTTGCGGCTACCACCACGCATGGCTATAGCTAGTGGTGAATTCCCGTCAAGTCGTTACTATAAACGGGGGTAGCCACCATGCGTTAGTCAGGACATTCGACGCCAACCAACGAAAAATCCCACCAACGTGGAATCTATTCGTAGCGCACGTCACCACGTGCAACGTCCTTGCGCCCATGAACAATGAAGTAGACCACAGAAGCAACCAGCATCAAAGCCGCCAGCATCCAGTACATGGCGGAGTATCCCGTCGCGGAGATGACCTGTCCCAGCAGAATCGGGCCGAAGCCGATGCCTAGGTCCAGCAGCAAGAAGAAGGTCGAGATGCCCGCACCCATCTCGTGCATCGGCACCAGGCGCACAGCGATAGCCTGACCCGCCGGCAGGATCGAGCCATATCCGATGCCCACCAAGGCGCCCGCCGCAACAATCTGCCAATCCGCACCAGCCGAAGCCAGGACAGCCAGACCAGCAATAAAGAAGACGAGCGAGGAGTAGATGATGGTGTTGTCACCGCGACGATCCTGCAGCTTGCCCAGCACGAAACGCAGGATGAGGCTCACCACCGCATAGGCCAAGAAGAAATAGCTAGCCCCCTTCTCCAGACCGGCGTGAGAGGAGTAACCATTCAGGAAGGTAATGATGCCTGTATAAGCAACACCGACCAAAAGGATGAAAACTCCAAATGGCGCCACCGACGGGTGCACAATATTCCCCAAGGAGAAGGAGACGCTTCGACGCTCCTGCGCCGGCGCCTTGACGACGAGCCCCAGCCCCAAGGCCACCACCGTCAGCGTCAACGCCACTAGAAACACGGAGTTATAGCCGGCGTTGTGGACAATCGCTAAACCTGCCGCCGGACCAAAAGCGGTGGCCAGCGTCGTCCCCAAGGCGAAGTATCCCGTTCCCTCTGCGCGACGATGGTCCGGGATAACCGATTGCGCCACAGCCATCACAGCCGTCGATGCCACCGCATAGCCGAAGCCGTGCACGATACGGACAGCAAACAATAGTGGCAGTGACTGAGCTGGGAAATACAGCGCCATCGCCACAGTGACCACGATGAGGGAGATGACCAGCGAGCGCTTCCGCCCAGCAGCATCCACAATGTAGCCCGAAAAGAGGCGAGCAATCGTCGCCCCCACCACGAAGGCGCTTGAGGCAAACCCGCCCGCTGTGTCCGAGGCCTGGAACTGCTCGACGGCATAGAGTGCCATGATGGTCACGAGTAGATAAAAGACCGTAAATTGGGCAAAATTTACCAACCACGCGAACACAAATGTCGGCGTGATAAGGGAACGGGATTCAGAGGACGTTTGAGACACCTTCTTCGACAGCGTATGGAATTAAGACTTCCACACGCTACCAAAGATCAGAGATACTTTCGAATCCCACTTTCGGAATGTACAGCGCTTGACGACGCCCCTATCCGAACAGTTTCCGCAGGTAGGACGAACCGAATTTCCACTCCGGATCCATCTTTTCGCGCAGCTCGCAGAACTCATCAAATCTTGTATAAAGTTGAGCAAAGTCCTTCCGGGACAGGGAGTTCATCTTGCCCCAGTGCGGGCGCCCACCCGCTGCGCGGAAGATCGGCTCCAGCTTGGGCATATAGTCCTGCGGGTTGAGCGCACGTGGGATGTGGAAGGCAATGTACATCGATTCGCGGCCCGATGCCGTTGACAGTGCAACGTCATCCGCGGCCGTCGTGCGCAGCTCCATCGGAAACCCGATGCGCCAATCCTGCTCGTCGATGAAGCGGCGGATCTCGCGGACGGTGGCGGGGCCGTCGGCAAGCGGCACTGCGTACTCCATCTCGTGGAAGCGAACCCGGCGCGGGCTGACGAACACGTCGTGAGCAGCTGAACGGTAGCGGTTATGAGAGATAACCGAGGTGGCGAACTTGTTGAGCGTCGGAATCGTCCCCGGAATAAGACGCCCTAGAGCCAGGGCTGCGGCGAAGGCGCCATTGCCGATGAGCTCATCGTCGATAAGCGCCTTAAGGCGTGAGCGGCGCTCCCCGTTCGGCTCTAAGCGCGTGTTGGCTTTGACCATCGCTCGGTCGGTGTGCGGGAACCAGTAGGACTCGAGGTGGTCGACGCCCCGAGAGAGCTCCTCCCAGTTATCCATCAGCTCATCGAAGGCAATGCCAGATTCTTCCGCCAGCAGGTCGAAGGCGTCCACACACTGCATTTCGACTTCAACAACCACGCCGAGCGCGCCGACGCTGACGACCACGAGGCGAAGGAGTTCTGGGTCTTCGTCGATGGAATAGCTGCGGGTGTTGCCGTCGGCGTCGATAAGCGTCAGCCCAGTGACCGTCCCCGCAAAGCCCGTGTAATTGATGCCGGTGCCGTGGGTCGAGGTCGAAATCGCGCCCGCCAGCGATTGCGGGTCCACATCACCCTGGTTAGCCAGGGCAAGCCCGAAGGGGCGCAGGAGCTTGGGCACGTCCCGCAAGCGAGTGCCTGCCAGGAAACGGACGCGCTTGCGCTGCTTATCGACGCTCACCAGACCACTCACGTGATCGAGATTGAGCATCGTCTCCTCCCCCGCCGCAATGGGAGTGAAAGAGTGACCAGCGCCCACAGCACGCACGCTGCGGGAGCGGCTAATAATTCCAGGGATCTCGTCTATGCGGGAGGGCTGTACAAACTCCTGCGGTTTCGTGGTGACCGATCCTGCCCAATTGCTAAATGTGGTTGTCATCGGAGTGTCCATCCTTGTCCTCTATAGGTATCCCATACATCAACGCCGTCTTCTCCAACGGCCACTAGGCGGTCGACGTTTTCTGTCATTTCGCCGGCCTTGGCGTGACGGAACCACACCAAGTCCTCGACATTCATATCCATGCCTCGGAGAGGCGTCTGCACCTCACCGGCACCCTCCGTGCTGGAATAGCTCAGCCCTGCCGGCCACACCGGAACCGGAACGCGATCCTTCGCGGGTGGTCCGGAGGCAATCCAGCCTCCGGAGTTGACCGTGGCCCAGCCCGGCGCGGGAACGCGGGAGACCTGGCAAACGAAGAACGCTGCTGCCTTGTGGTTGATGCCGGTGAAGTCATCAAAAATCGCCGGCGTGTAGAAACCGGAGCCAGCGGCCAGCTCGGTCAAGGTTCCTTCGGCCGCGGATTCTTGGAGACTGCCCGTGCCGCCGCCGTTGACGAATTCGATGTCCGCTATCTCCCGCGCGACCTCCACGCAAGCACGGCGCCGCGGGGCCAGGTCCGCCATGGACTTGGTGCGCAGCCAGCGCTTGACTGCCCCCACCGACCCCGGCAGGCCATCCGCGACGGATGCCACTTGACCCTCATAGGCCATGAGTCCGACAAGCCGGTGCCCGCGCCGAAGAATCTCGCGCGCCAATACTGAGACCTGTTCCGGCGTGCGCACAGGTGAGCGCCGCGGGCCGATGACCGCCCCCGGCACGTGGAGGGTGCAATCAATGTCGATGGCCACGCGCAGGGAACCCTCGAGCAGGGCTAAGAGCTCGATACTATCCACCATGATGGTGATGGCCTCGCGCGCGGTGCCATCCGCTGCAAGCTCACGCAGGGCCTTGCGGTTGACGCTCGGATAAGCCACCACAATGTCGCGGAAGCCCTCTCCCACCAGATGCAGAGCCTCTGGAACGGAATAGGCGAGGATGCCACGGTAGCCCTCGTGCTCGAGGGCGCGACGAAGTGCTGCCACGCTGCGGATCGACTTCGAGGCCACGCGGATGGGTAGTCCTCCGGCGCGAGTCGGCATCTGTGCAGCGTTGTAGTCAAACGCGGCGAGGTCAATAACGCCTACGGGCGCTGGGTTTTCTCCAGATCTGACGAGCGGCTCAACGGCCGCGCGCACCTGGGCCTGTGGAGTAGTCGCGAGGATTGGCATAGCGTTATCCTAACCACGATTAATTTAGTTTGTGAGACAAATCTCGAAAAATCTATAGCGCCCTCGCATATTTTTGGGACAATAGACCGCATGAAGACCTTCACTCAGACCCGTCTGCCCCATCGAGTGCTCAATTTCTTAGACACGGACCCCGCCCGCGATGTTCGCGGCACGGGTGAGCAGCACCAGGCTCACGCGCCTTTTAGCGGTGAGGATCTCTTTAGCTTCCCTGTCGCCACTGCCGGGGACGTCGAGAAAGCCGTCAACTATGCGCGCGCCGGCGTTGGCCAAGGTGACCGCGCCGCCATCCTGCTGCGCCTGCACGACCTCGTTCAGGAGAACGAGGAGCTCATCCTCGACCTCATCCAGGCAGAAAACGGCAAGTCCCGCTCCCATGCCTATGACGAGCTGATGGATCTGTATAACTGCGCGCGCTTCTACGCGGTCAATATCCGCAAAGCTTTCGGCGCTGACCGCCACCCCGGCGCGCTTCCCGTGCTGACTAAGACCCGCACCCAGCATTACCCACTGGGCGTGGTGGGGCTAATCTCTCCGTGGAACTATCCCCTGTCCCTCGGTGTTGGCGATGTTCTGGCAGCCCTCTCGGCTGGTAATGCCGTGGTGCACAAGCCGGATTCTCAGACCACGCTAACGGCGATTCTGCTGAGGCGCCTAGCCATCGAGGCGGGCCTTCCGGAGGCTGCCTGGCAGCTGGTTCCCGGCCGCGGAGCGGAAGTGGGCGATGCCCTCGTTCCCCTGGTGGATGGCCTTTCCTTTACCGGTTCCACCAAGGCTGGCAAGTCCATCGCTACCCAGGCTGCGGGGCGCCTCATCCCCACCATGCTGGAGCTGGGTGGCAAGAACCCGATGCTGGTGCTTGACGACGCCCCCCTTAAGTCCACCGCCCAAGGTGCGGTGCGCACTGCATTTTCTTCCTCCGGCCAGCTGTGCATGTCCGCCGAGCGCGCCTATGTGCACGAGAGCGTCTTTGAGGAGTTCCTCGTCGAACTCGCGAACGCTCTGGACCAGCAGGTGCTCGGCGCGGCCTTCTCCGATGCCGCGACGATCGGCTCGCTGACCTCGCAACGCCAGCTCGATGCAGTAGTTGCCCACGTCAAGGACGCCGTCTCCAAGGGCGCCACCGTGGTTTATGGCGGAAAGGCCCGGCCGGACCTTGGGCCCTACTTCTACGAGCCCACCGTGCTGACTGGTGTGACCCCAGAGATGGATCTCTATGCCACCGAAACCTTCGGCCCAGTGCTCGCGGTGTATGCGGTGAGTTCCGACGCCGAGGCCATTCAGCTCGCCAACGACACCTCCTACGGCCTATCCGCATCGGTGTGGTCCGGAAATTCCCGCCGCGCATGGAAGGTGGCCTCCCAGCTGGAAGCCGGCATGGTCAACATCAACGAAGGCTTCGCCGCCGCGTATGGTTCCATCGCCGCACCCGGTGGCGGCGTCAAGGAGTCTGGCCTGAACCACCGCCACGGTATTACCGGCATGCGCCTGTGGGCCAATGAGCGCACCGTGGCCGAGCAACGCCTACACCCGCTTGCGCCCTCGGAGTACATCTCCCCGGAGCGCTTCCGTCAGCTGGTGTCCACCGGCATGCAGCTGATGAAGACCTTCCGACTCTAACCTAAACAGCAATGAAGGAACTTACCCGCGATGAGCTTCTCGCTCGTCGGCTCATTGCTCAAGGCCTTGCACCATCGGCGGCGCGGCCGACTCTGGCGTCGGCCCTCGATGTTGCCGAGCATCTGCTCGCCCTCCAGGGCCAGACCTACAATGCCGGCGTTCGTGCGCTCTCCTTGCGAGCTGAGTGTGACGAATACTTGCTGGGCTATGCCAACAAGGAATGGATTATCCCCGATGAGATCCGCAATGATGTCCTGACCAAGAACGGTCTCAGTTGGCCGTGGGTAATGGAAGGCGGACGCGGCGTGGCCAGCTTGCGTTAGCTGCAAGCGTTACGGCATTCGCAAAATGCGGCGATGAACCGTTCCAGCGGGCTCGACGTGGATAAAGACCTCAGCGCCGGGGAATAGCTCGTCGATGGCGTCCTCGATTCTGTCGGCAACAGTGTGCGAGTGCAGCACTGTCCACTGGCCGGGAACATCCATCGTGAGATACACCAAGCGGTTGCGGCCCGAAGCAACGGTACGACGCGACGTGATCTCCACGTCATGACGCTCCTCCAGTTCGTTAAGGAGGGCATCAAGCTGCGCATGCTCTTCCTTAGGCAGGGACTCCGACAACAGGGAGCTCAGTGATTCTTTGAGCAACTTGTAGCCAGTCCACAAAATATTGAGGCCCACGGCAAACGCGATGACTGGGTCGAGCCACAACCAATCCGTGAGGCTGACCGCGCCGATGCCGAGGAGGACGCCGACGGACGTCCAGACGTCGGTAAGCAGATGCTTTCCGTCCGCCTGCAAAGTGGCCGAACGATGCTGCCTGCCCGCGCGCACAAGCAGAAGGCCCACGCCCAGGTTAAGTAAGGAAGCCACGAGCGACAGCAGGAGGCCAAGCCCAGGTTGCTCCAGCGGCTGCGGATCCAGAAGTCGGCGAATGGCTGTGTAGATAATCATCGCTGCAGCGACGAAGATCATCACACCCTCGACCAGCGCGGACACATACTCGGCCTTGCCGTGACCGAACTGATGGTTCGCATCGGCCGGCTTTGCCGCAATTTTGATAGCCACAAACCCCACAACGGCGGCAACGAGGTTAACGCCGGATTCGAGGGCGTCGGAAAGAAAGCCCACAGATCCCGTCACCGCGGCAGCGATGACCTTGAGCGCAATCGTGGCCACTGCGGTGGTGATAGAGAGCTTCATAAAGCGCTCGAGCAGTAGTTGCTCTGAGCTAAGAGAAGACAACTAAAAACTCCTTCGGTTCGGGTGCGGACCGAAGGTCTCGTTCACGCCGCAGGCAATGCAAACGCTGGCTGGCCGGGCGGAAAAGCCAGTATGTCGACCAGGCATCTCGGAAAGTATCCGAGGGAACTACTCCCCTTCAGGAATATCTAACAATATAGAGGCCTTACGGCGGAAGCAAGACGCAAAAAGCCGCAGGTTGCGCGCCCGCGGCTTTACTAAACATAAGGTTTAGTGCTGGCTCTCTGCGAATTCCTCAACCAACTTAGCGTTGAAGGCTGGGAGATCGTCCGGGGTACGGGAGGAAACCAGACCCTGGTCGCAGTGAACCTCTTCGTCTACCCAGGTAGCGCCGGCGTTACGCAGGTCGGTCCGCAAGCTGGGGAAAGAAGTAAGGGTACGGCCCTTGAGCACATCGGCATCGGTCAGGATCCAAGCACCGTGGCAAATAACGCCCAGCGGGAGATCCTGGGTGACGTGATTGCGCACAATTTCTACAGCGGACTTGTCCAGACGGAGCATATCCGCATTACCGGTACCACCTGGCAAAATGATGCCGTCGAATGGAGAAGCCAGCCTAACGCGATGTTGACGAGTTCGCTACCCCCGGAGAGAACTCGCCTACCACGTCGCTACACTCGATCGCTTTCGCGTTGGGTGCGCGAGTAGCATGTCGACCGCCCCATCATCACCAAGCAGTTCCTAGCTACTCCTTAGGGACATCCTTACGCTGATTCCCCAGATAGGCGTAAGCAGCGGCTATCAGAGCCTGCGTCGCCGTGGTGAGCGTCGGCTGCAGCTCCGGCGCAAAGCGCGGATTGTGGTTAGGAATTGATGCGCCATCGGTACGCCCGCCAAAGCCCCAGAAACAATAGGGAGCGCCGAAGGCATCGGGGATGCGAGAGAAATCCTCCGAGGCGGTCCACGGCTCCATGTCGAGGACGTTGTCGCTACCCAGAACGTCGATAAGCTGCGCGCGCACCTTTTTGGTCACGTCTTCATCGTTGACGGTAAGGGGGTAATTATCACTCTGCACAAACTCTGGCTCGCGCGGGGACATCACTGCCCGGCACTCTGCCTTAACAATGCGGTGAATTGCCTCTACGATTTGAGCCCTGACGTCCTCGTCATAGGCACGGATGTTGATGCGCAGGGTCGCCGAGTCCGGGATGATGTTTGCCTTCGAACCCGCCTGCAGGGCGCCAACAGTCAACACGGCGAAGTGGTGGGGGGTCGACCTCACGGGAGACAACTGTCTGCAGCCGCAGAACGATGGAGCTGGCCAGCACCACCGGATCGACGCTGAGGTGCGGCATCGAGCCGTGAGAACCGTGGCCATAGACCGTGACGGTGAGTGAGGTCGCTGTAGACAAGACCGGGCCGGGCGCAATCAGCACGCTACCGGCGGGAGCATTCTTATCGATGAAGATGTGCTGACCAAAGGCCACATCGGGCGTGGGGACTCTATCGGTGAGGCCCGCATCCACCATGGACTGCGCGCCCTCAGCGGTCTCCTCGCCCGGCTGGAATAGAGCGACGAATGTACCGGACCACGCATCGGTCGCTTTCGCCAGCGCTTCCGTGGCACCCAACAAGGCGCTCACGTGGGCATCGTGGCCACAAGCATGCATTGCCTCGCCCGAAGCGGAGTAGTCCAGGCCGGTGTCCTCTGTGATGGGCAAGCCGTCGAAATCGGCACGCTCTAGGACAGTCGAACCTACGCCGTTGCGGAGGATGCCGACGACTCCCCCGCCGAATTCCAGCACCTCGACTCCTGGAAATTCCCGGAGCTTATCCGCGATAACACCGCGGGTGCGCTCCTCCTCCATGCTGAGCTCAGGATGCTGGTGCAGATCCTTGTACAGGGCCTCTTGCCACTGCGTGGCCTCTGCTGCGCGGTCTAGGATGTGGGCGATACTCATGCCCACAGCCTACGCGGAGTGGTGGCTAACTAGCCGCCGATCTTGAAATCGCAGACGTCGCCGTCCTGCATGATGTATTCCTTGCCTTCTTGGCGCACCTTGCCGGCGTTGCGGGCCTCTGCCATGGAGCCAGCGGCGTCTAGGTCATCGAAGGAGACGATTTCGGCCTTGATGAACTTCTTCTCAAAGTCGGTGTGGATAACACCCGCAGCCTGCGGAGCCGCGGAACCTTGCTTGATGGTCCACGCGCGGGCTTCCTTCGGGCCTGCGGTCAGGTAGGTCTGCAGGCCGAGGGTGGCGAAGCCGGCCTTGGCCAACGTCGCCAAGCCAGGCTCTTCCTGGCCCACCGACTCGAGCAGTTCCAGTGCCTCCGCCTCATCGAGCTCAAGGAGGTCGGTTTCGGTCTGGGCATCGAGGAAGACGCATTCCGCAGGGGCGACGAGCTGGCGCAGCTCCTCCTTCTTGGCGTCATCGGTAAGCACGGCCTCATCCGAGTTGAAGACATAAAGGAAGGGCTTCGCGGTCATGAGGTGCAGCTCGCGCAGGAGGGATAGGTCGATCTCGTCGCTCTTGGAAGCAGCGAAGAGGGTGCGGTCATCTTCCAAGATGGCCTGGGCCTTCTTGGTCTCTTCCACGGTCTCGGCCAAATCCTTGTTCTTGCGGGCTTCCTTTTCCAAGCGCGGCAAGGCCTTCTCGATGGTCTGCAGGTCCGCGAGGATGAGCTCCGTATTGATGACAGAAATGTCGTGTGCCGGGTTGACTTCACCGTCGACGTGGATGACGTTTTCATCAGCAAAGGCACGCACCACCTGGCAGATGGCATCAGCCTCACGAATGTTGGCAAGGAAGGCGTTACCCATACCTTCACCCTTGGAAGCGCCTTCCACAATGCCGGCGATATCCACGAAGGACACGGTGGCCGGGAGGATGCGCTCGGAGCTGAAGATTTCCGCAAGGCGGTTAAGGCGGGAATCGGGAAGCTCAACGAGGCCGACATTGGGCTCAATCGTGGCGAACGGGTAGTTCGCCGCCAAGATGTCAGAACGGGTCAGGGCATTAAACAAAGTGGACTTGCCCACGTTGGGCAGGCCGACGATTCCAAGTGTAAGACTCACGGGGCCAATCCTAACGCACCCCGGATCTTTTGAGGCAAGATGGTGGGGTGAGTTCTGATCAGCCATCCCCCAACGCCTCTTCCTCTGAGTTCGCCGCCGCGGAGGCAGCGCTCGGCGGGCGTTTCGATGACTCCGTCGATGCTGCTTCGCTGAAGGCTGTCTCTCCGCACCCTCCCGGCAACCAGGTGGATCGTTCTGTGGTGGTCGGCGAGGTCATCAAGTCCACATCGCTGTGGGCACTGCGCCTGACCATCATTGGGATATTCCTTTATGCCTCCTTCCGCATGCTGGGCAACTTCTGGCGCGGCATCCTGCCCGTTCTCATCGCGCTCATTATTTGCACTGTGCTTGCTCCCATTGCCGGTGCCATGCGGCGCAAGGGACTGCCGTCAGCCCTCGCTGCGGCAGTGACCATCCTGGTGTCTTTTACTGCGGTGGGCACCCTCTTCATGTTCATCGCACCGGACTTCGCGCGGCAGTCCCAGACGCTATATCTGCAGACTGTAGAAGGAATTCAACGTTTGCAGCTATGGGCACAGGGCCCTCCGCTCAACCTCGACGCGGATGAGATCGGCGGCTATATCGATGAAATCGCCCTGTGGCTACAACGCCAAGCAGGGTCCATCGCGGGCTCGGTATTCACGGGCATTGGCACGGCGACCTCCATCGTGGTCACGCTCTTCATCATCGTGGTGCTGACGTTCTTCTTCCTTAAGGACGGCCACAACTTCCTGCCCTGGCTGCGCCAGGCCACGGGGCGCCGGACCGGCTGGCACCTCACTGAGCTGCTGACCCGCGTGTGGTCCACGTTGGGCGGTTTCGTGCGGGCACAAGCAGTGGTCTCCGCCGTTGATGCTGTCTTTATCGGCCTCGGCCTGGCACTCATCGGTGTACCTTTGGCGATGGCGCTTGCCATCATCACGTTCATCGCCGGATTCATCCCCTTTGTCGGCGCGATCGTGGCCGGCGCACTATCCGTGACCATCGCGCTGGTGTCTTTGGGGTTCACCAAGGCGCTGCTCGTGCTGGGCCTAGTACTGCTGGTCCAACAGCTCGAGGGCAACGTGCTGTCCCCGTGGCTGCAGTCGAAGGCCATGAACCTGCACCCGGTTATCGTGTTGATTTCCGTGACCGTGGGTTCCGCGCTCTTCGGCCTCATCGGTGGTTTCCTCGCCGTCCCGGCCGCAGCGACCATCGCGGTGGTCTACCGCTATTTCCAGGACATGATGATGCTCCAATCGGGCGAAAGAACTGCCGAGGACTTGGAGTTTTCGACCGTCGCTGGTTTCCTCATCGGGCGCTACACGCAGCAACAGGGTGATCACAAGCGCGAGCAGTGGCTGTCCATCCCCGACCACGCCGCACCCGAAGGCGCAGCCGAAGACGTCACCCACAATGGCACGAGCCCTCTGGACCAAAAGATCGACGCGAATGTCGACGTTGATGCGGATTTCAGTGAACGCGATGGAGGAGCACGAGCGGGAATCAAGCGCGCAATTAGCGCTCTCGAACAGATGTTGCAATCAAAGGATAAAGACTAATTCTTCATGTCCGGGACGCATGCCATGATGGCAGGCATGACGTCTTCCCTACCCATAGTGCTCCTATTCCTCGGCCTCATCATTGGGGCCGCATTGGGCTGGCTAGCCCGCGCTTATTCAGCGCAGTCCGCCCAGCCTTCAGAGGAGCATCGCGCCCTGCAAGAGTCCCAGCGCCGCCAAGCAGAGCTCGCTCCGCTGGAGAAAGCCATGGACCGTCTAGGGCTACAGCTCCAGGAAATAGAGGAAGATCGAGCGACCTCACTCGCAGCACTCAGCAGCCAGGTCCAGGCGGTAACTCGGACCTCAACACGCCTGTCTGATCGCACGGACAAGCTGGTCGGCGCGCTGCGCTCCCCCAATGTCCGCGGGCGGTGGGGCGAGGTACAACTAGAGCGCGTCGTTGAGCTCGGTGGCATGCGCAAACACGTGGACTTTGATTCCCAAGTCAGTGCCCGCATCAACGGATCGCTGGTACGCCCTGATCTGGTCATTCACTTGGCAGGAGGGCGCAGCATTGTCGTGGATGCAAAGGTGCCCCTCAGTGCCTACCTCGACGCAATGGAGACCGAGGACCCGGAGGGGCGGGCAGGCTATCTTCGCCGCCACGCGCACCTCATGCGTTCCCACGTGCAGGCACTGGCGTCGAAGGACTATATCGAGGCCTTCTCCCCCACGCCACAGTTTGTGATCCTCTTTGTCCCCGCCGATACTTTCGTCGACGCTGCCCTGTCTATCGACGCCGAATTGCTGGAATTCGCCTTCGAGCGCAACGTCGTCATCGCCACCCCAAGCACCCTCTTTGCTCTCTTGCGCACCGTCGCGGTGAGCTGGCAGCACGAGGAGATCTCCGACAAGGCCCGCGAAGTCCAGCGTTTGGGTCGCGAGCTTTATACGCGCTTGAACACTCTTAACGGGCACTACGACAAGGTAGGCCGCGGACTCGAGCGCGCGGTGGAAGCCTATAACGCAAGCTTGGCCAGTTTGGATTCTCGCGTCGGGGTTACGGCGCGGCGGCTCAAGGAGCTGGATGTTCCAGCCCGCGTTGACCGCCTGCCGGTGGAGCCGCGCAGCGTCGGTTCTTGGCCGCGGCGCGCCCAGAATGAATAACGTTTTGGTCACCAACCCCGGTAAGCTTTCTGGGCGTGTCTGTAGCCAAAAATCGTCGCCGCCCTCGCCGCCGCGGGATGCCGCTTAGCCGAGCACTCGTCGTCGCGCTCGTCGTTACGCTTGTGGCCTTGGCGGTCTCCGGCGTTCTGGGCAGCGTGGGGCTGCCCTTCGCCCTGATTTTTGGACTCGGTTCGCTGGCTGTCACCTGGTTGGTGGAAACTCGCGGCCTCTACATGACGGTGATTTCCCTTCCGCTGCTGTACGCATTAGGAACCGTGGGCGGCGGGTTCATCAATTCCACCGCTGGATTGCCGGAAGGTGCCTCGCCCTTTTCCAAAACCGCGATTCTCACCACGGCTTTCCCACTACTGCAGCATTTCCCGGTGCTCATCGTTACGGTTGTGGCCTGCGCGCTGCTCGCGGTTCTGCGCCTGTGGCGCAGCGATAGCCACGCGAAGAACCTTGAGGCTGAAGCTCAAGAAAAGCGCCGCGCCGAAGCTGCCTCCGATCGCCGGAGCCGCTCCGAGCGCCTGTCCGTAGCAGAACTGCTTGCCCGTGAAGCTACGAGCTCGGGCCGAGTCCGTGAGCGCGACCGCGAAGAACGCCGGCGGCTTCAAGCCGAAGAACGCGCGAAGCGCCGACAGGCTTCCCCCGAGGCGGATGAGCGGGAGGACTTCCGTCGCGCCGCCGCTGAGTCAGCAGAGAAGGCGCGGCGTGCACGGGAGCGCTCCCAGCGGTCCTCCCAGCCGCTGGAAGAAAATCTCTACGACGAGGATTAACGCGCAGTACGTGCCGGACGCAGTTCGCGTGGCAGGGAGAAAGTGATGGTCTCCGTGGACGTCGTCACCTGTTCAACATCGTTGTAGCCGCGCTCATCTAGAAACTCCAGCACTTCACGGACCAGCAGCTCAGGCACGGACGCGCCGCAGGTCACGCCTACAGTGTTCACGCCTTCCAGCCAGGCCTCGTCGATCTCCGAGGCAAAGTCCACCAGGTGTGAAGTCTTAGAGCCCGCCTCCAAAGCAACCTCGACGAGGCGCTTGGAGTTCGAGGAGTTCTCGGAGCCCACAACAATCATGAGATCGCATTTCGGAGCAATGGCCTTGACCGACTCCTGGCGATTCTGCGTGGCATAACAAATGTCATCTGATGGCGGGTTCTCCAAGTGCGGGAAGCGCTCGCGCAGCTTGTTGACGATCTGGATGGTTTCATCCACCGACAAGGTGGTCTGGGACAGCCAGATGAGCTTTTCCTCATGCAGGAAATCGGGCAGCTTGTCGACGCCCTCCAAGCCATCCACCAGGTGGGTAACGTCCGGGGCCTCACCGGCGGTGCCTTCGACCTCTTCGTGCCCCTCGTGGCCGACAAGGAGGATCTGGTAGCCATCGCGCTCAAAGCGCTGGGCCTCCTTGTGGACCTTGGTCACCAGCGGGCAGGTGGCGTCGAGTGTGAGCTGCTTGCGCTCTTGTGCCTCCTTGCGCACGCTCGGCGCGATGCCGTGTGCAGAGAACACGAGATGAGCGCCTTCGGGGGCTTCGGAAGCCTCCTCCACAAAGATGACACCACGCTTAGCCAGGGATTCAACAACGAACCGGTTGTGCACAATCTGCTTGCGCACGTAGATCGGGGCGCCGTACTTCTCCAACGCCTTTTCCACTGTCTCAACAGCACGGTCCACGCCGGCACAGTAGCCGCGGGGAGCCGCCAGGAGCACCTTCTTTGCAGTTTCAGTCATGGCACCCACAGTATCGAAAGTCACGCACATACTGTAGTTCCCGCCCAACCAGCTTGGCCGGTGACACCGGATGTCCGGCGCGCCTCCTAGACTGAGCCATACACTGTTCGGAACAGACCCCAACGAGAAGACCGCTCAAGAGAAAGGACTGCGCGTGAACCAACCGGCCAATTCCGCGGAGACACCGTGGCCCGTCGGCAAGGTCAATGACCAAGTCAAAGGCTGGATCGAGCGTCTCGGCTTCCTCTGGGTGGAGGGGCAAATTACCCAGTTGAACATGAAGCCGACGTGGAAGCTCTCCTATATCACGTTGCGTGATGTCGAGCAGGAAAAGTCTGTTCAGTTGACATGCAACACCTCGCTCATCCGCAATGCTCCCTCACCGCTCAAAGATGGCGACCGCGTCGTGGTGTACGGCAAGCCTGCCTTCTACGCTGGGCGCGGAAGCTTTTCCCTGTGGGTGACCGAAATCCGCCACGTCGGCATCGGAGATCTCCTCGCTCGGGTGGAAATGTTGCGGCAGAAGCTGCGCCAGGAAGGCCTGTGTGATCCCTCGCGCAAGTTGCCGCTTCCCTACCTGCCCAAGAAAATCGGCCTCATCACCGGCCGCGGCTCCCACGCCGAGCGCGATGTCCTGTCTGTAGCACAGGACCGCTGGCCGGCGGTCCAGTTCAACGTCATCAATACTGCAGTACAGGGAGCCACGGCTGTTACCCAGGTGATTGACGCTCTACGGACCCTCGACGCGGACCCAGACGTAGATGTCATCATCATTGCTCGCGGCGGAGGTTCAGTGGAGGACCTCCTCCCCTTCTCCGAGGAGGCACTGCAACGCGCCGTGGCGGAGGCCCGCACCCCTGTCGTTTCCGCCATCGGCCACGAGCCGGATCACCCGGTGCTTGATGATGTCGCCGATCTCCGCGCCGCTACCCCCACCGATGCGGCCAAGCGTGTCGTACCCTCCGCCGCCGAGGAATACGCGCTGATCTCCGAAGCACGCTCGCGCATGGCGGCAGCGCTGCGCGGCTGGGTGGACCGAGAGCGCCGCGGACTCGAAAACATCCGCTCCCGCCCGGTTCTTGCAGATCCGATGGTGCCTATCAACGCACGCCGCGAGGAGTTGGAGCGAAATCTCGCGCTGATCCGCCGGGTGATGAGCCACTATCTGGACCGCGAAACTAACCAGGTAGCCTCATTGCGTGCTCGGGTCTCCGCCTTAGGCCCCTCGGCCACCCTCGAACGCGGCTATGCCATCGTGCAAGTCCTTCCGCGCGATGGCAGCGGTCCGGAGGTCGTCACGAGCTACACGCAATCACCACCGGGTTCGCAGCTGCGTATACGTGTGGGCGATGGCTCGATCACCGCTGCTGCAATGGCTTCTCAGGCCGCAGATTAAACAGAACAGTTAATAGTTAAGACGGAACATACAAGAGAAAGAAGATACTTCACCTCATGACTGACACGATTGGCGCCGGCCAGCCCGGCCAGGACGCGTTCCCGCCGGTGGAAGAGCTGAGCTATGAGCAGGCTCGTGATGAGCTCATTGAAACAGTGAAGATCCTCGAGCTAGGACAGATGGGATTGGATGAATCCCTCAAGTACTGGGAGCGCGGCGAGGCCCTAGCTAAGGCCTGCGAGGCGCACCTCGACGGTGCCTCGAAGCGCGTAGAGGAAGCCCTCCGAAAGAACGCAGAGGGCACCGATAGTGCAGTTCACAACGAAGAAGCAGGAGAAGACTAAATGAAGATTTACGGCTACCCGGGAGATCGCGTGGACTTCGTCTCCAAGTCAGGCGGAGCAGGGTCCATGGTCTTCGGTGATTCGCGCCAGCTCGCTGAAGAGTTCTTCGGCCCCCCGCACACCGCGAATGGCGAAGAGATCGGCTACTTCTCCGGCTCCATTGTTCTGCGCTTTAATGAGAATAAGCTCAGCGAGATCGCCATCTTCCCCGGCAAATCCCTCCATGAGAAGGTAGATGTATACCTCGGCAAGACGCGTTTGAGCGGCCTCGATCCAGAGTCCCTCACCAGCGCTGCTGGAGATTCGGTCGAGGTGGAATGGGACGGAACCACACTGCAGAGCGTAGCCTTCCGTTAATCAGCGGAACCTAGTCGCTGATGACGCTTCCATCCTCAGCGATCTGGAGTGGCTCGGCCTCAGCAAATGCGGTCAGGGCCGCTTCAAAGTCGGCATCGGAGGCAGAGCCGGTGAGGACGAGGCGGGCATCCCCCAAGTCGGTAATCCACAGCGGGCGCACGTCTTTGTCATCGCTACTGAGAATTTCCACATCCTGGCCCGCTACCTCGCGCCGCTCGGAGTTGGCACGGTAATTGGAGTCATAAGCCCCGGGGACATCGCCAAGCGCCAGCTGCGTCTGCGCTGACTCAACATAGCCATCGTTAGTGGTCAGCCAGCTCACCACAGCACCAGATTCGCCACCCATCTGCTTGCGCCGCGCGGCTGTGGGCTGCCAGCCCTCCGGCATATCCGGCTCCCTAATGACAGCCCCGCTGCCGCGCGCTTCCATCTCCAAGAAGGTAGCGGCATCCACGTTCTGCACGGGCCCCGACTTTTCGGGGTTGATTGAGCACAGTCCCGTTGCCCCAACCGCGAGGAACATCATGATGAGGATGACGCCCACCGTCAGGGTGATATCGCGCGCGTCCTCAAAAATCTTTGGTTTATCTTCAGATGCCACTCGCCTAGTATGTCACGCCTGCTCCACCACGTGCGACAGCGGCCTCCTACCTGCCCTTTTTGGCAGCAATCACCCCCTCATCCCACTTCTGGGGGAGGCATTCGGGCTTGAAACCGGAAGAAAAGTGGAAGAATGGAATATGTATTCCGGGTTGTCCCCCACCCCGGGCCGAGCCACCTGAAAAGAAAGGGACTAATCAAACATGTCTGACAACACGTCTTATATCCCCGACCGCAACCTAGCCATGGAGCTGGTGCGTGTCACCGAGGCGGCAGCACTCGCCTCGGGTCGCTGGGTTGGCCGTGGACAGAAGAATGAAGGTGACGGCGCCGCGGTGGATGCTATGCGCAAGCTCATCAACTCCGTCGAGATGAACGGTGTCGTCGTCATTGGCGAAGGCGAGAAGGACGAAGCCCCGATGCTGTTTAACGGCGAGAAGGTCGGCACCGGCCAGGGCGCCGAGATGGACATCGCCGTCGACCCGGTTGACGGCACCCGCCTGATGGCTGAAGGCCGCCCGAACGCTATTTCTGTCATCGCCGCTGCCGAGCGCGGCACGATGTACGACCCGTCCGCGGTCTTCTACATGAAGAAGATCGCTGTCGGCCCCGAGGCAGTCGGCGCCATCGACCTCAATGAGTCGGTGGAGTGGAACGTGAAATCCGTGGCCAAGGCCAAGGGCATCAAGCCAGCTGACCTGACCGTCGTCGTTCTCGACCGCCCGCGCCACGATGACCTTATCCGTGAGATCCGCGAGGCCGGTGCCAAGGTTCGCCTCATCATGGACGGTGACGTCGCAGGCGCCATCGCTACCTGCCAGGACAGCAACTCCATCGACCTCATGATGGGCATCGGCGGCACCCCGGAGGGCATCATCACCGCCTGCGCCATGAAGTGCATGGGTGGAGAAATTCAAGGCAAGCTATGGCCCAAGGATGAGGAGGAAGCCGAGAAGGCTCGCAAGGCTGGCCACGACCTCGACCGCGTCCTCACCACCAACGACTTGGTCTCCTCTGAGAACTGCTACTTCGCCGCTACCGGTGTGACCAATGGCGATATGCTCCGCGGTGTCTCTTACCGCCCGAACGGTGCCACCACCCGCTCTCTGGTCATGCGCTCCAAGTCCGGCACCATCCGCTACGTCGACTCCATCCATAAGCTGGCTAAGCTGCAGGAATACTCCGTGGTCGACTACACCAACCCCCACGATAAGGAAAGCTAGTTCACTTTCCTAGGAAGAGTGCTACGGTGGCCATGAATGCCGTGCCACGGCACACATAAAGAACCCAACAAAACTCATTTCACAGAAAAGGTGAATCCATGACTGAATACCGCATTGAACACGACACCATGGGCGAGGTAAAGGTTCCGGCAGATGCCCTGTGGCGTGCCCAGACCCAGCGCGCCGTGGAGAACTTCCCGATCTCCGGCCGCGGTCTAGAGGATGCGCAGATTCGCGCTCTCGGCCTCCTGAAGGCTGCCTGTGCTCAGGTGAACAAGGACTCCGGCAAGCTGGACGCGGAGAAGGCTGACGCCATCATCGCCGCCGCCACCGAGATTGCAGAGGGCAAGCACAACGATGCTTTCCCGATTGACGTCTTCCAGACCGGCTCCGGCACCTCCTCCAACATGAACACCAACGAGGTCATCGCCTCCATCGCCCACAAGAACGGCGTGGAGATTCACCCGAATGACCACGTGAACATGGGTCAGTCCTCCAACGACACCTTCCCCACTGCAACCCACGTTGCGGCAACGGAGGCTGCAGTAAATGACCTCATCCCGGGTCTCAAGGTCCTGCACGATTCCCTGCTGGCCAAGGCCAAGGAATTCGCTGATGTAGTTAAGTCCGGCCGTACCCACCTGATGGACGCCACCCCGATCACCCTGGGCCAGGAATTCGGCGGCTACGCTCGCCAGATCGAGCTCGGCATCGAGCGCGTTGAGGCTACCCTGCCGCGCTTGGGCGAACTGGCTATCGGCGGCACCGCTACCGGTACCGGCCTGAACACCGACGCTGAGTTTGGCGGCAAGGTCACCGAGGAGCTCAAGAAGCTCACCGGCATTGACCAGCTCTCCGAGGCCAAGAACCACTTCGAGGCCCAGGCTGCCCGCGACGCCCTCGTCGAGTTCTCCGGCGCCATGCGCACCGTTGCTATCTCCCTCAACAAGATTGCCAACGACATTCGTATGATGGGCTCCGGCCCACTCACCGGCCTTGCGGAGATCCACCTCCCGGATCTGCAGCCGGGCTCCTCCATCATGCCGGGTAAGGTCAACCCGGTTCTGAGCGAGGCCGCCACCATGGTGGTCAGCCAGGTCATCGGCAACGACGCCGCTGTTGCTTTCGGCGGCTCCAACGGCCACTTCGAGCTCAACGTCTACATCCCGATGATGGCCCGCAACGTTCTCGAGTCCTCCCGCCTGCTGGCTAATGTTTCCCGCGTCTTCGCTGAGAAGTGCGTTGACGGCATCGAGGCCAACGAGGAGCGCATGAAGAAGTTTGCGGAGTCCTCCACCTCCATCGTCACCCCGCTGAACTCCAAGATCGGCTACGAGAACGCCGCCAAGGCAGCTAAGCACGCATTGAACGAGAAGATCACCGTCCGCGAAGCCGTCATCGACCTCGGCTTCGTCGACGGCGAGAACCTCACCGAAGAGGAACTCGATGAGCGCCTCAACGTTCTCACCATGACCAACCGCGACCGCGATAACTTCTAAATTCGCTTTCGCCCACGCCGCCGCCCTTCGCACCACCTCCTTGAGGTGGCACGCAGGGCGGTTTCGCTGTTTTCTCATCCGCCCTGCGGGGCCAACAACAAGGTCGGGGCAGCAACTGCCCGATCTGCCAAAACCACCGCTCATGACTCAAGATCTGGCAATAACTTCGTCAACTAGGGCAGTTTTGGGCTTGAGAGTTCCTTTCCAAGCCATCACTTCGCGCCCTTCGCGCTCACGGCGAGCCTTAATCAGCCACAGCGCATGCTGCTGGTGAGCGCGAAGGGTAGGGTTGCTACCATCTGCTCCCCCCCTTCCTGTGCGCTACGCCATAAAGAGCTCCCCGCCCTCACGAGAATCACCATCATTGCACTTGGTGCAAACTTGCACCGGGTGTAGGATTACACTCCGTGCAAGAAGAACTGTCATTACGCGAGCAAAAACGCCTGAAAACTCGCCTACGCATAGAGGATGCTGCCACCCTCTTGGTAGACGAGCATGGCTTTGCCTCCGTCACGGTGGAGGAGATTTGTGAGAAGGCCGGAATTTCCCGGCGCACCTTCTTTAACTATTTCGATTCCAAGGACTCAGCCGTCTTGGGCAACCCCAGCCAAGAGTTCTCCCAGGAGCAAAAGAGTTACCTGCTCGAAACTCCTACGGAGAACCTCTTTAAGCTGGCCGTAGGTCTCATCAAGGAACACCTCAATGGGCAGCACGCCAATAAGGAAATTGCTGAACGACGCCGCCGTATCTCCCGCGATGCGGACGCAGCGGCGGCGTCCTTAAGCAGAAAGCGTGCCAAGTCTAACGAAGTACTTGAGCTTCTCACCCAGCGGCTAGAGAAGGAGCCAGCGTTAAAGACCATGCCGGATGTCTCCCCGCACACGGAGGCACTACTCATTGCTGTCACCATCCGTGAGGCTTTTTGGTTGGCCACCACCTCGCCAGACTTCAGCTGTGATATCCCCTTTGAGCAGCGCTTTGACTCCGCACTCGCACTCATCAACAACTATTCGAAAGGACTGTCATGGTAGCTACCGCGAAACCGCCAGTGGCCAACACTGACAATGGCAAGCCGGAAAACAACCTTGCCCTCGTCTTCTCTGCCCTCGTGCTCACCATGTTGATGAGCTCCCTGGGGCAGATGATCTTCGCGTCCGCTCTTCCCACCATCGTCGGCGAGCTCGGCGGTGTCGACCACATGAGCTGGGTTATTTCCGCCTTCCTGGTCACCATGACCATTGCTATGCCTATCTCCGGCAAGCTCGGTGACATGATGGGCCGCAAGTGGCTCTACATCGGCGGTATTGCCACCTTCGTCATCGGGTCCGCCGTGGGTGGCTTCGCCAATTCGATGAATCTGCTCATTATTGGCCGTGCCATTCAGGGCTTCGGCGCTGGTTTCATGATGATCTCCTCCCAGTCCATCATCGCGGAGGTCACCACGGCACGTGAGCGCGGTAAGTTCATGGGCATCATGGGCGGCGTTTTCGGCCTGTCCTCCGTCCTCGGCCCAGTCCTTGGCGGCTGGTTCACTGATGGACCTGGCTGGCGCTGGGGTCTGTGGATGAATATTCCCCTTGGTCTGCTCGCCATGACCGTGTGCGTGCTCGTTCTGCACCTGCGCGTCGGCGATACTGATCTGCGTAAGTTTGATGCCTTGGGAGCCACCTTCATCGCTATCACTACCGCCTCGCTCATCCTCATGACCACCTGGGGCGGCACTCAGTATGAGTGGTCGGATCCCGTCATTCTTACCTTGGCCGTCATCGTTGTGATTGGTGCTGTTATCACGGTCTTCGTCGAGAAGCGGGCCGAGGAGCCCCTGATCCCAGTTCTGCTGTTTAAGAACCGCAACATGGTGCTCACGACGGCCGCCGGCATGGTGCTGGGCCTGGCTATGTTCGGTGTGCTGGGCTACATGCCGACCTACCTGCAGATGGTGCACACCCTCACACCTACCAAGGCGGGACTCATGATGATCCCGATGATGCTCGGCATGATCGGCACTTCTACCACAGTGGGATTCATCATCGCCCGAACCGGCCACTACAAGCGTTACCCCATCATCGGTCTCGCCATTACGGCTGGCGCGTTGTTCTGGATGTCGAAGCTGACTGTGGAGACCTCCCTGACTCAGCTTGGCGCGGAGTTCCTCGTCTTCGGCATCGGACTTGGCTTTGTTATGCAAGTGCTCGTTCTCATCGTTCAGAACTCCTTCCCCGTGGCGCTGGTGGGCACCGCTACTGCGGCTAACAACTTCTTCCGCCAAATCGGCTCCGCCATGGGCGCTTCCCTCGTGGGCTCGCTATTCATCCACAACATGAAGGACGAGTTAGCTGCCAATATGCCTGCTGCCATTGCTTCCATGGGCAAGGCCGGTGCACCGTTTGCGGAAAAGTTCAACGCCGAGGGCGGCGGTTCCTCCAACCTGACCCCATCGATGGTTGCACAGCTACCGGAGCCGATCCGCGATGTCGTCCTCAACGCTTATAACGATGGTCTAACCCCAGTCATCCTGCTCATGGTTCCGATGGCCATCATCGCTCTCCTGCTTATCCTGCCCGTGCGGGAGGAGCACCTCAAGGAGACCATCGATTAGAGCACTCCCCTAAGGATGCAACAACAAGAAATCCTCGCTACGAAGAATCACGTAGCGAGGGTTTTCTTGTATCAACGTGCCTAGCGCAGGATTCCTAACTGGCGCGCTACCTGCGCAGCCACACCGATGAGTGCCAGCAGGCCGGCAATGATGCCCACGATGGTCCCAACATCCGTGCCACCGGTGCTCGAGCTTCCGAGAAGAGACTTCTTGGTCACCTTCACGGTCTTGGTGACTTGGTTGTTTGACAGCTGGGGCTGACCATTACGCAACACATGAGTGTTGAAGGTGATGGTCGCAGTGCCCTCGGACTTGGCCGTGTAGGTTCCGTCCTCGTTGACTTCCAAGACCTCCGGATCGCTGCTGCTTGGCGACGCCACCGGAACCCCCAGCTTTGCTCCCCGGAAGCCGTCGATGCTCAATCCCAGGCTTCCTTGGCTTCCGACGGAAGTGCCACCCGTAGTCATGAGCTCGGCTTTGCCGACTGTGCTTTCCGGCACGGCAATAGGGAATGCGTGGCGGCCGGAAATACGCGCGGGTTGACCGGGCATATCGCGGTTGGAGAAGAAACCAGCAGTCACCTCCCCAACCTGCGCCTGAGCGAATGTTACGTGGGTGGGATCGATAATCGAGTAGAGGTGCCCAGTGCGATCATTGAACTGGCCATGTGAGCGAATGAGCATATCCCACTCGCTTGCCCCCTGGTACTTATCGGTCGACCACGATGCGATCGCGTCCGACATCCCTTTAGTGGTCAGGTTTTCACCGGCCCAGAGGTTGCTAATGACTCCGAAGGGAGGAACCCCTGGCAGTCTCTCATGGTTGAAGTCAAGGTTCTCCTCGGCAGCGCGCTGCAAAACCGCGTGCTCGAGACCGCGATCCCAGGAGATGGAATTCACATAGGCATCGCGGGTGCGGAAACCTGCGGCGCTAGCAGCCTGGCGCAGCGTTCCGCCGTTGAAGGGAAGGTTATCGTCCCAAGCCTTGCCGCGTAGCTGCCGAACCTGGCGGGTAACCAGGTCAATATCGGACTGCATCACGGGCTCAGCAAAGACATAAGCCAAAGCACCATTGGGGTGGTTAACGTCGAGCTCCGCCACAGGGACGGAGCCGGCAGATGGAAACTCAGCAGCCGTGGCAACGGGCGCTGCGAAAGCACCGGTCGACACGGCTACGGCGGTAGAAAGGGCAAGCACAGAGGTGCGGAAAGACATGATTCGCCTTCGATAGAGAGTGGTTGCGAACAGGTTCTATTCTATCCCCACTCCTGCCCTGATATTAGAAAAGTGAGATAATTACTTTCTCTTCTGGTTGGCTTCTGCCTTCTTTTCCTCCGGCTTCGGAAGGAGCAGCTCATAAACATCGGTATCGCGCCACTGGCCGGCAAGCTCACCATAAGTCATCTTTGCCATGTGGGAGTAGGTACCCACCTTGACGAAGCCACGGGATTTGTGGAGACCAGCGGAGCCTTCGTTCTCCGGGAAAATCCACGAATGGATGGCCCACTTGTGCAAGTCGCGGCAGACCTCAATGAGCTGATCCAGCAAGGCGCCACCGATACCCCTGCCCTGGGCTTCCTTACTCAGGTAGATGGAATCCTCCACCACGCCGTGGAACACGGTACGGGTGGACGCCTGCGCAGCGCAGACCCAACCGAGAACCTTCGAGTCATCGTCTTCCTCAACAGCGACGAAGACGGACGACATGATCTTGACGTTCTTAAATTCCTCGAAGGTCAACGAGCGGGTCTCATAAGTAGCGTGACCGGTGTTCAGGCCCTGCTCATAGATTTCCCGCATCTGCGGGTAGTCCGCAGCGTTGAAGGGCCGGATGCGGAAATCCTTCTTCTTGTTTTCTGCGTTGTCGCTCATGAAACAATTATTACTGAGCACACTGCGTTAATGCCAAGCTGAGAGCAGGCAGATCGCCATTCGCGAACGCGTTAATTCTCACCCTCCAACAAATCGGTGACGAGCTCCGCAATGGCAGAGCGCTCAGAGCGCTGCAGGGTCACATGCGCAAAAAGCCCATGCCCCTTGAGTTTCTCAATGACCGCCTGCACACCATCGTGGCGGCCAACACGCAAGTTATCGCGCTGGGCAACGTCATGTGTGAGCACCACACGGGAGCCGCGGCCCAGTCGCGAAAGGACTGTGAGCAGCACATTGCGCTCTAGTGACTGGGCCTCGTCGACGATGACGAAGGAATCATGCAGGCTGCGGCCACGGATGTGGGTCAGTGGGAGAACTTCCAAGAGGCCGCGGTCTTGGACTTCCTCCATGACGTTTTCGGATACCAACCCTTCCAAAGTGTCATAGACTGCTTGGGCCCAGGGGTTCATCTTTTCGCTCTCCGAGCCCGGCAGGTACCCCAAGGACTGTCCGCCCACCGCATACATCGGGCGGAATACCACGATGCGGCGGTGCTCACCGCGCTCCAGAACTGCCTCCAAGCCAGCACATAATGCCAGCGCGGACTTACCCGTGCCCGCTCGGCCGCCGATGGACATGATGCCCACGGAAGGATCTACTAAGAGTTCCAGTGCAACGCGCTGCTCGGCGGAACGGCCTTGCAGACCGAATACATTGCTATCCCCACGCACCAAGCGAACAGTGCCCTCAGCCGTCATGCGTCCCAGTGCTGATTGCCCGCCTGCCTGCAGAGTCACGCCACAGTGCACCGGCAGGTCTTCGACGCGGGTGCCGGCGGTGGTCACGGAGCCGTCGATAAGCACCTCGCCTTCCCCGTAGAGCTCATCGATGACCTCGGCGCTGGTGGGCACGATGGCCATGCCGGTGTAGCCGGTGAGCACGACATCCTGCGCATGGTACTCATCGGCCTGCAGGCCCACAGCGCCGGCCTTGACGCGCAGCGGGACATCCTTGGTTACCAGAACGGTGTCCTTGCCTTCGTGCTGCAAGTTCAGCGCACACGCGAGAATTCGGTGATCCCCTTCCGGCCCGCGGAAGGCCGCCGGCAGCAAGGATTGATCCTGGTGGTTAAGCTCCACGCGCAGCGTTCCGCCCGCGGCATTGACGGGCAGCGGCTGATCCAGAGCTTCGTAAGTGGCGCGGAGGTCCTCCAAAAAGCGAAGAGCTTGGCGGGCGAACCAGCCAAGCTCCGGGTGATGACGTTTTCCTTCCAACTCAGAGATAACGACGATGGGCAGAACCACATCGTGCTCTGCGAATTTACGCAACGCCCAGGGGTCGGAGAGAAGGACGGAGGTATCGATGACATAGGTCTTGGTTGCCACAGCGGCCTCGTGCGGCTGCTCGGTCAGGACGGAAGGATTGGTCATAGCGGCAGGGTTCTCCCTTTTTATGCCCGTCCCAACTCATCGACCTGGGAGGGCATGGTGAAGCTGGTGATTGTCGAACTGCCCGGAAACTGCACTTAACCTCCGGACACCGTCCACGCTAGAGAGCGAAGGTTGAAATTACATGGGTGCAAGATGAACAGTTTTTAAACGGCATTCACCGCAGTCACACCATTCCCACAAGTTGGGAGTAGTTTATTCTTTCGCGAAGCCGTGACCATGGAAAACAGCGACAGGCTCCGCACCGATCTATCAGTGCGGAGCCTGTCTTAGAAGCTCAACGGGCGGTTAATCCCGCTACATGCGAGCTAAGCCTTTAGTTGATCGTGGCCTCGTACTCGCCGGACTCACCCTGCAGCCAAGAGATAGTGCCGTTGGTGAACTCCTGTACCCAACCGTTGCCCTCGGCCTGCTCCGGGGCAGTCGGCAGGCCTACCTTGCTCTCAAGGCCGCCTTCCTCGGTCCAGGTCTCGGCGATCTTGCCAATGATCGGCTGGGTGCCTTCGCCCTCAGCGAATGCCAGGAGCTTGTCCTTGGCAAAAGTTGCAACGCTGCCCTTGTCGGTGGTCTCGATGGACTCCGGGTCGCCCCACTCAGCAGCCTTCTCCTTGATAGCCTGAGCGAAGTCGGCCGGGACCTCTACATCACCGTTGGCGGTGGATACGCTCTCCTTGTCGCCCTCAGCGCCGCCCTCCGAGTCGGCAGAATCTGCTTCAGAAGAGTCAGCATCCTCTGCACCCTCAGCATCAGAAGGATCGGCGGACTCGGAGTCCTTCATGGAATCCTTGGCGTCCTGAGCAGCAGAGCCGGCAGCATCGGTAGCGTCGGACGCGGCGGACTGTGCGGCGTCGCCAGCATCCTTAGCGGCATCCTCAGCATCCGAGCAAGCAACGACACCCAGGGACAGGGTGGCGGCGGCGATACCAGCAGCGAAACGACGAGTCATCTTCTTCATTCTTAAACCTTTCTCTTCTAGTTGAGCACTGTTCTAAGTACTTTTGTTGAGAACGAAACCCACCGTAGGCCTAGCCAGCACGTCTTGCCACCATCGAACCTGTGATTTGACAACAAAGAGACTTATTTATCGGCGTTTCCGCTGTTGAGAACCCCTATATCTTTTCGATAACGGTTTGGAAATCGAGCCCTTGTGAGACTTTCCTTGGGCCTTTCTGCGTTCTTGCTTAGCCTTTGCTTTGTCCCGGGCGCTGCGCTTCTCAGCCGTGTTGCGGGAGGAATTCCGCGTCCTTCCCTTTGCCACCCCGACGAAATCCTGAATCTCGTCACCATCATCAGCCCGGCGCCACACCAAAGCGATTTCTGTGCGCACAACGGAAGAGTCCTCTAGCCCAAGTGCGACTACCTGCTTCTTGCTCAGCACCTTCAGCAGTGGTCGAGGCGCGATGGCCACGCCCACGTTGGCTGCCACGACCTGGAGGGCGGTGCGCAGGGCTGGAACGTCGACACTGCCGTCCCGCGCAATCCGGTAGTTCACAATCTCTTCGGCAACATCCGCTGGCGCAATGTCCTCCCCTACCTCCGCATAGACCGAGTCTTTCGGCACCGCAATACCAGGCGCCTCCTCATAAAGACGAACCACATGGAAGCTGTCATCAACCCGCGAATCTGGCAGGCGGGTGAGTGCGAGGTCTGCCTCATGCGCGAGAAGAACCGCCAGCGCATCATCGGCGTCGACGGTCACCAGGGACTCGGGGGAATGCGAGTCACGGTAGCGGCGAAACCACTTACCGGGTTCTGTACCAGTGGAAAAGACAAGGCGGAGCATGCACCTCATACTACGGTGCTGCTAGCGTGGTGAGCGTGACTGATACCCCGAATAAGGAAACCCCCAACAACGAAACCCAGCAGCCTTCCGGTACCGCCATGCGCGCACAAACCGCAGCCAAGAAGCTGGGCATCTACCTGCCGGCCACCCCGGAGGAGTTTCAAGCCAACGCAGTAACCCACGCGCAACTGCGCGACTTGCAGGAGAATCCGCCGGAATGGCTGGCTAAACTGCGTCGAGAAGGCCCCCACCCGCGCCCAGTGGTGGCACAGAAACTGGGAATCTCCGTGACCGCGCTGAAGAAGAACGAGATGGACCGTCCTCTCACCACCGCGGAAATTAAAGAACTCCTCAGCGCGATGCCCGAGTGGCTCGAAGCCGCTCGGAAAGCTCACGCTGAGGAGCGCTCGAATGAGCTCTCCCAAGAAGAGTCAGGAGAGCGCGGGAAAGCTTAAACCAGCTTCCAATCCTCAAGACCGTCGTAGAGCGGGAAGTCTGCGGCGACCTTCTCCACGCGAGCGCGCAGCTTGGCGACGTCCGCGTTCTTACCGTGCGCCAGCGCGGTACCGATGACATCGGCCACCTCGGTGAAGGCCGCCGCGTCGAGGCCGCGGGTAGCCAAGGCCGGGGTACCGATGCGCAGACCAGAGGTAACCATCGGCGGGCGCGGATCATTCGGAACCGCATTGCGGTTCACAGTGATGCCGACCTCGTGGAGAAGGTCCTCCGCCTGCTGGCCATCGAGCTCGGAGTTACGCAGGTCCGCCAGCACGAGGTGCACGTCGGTACCACCGGTGAGGACGTCGACACCTGCCTTGGTACAATCCTCAGCGGTCAGGCGCTCAGCCAAAATGCGAGCACCTTCCAGGGTGCGCTCCTGACGCTCCTTAAATTCCTCGGTAGCCGCAATCTTGAGGGCGATAGCCTTTGCCGCGATGACGTGCATGAGCGGTCCTCCCTGCTGGCCCGGGAAGACGTTGGAGTTGATCTTCTTGGCAAAGTCCTGCTTGGCCAAGATGAGGCCAGAGCGCGGGCCACCAAGCGTCTTGTGCACGGTGGAGGACACAACATCGGAGTGCGGCACCGGGGAGGGGTGCAGACCGGCGGCCACGAGGCCCGCGAAGTGCGCCATATCCGTCCACAGGTACGCGCCGACCTCATCGGCGATGGAGCGAAAAGCCTCGAAGTCGATGGTGCGTGGGTAGGCGGACCAACCAGCAATGATCACCTGCGGCTTTTCTGCCAGAGCTTGTTCGCGCACCTTATCCATGTCGAGGCGCATGGTCTCCGGGTCAACCTCGTACGCGGCAACGTCGTAAAGCTTGCCGGAGAAATTCAGCTTCATACCGTGGGTCAGGTGACCGCCATGCGCCAAGGATAGGCCCATGATCTTCTCACCCGGCTGGATCAGCGAAGCCAGCACAGCAGCATTGGCCTGGGCACCGGAGTGCGGCTGGACGTTGGCAAAATCAGCGCCAAACAGCGCCTTGGCGCGATCGCGAGCCAGATCCTCCACGACGTCGACGTGCTCGCAGCCGCCGTAGTAGCGGCGTCCCGGGTAGCCCTCTGCGTACTTGTTGGTGAGAACAGAACCCTGTGCCTGTAGAACCGCGCGGGGGACGAAGTTCTCCGAGGCAATCATCTCGAGGGTATCGCGCTGACGAGCAATCTCACCGGAGATAGCATCGAAGACCTCGGGGTCAAGATCGCGCATCTCCTGGTAGCGCACGTCTGAATTGTTCGTAGTCGTCATGAAAGCGTGGTGTCCCTTCCTAAAGATGGTCAAGATCGCCGGCAGTGCCCGCTCGCAGCACAACACCACCGGCTTGAGAAATCGCCGAAGCTAGTTCTACATCCTAACGCCCGCATCCCCCGCGCGGGGGCCTCTAGGAATCTTTTCATTCGGGGCAATTGCACTAGGCGCCCGATGCAGTGCGACAATAGTCGGCATGGCGCGAATGACCGATGCGAGCCCGTACCTCGATTTTGACCGTGATACGTGGCGTGCCCTACGTAAATCCATGCCACAGGTGCTCACGGCAAACGAGGTGGAAAAACTCCGCGGCATTGGTGACCGCATCGACCTCACCGAGGTAGCAGAGGTGTACCTCCCCCTTTCGCGTCTCATCCACATGCAGGTGGAGGCCCGCCAAAAGCTCACCGCAGCCACGGAGGCCTTCTTGGGTAACCCACCGACGCACGTGCCCTTCGTCATCGGCGTCGCTGGCTCCGTTGCCGTGGGCAAGTCCACGACAGCACGCCTGCTCCAAGTGCTCCTTGAACGCTGGGATTCCCACCCGAAGGTCGACTTGGTGACCACGGACGGCTTCCTCTACCCCACCGCCTACCTTAAAGAACACGGGCTAATGCAGCGCAAGGGCTACCCGGAGTCCTATGACCGCCGCGCACTGATGCGTTTTGTTACCGACGTTAAATCGGGCAAACCCCTAGTCACGGCCCCGCTCTACTCGCACGTGTCCTATGACATCGTCCCCGGGGAATTTCAGGAGGTTCGCCAGCCGGACATCCTCATCTTGGAGGGCCTCAACGTCCTACAAACCGGTCCGACCCTCATGGTCTCCGACCTGTTCGACTTCTCTGTTTATGTGGACGCCCGAGTCGACGACATTGAAAAGTGGTACATTGACCGCTTCCTCAAGCTCCGGCACACCGCTTTCCGCGAGCCGGGTGCGCACTTCGCCTCCTTCGCGGACATGACGGATGAGGAAGCCTACGTGCAGGCCCGAGAAATCTGGCAGTCCATCAACCTGCCCAACCTTATTGAAAATATTTTGCCCACCCGAGTGCGTGCTTCCTTGGTTCTACGCAAGGGCTCACACCATTTGGTGGAGCAAGTGCGGATGCGCAAGCTCTAGGCGGGCATTATCGGGCTAGCGCCCAAAGCGGCGTGAGCGCTGCGAATAATCGCGCAAAGCGCGCAAGAAATCTACCCGGCGGAATGCGGGCCAATACGTATCCGTAAACCAAATCTCTGAATAAGCAGCCTGCCACAGAAGGAAGCCGGAAAGACGCTGTTCACCGGAGGTGCGGATCACGAGATCTGGGTCCGGCAAACCTTTGGTGTAGAGGTTGCCCGTGATGGCCTCTGCCGTCACGTTCTCCGCAATCTCCTCAGCGCTCAATCCCTTTTCGGCTTCGCTACGAATGAGACTCTGCACGGCATCAACGATTTCTTGACGCCCGCCGTAGCCCACCGCGATGTTAACGATGACGCCCTGGTGATCTTCTGTGGCTTCAGCAGCGCACTGCATTTTGGCGGTAACCTGTTCAGGAAGCAGATCTAGGTGTCCCACGAGACGGATTTGGCAATCCAGATCGCCCTGGGAAAGGTGCGTGACAACATCAGAAATGATGTCAAAAAGCAGCTGCACTTCCTGCTCGCTGCGCTTCAAATTTTCCGTCGACAACAGGTAAATAGTGACGACCTCAATGTCAGTGCCTTGGCACCAAGAGATCATCTCACTAATTTTCCGCGCTCCCTGGCGGTGACCGTGGCTAATATCCGTAAAGCCCGCCTCGCGCGCCCAGCGGCGATTGCCATCCGCCATGATTGCCACGTGGCGTGGCTGCGGTTTGTTCTTAATCTCACGCGTTAGACGCGCCTCATACAGGGGATATAGGAGCTGGCTTAGGAACTTCACGGTGGGGAAACGTCCTCTGCGTTAAAAGATGGACTTCTTACTGTTATCGAGGATGCCGGCTTCCTTCATAGCCGCATCGACCGCCTCATCATCGAAAGGATCAATGCCGTGATCCTGCGCGAACATGGTACGGCGGCGGAAACGCGAGTAGCGGCGGTGAAAATTCCAGCCTGCGAAGAGGACGGCAACGCCCATCAGGGCAAGGATGAGCAAACCGATGGGCGAGGCCTTACCGAACTCTGGTCCTACCGGCCCGCTTTGGCTCCCCTGGGCGAGCAGGGCGACGTCATGCGCCGCGAAGTACAAAGCGTTCATGTTTTAAGCCTCCCCTACTTCCGGGATTCCCGCAAATAAATCATCCTCCGGCAGCGCCGTCGAAACGCGGGTCTTAGCCAGCTCAAATTCCTCCGTAGGCCAGTGCTCCTGCTGCACGGACACCGGAGTCGCAAGAAAGGCACCGGCCGGATCAATTTGGGTGGCGTGTGCGCGGAGAGCGTCCTCCCGATTTTGGAAGTAGTCCGCGCACTCTACCTGCGTGGTCACTCGCGCCATGATGTCACCGAAAGCGGTATCCCACCGCGCAAGCATCGGCTCATAAGGGCTCACCTTTCCTTCCTCCACAAGGAGGTCGTGGAAAATCTTCATCCTTTGATACACAAAGCCGTGCGTGTAGTAGAGCTTCAGCGGCTCCCACGGCTCCCCCAATTCTGGGTGGTACGCGGAATCGCCCGCCTTGTCCCACGCCAACATAGACGCTCGGTAGACCATGAGATGATCCGGGTGTGGGTAGCCGCCGTTCTCGTCATAGGTAATGATGACGTGGGGGCGGAAGTCACGGATAATCTCCACCAGCTCTTGGGCTACCTCATCATCTTCCTTGAGAGCAAAGCAGCCCTCGGGGAGCAGGTCCTTAATATTAGGCGCAAGCGGGTTGCCGGGAAGGCCCGAATCCACGTGCCCAAGCCAGCGGTGTTGCACGCCCAAAGCGGCGGCCGCTTCCGCCATTTCCTCTCGACGAATACTGCCCATATTCTCAAGGACGCCAGGGCGGTCCATGGCCGGGTTGATAATATCCCCACGCTCACCACCGGTACAGGTGACGACGAGGACCTCCGCCCCTTCCGCAGCATATTTCGCGGTTGTCGCCGCACCCTTCGAGGATTCGTCGTCAGGGTGCGCGTGAATAGCCAACAGGCGCTTTGTACTCACTGGGTGCTACATCTCCCTAGATTGCTTCTTTAAACAGACGCCCAGTCTAGTGGATAGTAGCTTCGCGGCGACCGTTGGATAGAATCAGACTCATGTCTGACGCCCAACCCGCTTCTCGCTCCGCACGTTCACAGTCTCGATACGGTTCCAAGACACGCACCCCGCGTACAGGAGGTTCCTGGACCAATCGGGCACTGGTGCTGGTGTTTTTGGCCATGTTTGTCGCGGCCATCGTCTTTGGCGTTCAGTACTTCCGCAGCCAGCAGAAGGTCAACGCAGATATATCCTATGTCACACACGAGATCCTCTCCGATGACTCCATGCGCATTTGGGTAGACATCACACGCAACCGCGTTGAAGAACCTGCTTATTGCATCGTGCAGGCTTTTGACTACTCCAAAGCCGAGGTCGGCCGCCGCGAAATTGCCGTGCCGGCCGGCGGCGAGTCTGCCCAGCGCGTCGCAGTGGACATCCCCACCAACCACCCGGCTGTCGCCGGTGGCGTCTACGGTTGTTCTGGAAATATTCCTTCTTATCTCGATGCCAGCGCAATGGATACAGCGGGTGAGGCAACCGACAACTAAAAGCCCAGCTGTGCTAGTATGTTGAGCGTTCTGAATGGGCTGCGCCACCTGCGCTTTTGCGCCCGTTCTTTGAGAAATAAAAGTGTTCATTAGAAACCGTATACGGAAGGTTGCACTATGGCTGAGCAGCAGAAGCAATACATCACCCCGGAAACCAAGGCCAAGCTCGAGGCCGAGCTGCAGGCCCTGATTGACCACCGCCCGGTCGTCGCCGCGGAAATTAATGAGCGCCGCGAGGAGGGTGACCTTAAGGAGAACGCGGGTTACGACGCCGCACGCGAGATGCAGGACCAGGAAGAGGCCCGCATCAAGCAGATCTCCGAGGTTCTGGCTAACTCCACCACCGAGCGCACCGCCGTCCAGGAGGGCGTTGCCCACATCGGTTCGGTGGTCCACGTTTACTACAACGGTGACGAAGAGGACCGCGAGACCTTCCTCATTGGTACCCGCGCTGCTGCTTCCGACAACAAGGACTTGGAGACCTACTCTGAGCAGTCCCCGCTGGGCGCTGCCCTTCTGGGTGCTGCCGAGGGCGAGACCCGCGAGTACACCGCGCCGAATGGCAAGACCTTGTCGGTGACCGTGGTCTCCGCTGCACCTTATGATTCCGCAAAGGCCGCAACTCCGCGCAAGTCCTAATTTATACTGCTCTTAGGTCACCGTTTTTCTGAGAAAGAGTTTTATCCCCATGAAGAAGTTCACTCGTTTCGCTGCTGCCGGTCTGGTTGTCTCTGCTGGTCTTACCCTTGCTGCTTGCCACCCGCCGAGCGAGCAGGATTCCACTGAAAAGGTCGACACCGGTGCTACCTTCACCGGTGAGGCCCCGGGAGCCGGCGCAGCCGAATCCTCCGAGTCTGCAGATGCCACCGACGTCGTTGGCACCGAAGCTGCCACCGAGACCGCGGTAGCTCCGGCTGAATACACCACTGCCCCGGTTCAGCAGTAAGCTCAACGGCATCTTAAAGCGAGAGCGGCGCCCCGAATAATCCGGCGCCGCTTTTAGCATTTTGAGGGCACTTCCCCTCCACCGCCTTGCACCTAGTTTTCTTCGCGGGCCCAATCCCCAATAACCCCTGGCAGCACCGCAGGGGCTTCGCCTAATAGGTCGCGGCGGTTGGGATCGCGCTCTACCTGCGTGGTAACGGATTTGATTCGCCGTTCACCATCGCCGCCACGTGCCATCCCACCCATCAACGGCATCATGCGCATCCCCGCACCACGGGCATTGCCAACACCCGGCTTCGCACCGTGCGCTCCGCCGGCAGCACCCACGACACCACCGGCGTTGCCGACGGCACCAGGACCGGCCACGCCGCCCATGCCACCCACACCAACGGCACCACTGCCTGCATTACCGCCCAGGAGGCCACTGCCGCTTAGCGACGCCCGCCCCTCCCGCTGCTGACCAGCCCCTGTTACGGCCCCGGGAAGTCCACCAAGTACCGGATGCGTTCCAGTCTGCGGCCCGCCAAAGGAGGAATTCAAGCCGCCCACGCCCGCCGCGGAAGTGGTTGGATTCGCTGATGCCTCCGGCAAACGACCATTGAGTCCCGCAATTCCTCCGGGAAGCTGGTTGCCACGTCCATCAGCGAGACCGACCGATCCCAACCCATTGAGACCACTCGCCGCATAAGGCGCACCACCCGGAGCAGTCGTGGCTCCTGTCATCGTGCCGTGAACTGGGTTAAGAGACCCGATTCCCGCACTAGCGGCCGACGTGTTTACCTCGGCTGCATTGATGGGTGCCAGCGCCTCACCAAAGCCTAGGTCGTTGAGGATACTGCGCCCACGATTATGTAAATCACCATGAAGCTTCGCGATATCCTCAGCGCCCATCCCGACGCTTTCAAGCCCTTGGATCTGACCATTGGCGACATTGAAAGACCCAGGCCCCACAGCACCACTCTCGATTGCTTCAGCAATCTTTTGGGGCCAGGCAACCCCATCTGTGTTGTACCGGTTTCCGTCGCCCGCGACGGCTCCAAAATGAGTGCTGGTGTCCCCACCGCCGCTGGGTGGTGCCGCATCCATGAGTGCATGCTGATACGGCATAGCCGAAATCACTTGCTGCTGCAGAACACCCTGCATATAGGTCAATGCTGCTTTTTCAGCAGCAGCGCGTGCAACAGGATCTGGAATTGCGGCCACCTCGAATGCCAGGGCAACGGCTTCGGGTTGAACGTTCACTAGCTGCGCTTGGAAGCCAAATAGCTTCTGCTGCATGACATTTGCGTTGGCGATGAAGTGCGTTCCTGCCTGTGCGACCTCACGAATTTTTTGTGCCGCTCGTGTAGTAGCTTCGCTGTCATTCTCCGATTCTAAGGACGCGGCTGAGCGCTCAAGTCCAGCGACGATATCAGCGACTTCCCCACTCAGCGCTCCCCACCGCGCATTCGCTTCGGACACATCCCAGAAGCGAGTGCTGAACAGATTCGATGCCAGGCCCATGATGGACGTTCCCGGGTCCACGATCGGAACAGTAAACCCAAACGGACTATAGCCCGGATCCGGTTGCGAGACTATCGGCATCGACGCTGCCCCGCCTCCCCCGCCAGCATCAGCGACATCCAGCCCCCGGCTGGTGAGTTCGTCTTGTGATTCGAAGCTTGCTAATTCAGTTTGAAGTGTCTCCGCTAACCAGGCTAGTTGCGTGTTAAATCCTTTGAGAGAATGCTGGGCAGATCCGGGGTCATTTGTCAGCACGCGCTCGTGGATACCCCCAACATCCTTTATTCCCATCACCGGGGAAAATCCACTATTTAGCGGAGAACGCACCCCATCCGCAACACCTTTGAGCTGCTCAGACAACCCCTTAATCTCGGATATTTGATTGAAAAGGTTTAAAAAGTTTATTTGCATGTTCGCCCCCGTTAGGTTGTAAGCGTATAAAGAATTTCTTCCCCGATCACGCATCGATCGTGATCTTGAGTGGTACTAAAGCCAGTAGATTCAATCATCAAAGTTCCCCCGATGGTCTCTAGATACACTGTGCAAAATAGACGACCAAAATCAGGATCATTCAGGGCAATAACCGGAAGCTTCTCACCTTGATAGACCCGTTGTCCCCCATATTGTTTTTCCAACTCCTGAATGCCGACATCGGTTACACCGAGCCCAACGAAACCAGTTTCTCCCTCTGAATTTTCAATCTGAAAGCCACAGTGAGAATAGCCAGATTCGCGGATACTCGACTCCAAGCGCATAGAGAGTCCCGCTTCTTCTAGACGATTCCTTGGAATCTCCACACAAGGATCAAACAAGTGGAAGCCTTCAGCATGTCGATCAAAATCACCAAGTGGCGGCAGCACCCCATCTCCCGCACGAGGCTCGTCGCGTGAAGCCTGATCCTCTCGCGACCTCGTGGCGGTGGCATCAGCGGCCCCCGAGTCCCCTGAGCCACCGCCGGTGTTATCGCCAGGAACATTGTGAAAGTCCCCCGGATTATCACCATGGTCGCGAGCACCTAGACCTAGCGGAGATGCACAGTTTGACAGCACCCCGATACAAACTGCCACCAGCACTAGGCCCCCGATTCGCTTCATGGTTTCCTTTCAACCAATTTTCCTGACCATCAGAAGCCCCTCGCTGAAGCTGAAAGCTTCGAGCGGCTTCTGCGACCAGAATGCATGAGAACTATCAAGATGTCGCGCCAGAGCCAAATAAGATTCATGTAATATTTCCCGACAGAACACCTATTCGACGACATTAATAGAACTTTTATAAATAATCGCTGGTCGTAGCCTGTAAGAAATTTGGACGCCAGCAGTGATCTACATGTGACCGAGCTGCCGATTATAACCAAGTGGGGGTCCCCTAATTACAACACTGTTAACTTTCGGGTGTCGTTTTTCCAATAGGAAAGCAGGAAGCCAACCACCTCATATGATCCCACTAGACAACATCTCAAGCTCCGCTTAAAAGCCCAGCTAGCTCCATCAACACGCAAGGAAATGGCAATGGCACAACAACGCGACACTGCGGTTAGTAACAGTCACACCATTGCCAGCAGACGAGCGGCAACCCACATAACCCCTGATTGACTTCTCTCAAGCTTCGATAAATCGAACATTTCGCCCATAGCCACCAAGAGAACCTTTGACTTCACAAGCATAACTACGTGGATGGTCATCCACGTAGCGCGGGGAAAATGACTAACGCACCGAGCGGAATCAATACACAATCACACACGGGACTTTAGGAACATTCGTGCTAACAGCTGGCCAGCTTCGACGGTTTTAGCACTGAGGCGAAAGAAAGAACGCTCCGCCTATAGCCGGCGCTGTGCCCAATAGAAGGTTCGCGGCTCAGAAAAGAAACCGGTGGCCGGAACCACAAAGATTGTGGTGCCGGCCACCGGTTCGCAATAGCGTTATGAGACTGATTAGTCCCTAAAGTAGCTCAGCAGACGGAGAATCTCGGTGTAGAGCCAGACCAAGGTCACAGCCAGACCAAGAGCGATACCCCAGGCGTACTGAGCCGGAGCGCCCTGACGGATAAGGCGATCAGCTTGGTCAAAGTCCGTCATGAAGGACAGCGAAGCCAAGACGATGCAGACAAGGGAGAAGATGATGGCGAGCATGCCGCCATCACGCAGCGGGTTGAAGCCGAAGAAAATAGCACCCAGCATGTTACCCAGCGCCAACACTGCCACACCGGCAATAAGGCCGAACATGATCTTGTTGAACTTCGGGGTGACCTTGACCGCACCGGTCTTGTAGACCATCAGCATGCCGATGAATACACCTACAGTGCCCATGATGGCCTGACCGATAAGCGCCATACCATCGGAGTTACCGAAGGATACGCCAGCGAACATGAGCGAGAAGCCGCCCACGAAAAGGCCCTCAAATACGGCGTAAATCAACGTCGCCGCAGCGGAACCAAACTTCTTGCCAAACGTTGAGACGAGAACAGTAATGAAACCGCCCAGCGCACCAACCAAGGTAAGAATCATCGCAATGCCCGGGTTAATCAACTCACCAATGGCGAAGTTAAGTACGGCCATTACGATGATGACGCCAAGAGTAATACCAGTCTTGGTCACGACATCATCAACCGTCAGCGGACGATCAGCGCTACGGTTTCCTTGGTTAAACGGATTGTCGCTCTGACCGTAGGGGTTAACCTGGGTCTGGCTTTGGCTGGACGAGAGGGAACTCATGACGGGGTTGCTAGAACGCACGCGAATCCCGATTCCTTTCACAGTCGTTCTCTAAAAAGCGGCCACTCGGGGCCGCCTTGTCTTTCACTTCACTAGGATCAACGCTCCCCATTGCTAGGAAGTTCCCAAAATCCCAAAATTCGCAAAATTATCCATGCTTAACAGGGAATCGTCGACAAGCACTGCTCTTCCCCGCAACAACTGTTCTGATTAGATAGAGAGTTTTTTGGGTTTTCAATCTCCACCCCTTGATTGGACCATCGTTTCCGCTGGTCATGGTGCCCCCACTGGGACTCGAACCCAGACTGAATCGATTTTAAGTCGACTGCCTCTGCCGATTGGGCTATGGGGGCCAAACCGTGCCCACTTATCTTAGGGCACGGATAGTCATGAACTGAAAACAGGGTCGGCTTCTGCGTAGCCTTCCGGCCTTAGCCCGCTAGTTTTGCTGCAAGGCCGGTAATGATGCCATCGAGGATGTCTTTCTCACTGATGAAGAAAGAACGTGCCTCGCTATTGCGTTCAATCATCGTCATGATGCCCTCGACTGCCACGCATCCACCGCCAATGACATCCGCGCGTCCAGGGTGGATGACGGGGTTGAGAGCGCGAACATCCGAAGGCAGACCAATCATCTGTCGGGTGAGCACCCGCAGGGCGTCGAAACGCAGCTCGGAGCCATGAATGGAATCGGCATCGTAGCGCTCCATTCCCTGGGCCAGCGCGGAAAGAGTCGTAAACGTACCGGCGCAGCCAACGAAGGTCAGGGCTTTATCGATAGGAACGATCTTCTCGACTTCGGCCATGCGCTCAGCCACATAATCCGTAGCGATCTCAATTTCCGCTTCGGTGGGCGGATCATTGCGCATGATGCGCTCGGTAAGACGCACACATCCCATTTGTGCCGAGTGGGAGCCGAGAATCTCACCGTCGATGGTGCCAACGACGAACTCCGTCGAACCACCACCCAAATCGATAACGCAATATGGGCCCTCTTCAGAATGCAGGTCCCCCACCGCGCCGGTAAAGGACAGCAGTGCTTCCTCCTCGCCGGAGATAACCTCCGCACGAGCACCAGGCTGGACTTGACCGAGCAGTTCTTCAGTCATGTCAAAGAATTCGCGGTGATTTTTGGCATCGCGGGTGGCTGAGGTGGCCACCATCCGCACGCGCTCAACCTTCTCAAACTTCATCTGTTTGACGTAGCCCTCGAGCGCTGCGCGGGTCCGCGCAAGGGCCTCTGGTTCAAACTCGCCGGTGGCGTCGACGCCCTGTCCGAGACGAACGATCTCCATCGTGCGGGAGATATCGCGGATCTTTCCATCTTCCTGAATCTCACTGATAAGCAGGCGGATGGAGTTGGTTCCGCAGTCGACAGCAGCGACGCGTGTCATAAGGCTAGCCTTTCTCTTAACCGGCGTTAGAAAAATCGAACTGGGCCATATCAATGCCCAGGTCCCCCACGGTGGGCCAATCCTCTGGGATGGCACTTCCTCGAAGTTTACCGTGTTCTGCGGCCATCGCTACGGCTTCGGTGCCGAAACGTACGCGGCCTGGCCCCTCCGCCAGGGCGTACGCAATGAGGACGTGAAGGCACTTCACGCGCTCAGGCATGCCACCACCGGAAAAGTCAGTACCTAGGTCTTCCATGGCGTTGCGGGTTGCCAGGTAGTGTTCATGCGCGGCTTGATAATCCTTCTGCAAGTCCTCGTCCTCTGCAAGGCGCTGCTCCATCCATTTCATGACATGGGCAACCTCAAGGCGCGATGCCTCAGCAGTCAAGCGCGGATCGGTGAGGTAATAAAGGGTGGGAAACGGGGTGCCGTCGGGAAGCTTAGGCGCGGTCTTAATAACCGCCGGGGCTCCGTCCGGAGTGCGGTATGCAATGTCCACGACGCCGCGTGGGGTGCGGCCCAGTTGTTCGCGGACGACTTCAAGATCAGCATCGGTCACGGTCATAGGAACCATTGTGACACGGAGGAATGGTTGAGTCCTATTCAGCAGGGGCTTGCGGTTGATTCTCTGCTTCTTCCGCTACAGAATCCCACAACACCGCGTACCACTCGCGGTCATCGGTATCCTCGCGACGCTCCGAGGTTACCGTGTCACCCGAGTCCATGCGCGGATCCATAATGCGGAAGGCCGTTTCACCCTCATCCATCACACCGAACCGGCGACGCGCCTCCTGCTTGACGTACTCCTCCGAGTTGTACTTATCAATCTCGGTGAGGAGCTCATCCTTATGGGCCTGCTTGGCGGCAATAGAGCTTTCTAGGCGGGCAATTTCTGACTGGCCGTGGTAGTAATTGCGCAGCGGGACAGCAATGGATAACAAGACTACGAGAATAACGGCAATGATCACACCGACGCCCAGAATGTCCAGGCCTTTAGGCTGGACCGGGGTCTTCTTCCGCTTGGTGCGCTGCGCATCGCGGGCACGCGTGTGTACCGGAACGGTGTTCCGGCGCTTCGTACGAGGAGAAATAGTGCGTGCCATCGGGAAGCCATTGTATCCCGGACCGGCCCCAGTGCTGTGCGGCGCGCGTCGTGTCTCAGAAATAACACGTGTCACAGAAGTTCAAATTCCGTTCCGGTACGTGCTCCGCGTCAACTTGGGCTCTGCAGCTACCCTCCCAACGCAAAAGGTGCCACAGTTTCCTGTGACACCTTCTGAACTAGCGCTAGCTCAGCGGACAGTCCGAGAAGACTGCCACTAGAGGCTAGTGGCAAACTTAGCCCTGAAAGCGCGGAAATGCGGAGCGGCCGGCGTAAACAGCGGCATCGCCCAGCTCCTGCTCAATACGCAGCAGCTGGTTGTACTTGGCTACGCGCTCAGAGCGGGCCGGAGCACCCGTCTTGATCTGGCCACAGTTCAGGGCGACTGCGAGGTCAGCAATGGTGGTGTCCTCGGTCTCACCGGAGCGGTGGGACATCATGGTGCGGTAGCCGTTGCGGTGAGCCAACTCGACGGCATCAAAGGTCTCGGTCAGGGTACCAATCTGGTTGACCTTGACCAGCAGAGCGTTAGCAGCCTTCTTGTCGATACCCTCCTGGAGGCGTGCCGGGTTGGTGACGAAGAAATCATCGCCGACGATCTGAACCTTGTCACCGATAGTCTCGGTGAGCTTGGTGTAGCCCTCCCAGTCATCTTCCTGCAGCGGGTCCTCAATGGACACGATCGGGTACTTAGCAACGAGCTCCTCGTAAACCTTGGCCATCTCCTCAGCAGTGTGCTCGCCGCCCTCGAAGTGGTACTTACCGTCCTTGAAGAACTCGGAGGAAGCAACGTCTAGTGCCAGAGCAACGTCCTTGCCCGGCTCGAAGCCAGCCTTCTTGATTGCGTCAACGATGAGGTCGAGCGCTGCCTTGGTGGACTCGACAGACGGAGCGAAGCCGCCCTCGTCACCCAGACCGGTGGACAGGCCCTTGTCCTTGATGACGTTCTTGAGTGCGTGGTAAACCTCAGTGCCCTGACGCAGCGCCTCGGAGAAGGACTCCGCGCCAATCGGAGCGATCATAAACTCCTGGACGTCCACGCCGGAGTCAGCGTGGGAGCCACCGTTGAGAATGTTCATCATAGGAACGGGCAGGACGTGGGCGTTCGGGCCACCGACGTAACGGTAGAGCGGCAGGCCAGCGGACTCGGCAGCGGCCTTAGCTGCTGCGATGGAAACGCCCAGGATGGCGTTGGCGCCGAGGCGAGACTTGTTCTCAGTGCCGTCCAGCTTGATCAGGGCCTGGTCAATGAGACGCTGGTCATCGGCCTCGAAGCCGGCAAGTTCATCAGCGATCTCTTCGTTGACGTTCTCAACGGCCTTAAGAACGCCCTTGCCCAAGTAGCGGTCACCACCGTCGCGCAACTCGTGAGCCTCGTGAACACCGGTGGAAGCGCCAGACGGAACGCCGGCGACACCGCGTGCGCCATCGTCGAGGAAGACTTCGGCCTCAACGGTGGGGTTGCCGCGGGAATCAAGAATTTCGCGTGCCATTACGTGGATGATGTCAGCCATGCTGCTTTCACTCCTATAGAGCCAAATTGATCTTGGTTTGTGTTCTGGGAGGTGCTCCCAAACCACCTGCAGCCAATTGTTCCAGAAAACTTCGGAACGTGTCGGGCTTAAACGGACAACGTGACAAAGATCTAGGAAGAGACTAGGACGTCGCAGGCTGTTCAATGGCGTAGGAATTTGCCGCTGCCGCCACTTTACGCAGGTAGTCCTCCGATTGGTTGTAGTTGAGGACGGCTGAGCGCCAGCCTTCCGGCGTGGAAAGGTCCCTATCCCCAAAACACAACAATGCGGCGGCACCCAGCGCAGCATCATCAATCTGGTTGGGATCAGCCACCCCATCGCCATTGGCATCACGACCTAAATGCTCCCACGAAGAAGCGATAAATTGCATCGGTCCGACGGCGCGATCAAAGTCGGTATCGCCGTCAATCACGCCGCCATCACTATCCGGAACCATGGTGGTGTTGTTCGTACCATCGAGAGGTATACCCACGATGGGTGGGTCGGGGTAGCCGTTCTCATCGAGTGTAGAACGGTGAAAGAGATTGCCGTTATAGGTCCCGTGACGGCTTTCAACCCAACCGATCCCCGCAAGGGTATTCCAGCGCAGATTACAGTTCGGCCAGGACTCCCGCGCAATCAACTCCGCATTGCCATAGGCCCGCAAGGCTTGATCGGGGATGCTGGTGACATCAGCAAGCTGGTCGGACCACCACGTCAATTTATCCGCCGTGCGCCCCGGAGCGTCGACATCAATATTGGGCACTTCTGCCCCGCCGACCGGTGGAAGATCCTCTGGGACAGAGGAAAGCTGCCGGAACGGGGATGGCTTATCCAAGAAGGAAAGACTCCAGGCCACCAGGGAAATGATCAGAATGATGGCTAAGACAATTCCAAGGCCACAGCCCCCGATCCTCCTAAGCCCCTGCGTCATAAAGGTGAATACTACAGCCCGTTGCGCGAAGGGGGTCTAGCGACACAGAGGGCACCACGAGGCGACTATATAGGCACGCCCTACGAAATTTGCGAAACAAAAGTTATGTCAAAATGTTCCCATGCGTAACATTCTGCGCTACACTGCAGCGTTGAACAGAGAGCCGAGGCCCCGCTGGTGCTCCACGTTCTATCACTGTCCGTTCTAGAAACGTGCTTTTCTCTTAGTCAAGGAGTTCCATGTCCATCCGTCGTATCCTCGCTACTGCTTCCGCCATTGTTACTCTGGGTGCCATCGCACCCGCTACCGCCTCCGCCGCTTCCCTCACTGAGCTGGGCGGCTTCCTTTCCCAGGGCATCCAGTCCGCTGACTGCAACGCCCTGCGCAGCACCCTCACACTCATCGATCGAAGCACTGAAGTCGAGCTTCTGACTCCGGATACCACCCGCAACCAGCTTTCGAAGAACCTCACTGCACTGGGCACCACCGAGGAACTCGGCCCGCTGGCCTTTGCCGCGGTGAAGTACGCCGGTCAGACCGCTGACCGCGCTCTCGAGTGCAAGATTGTCAAGGAAGACACCATCGCCACCGGCGGCACGGGCCTGTCCTCCAAGATTGCGGACTACGCTCCCCTACTGTCCTCCATGATCCAGAAGGGCTAGTCCTTCTTTTCTCGGGCCTTACCTTCGGCCCACAAGCGCTCCTGTTCCTCTACCCCCACGATGTCCTCTGAGCCATCAAAAAGGTAGGGCGCGCGGGAGCGCATTTTGTTGACGAAAGACATCGCAACATCATCAAGGTTGAAGGCCCCACGGCGTGCCGCGATTTCGGCGTGGAAGAGGATCTGCAGGAAGACATCGCCCAATTCCTTCAGCAGCTCAGCATCCGAAGCATGTTCCCGCACTGCCTCGGCAAACTCAGCGGACTCTTCCTCCATATATGGCAGCAGGGTCTCGTGGGTTTGATCGCGCTCCCACTCCCCTATGCGCCGCGCGCGCATCATCACCTCGCGCGCCTGCCACATCGGATCCTCCAAGGAAGGAGCGAGGATGAGCTCCGCGTGGGCGTCGATAAGCGCGCGCACCTGCGGATGGGAGGGGTCCGTGCTCACCACAACACCGTGGCCTGCAGGATCCTCACCGCTCAGTAACTGGTCGAAGTCCCAGCGAACTTTCACAGGAACTTCATCGGTAAAAACAACAGGTCCCTGCAGTTTTCCAACGGCCTCCATGGGTATTAGGGTGGGCCAGCGCGGATCTAACAACAGGACAGTCATAAGCAACGAGTATAGGTCCCGGGCCCGATGAACATTCGCTGCAGTTGCACAAAAGCCCGCCTAAAGGGGTACTTTTAACCAATGACCACTTCCAATCTCACCGAATCGCCGCGCACGCACTCCGTGACGCTGTGGACGCTCGTCGCGCTCATCATCGGTTCCACGGTGGGCGCCGGAATCTTCTCTCTTCCGCAAAACATCGCCTCCGTGGCCGGCCCTGGTGCCATGCTCATCGGCTGGCTCATTGCTGGCGTGGGCATGCTCTCTGTTGCCTTCGTTTTTCAGATCCTGGCTCACCGCAAGCCACATCTCGACTCCGGCGTGTACTCCTATGTCCGTGCCGGCTTGGGTGATTTCATCGGCTTTACCTCTGGTTGGGGCTACTGGCTCGGCTCCGTGATGGCGCAGGTGGGCTACGCCACCCTATTTTTCAACACTATCGGCCACTACGTCCCTTTCTTTGACGCCGACCACCGCTGGGTTTCTGCCATCGCAGTGTCTTTGTTGTCCTGGGGTATCTTTGCTGTTCTCGCACGCGGGATTAAGCAGGCGGCCATCATGAACATGGTGACGTCCGTAGCCAAGATTGTGCCCATCCTGGCCTTCATCATCATCCTCGCTTTCGTGGGTTTTAGCTGGGACAAGTTCACCTTGGATATCTGGGGCAAGACTTCCGATAAGTCCCTCTTCGAGCAGGTACAGGGCATCATGCTTTTTACCGTGTGGGTCTTCATCGGCGTAGAGGGTGCATCCGTGTACTCGAAGCAGGCCCGCACCCGTTCCGACGTCGGCCGTGCCACCGTCATCGGCTTCATCAGCGTCTTGGCGCTGCTGGTCTCCGTGTCCACGCTGAGCTTCGGTGTACTCACCCAGGAGGAGCTCGCCGCGCTGCCGGATAACTCGATGGCCTCCGTGCTCACCGCCGCCGTGGGTGAATGGGGTGGTGCGCTCATCTCGCTTGGTCTGTGCCTTTCTGTGCTTGGTGCCTACGTGTCCTGGCAGATGCTGTGCGCAGAGCCAATCGTCATGATGGCTGTCGATGGCCTTCTCCCCCGCAAGATCGGAACCGTGAACATTGCCGGCGCGCCATGGGTAGCGCAGCTGATTTCAACGCTGACGATTCAGCTCTTCGTCATTATCTTTTTCCTCAACGAGACCTCTTATAACGCCATGGTGCAGCTAGCTACAATCATGTACCTGCTGCCCTACATCTTCTCCTCGCTGTACCTAGTTCTCTTGGCCGTGCGCGGCAAGGGCCTAACGCACCCACATGCCGGGGTGCGTTTCGACATCTCGGGCCCGGAGGTGAGCCGCCGCGAAAATCGCCGACACTTTTTCATCGGCTTGGTCGCCTTCATCTACTCACTGTGGCTCATCTACGCTGCTGACCCGGTCTACGTGCTGCTTGGTGCACTGGCCGTGGTCCCCAGCATGATTCCTTACGTGGCTACCCGCCTGTACAAGAAGGAACGCGTATTCAACACTTTTGAGTGGTTCGTGGTGGCACTGGTGATTATCGGCGCGGTGGCCGCGGTGTGGGGCTTGGGCACCGGCCGTTTGGTGCTTTAGAAGGCCTCGGGTTCCGAGCGATGTGACAGTACTGCATACGCGATGCAGCTGGTCAGCCAGAGCACGTGGCCGATGGCGCTGATAACGAGGAAAATGCCGCCGGTAATTTCGGCCGCTTCCTCGTTGCCGGACCACCACGTCGGCACGGTGGCTGGCCCAATGTCCCCGAAATCGGGCAGGTTGGCATTGCCCACAATGAAGCCGATAAACAGCAATGCCATTGACACCCACGCCCACTCCAACCGGCTTGGGTAATCAGCGCGGATAAATAGCGGGAGTAACCCGAGCAACACCCAAATGCCAACTAGGAAGATCCCAAACATCACCAACATGAAGGTGAGCCAGCCGCCATTCTCACCGCTGAACTTGATAACCAGGGAGACGGGGATACTGAACAACGCCGCGAACATCCACACCACCATCATGATGATTCGGGGATTAGCTCTACTCGGCCCACTGTGGTTGTTCGCGGCGTTCATTATTTTTCTCCTACGCTAATGACGTTCTTTTTAGTCTTAGCACCGCTGACGTCAACGCGCTCGAGTTCGAACATCGATGCCAAGAAATCCGCCATCCACTGCAGGAGTTCAATGTCTCGCAGCTTGGGGTCAGTGACATTGCGGCCGGCCTTGGGGAAGTTGAGCTGGATGGCCTTGGCCGCCGCGCGGTAATTGGAGCCCGGGAAGAGGCGTTTGAGGCGTACCTGTTTGGAATCCGCCAGCTCCACCGGGTGAACCTTGATGCGGGTGCCCTGCACGGTAATATCGCTGACCCCGGCCCGGCGGGCCTGGTGGCGCAGGCGCGCTACCGCGAGAAGGCGTTCCACAGGCTCCGGGACAGGCCCGTAACGGTCCTGCATTTCTTCCACCACGTGTGCCAGGTCCGCGTTGTCCTTGGACGTTGCAAGCTTGCGGTAAACCTCCAGGCGCAGCCGCTCGGAGTTGATATAGGACTCCGGAATATGTGCGTCCACCGGCAGGTCGATGCGGATTTCCTTTGGCCCTTCGTCCGTGACCACGGGGGTCTCACCGCGGGCAAGCGCTTTGAAGGTCTCTACGGCCTCGCCGACGAGGCGCACGTAGAGATCGAAGCCCACGCCGGCGATGTGGCCGGACTGCTCGGCGCCCAGCACGTTGCCGGCACCGCGCATCTCAAGGTCCTTCATAGCCACGGCCATGCCCGCGCCCAGATCGTTGTTCTGGGCGATGGTGGCCAGACGGTCATAGGAAGTCTCCGTCAGCGTGGCGCCCTTCGGGTAGAGGAAGTAGGCGTAGCCGCGCTCGCGGGAGCGGCCCACGCGCCCGCGCAACTGGTGCAGCTGGGATAGACCCATGTGGTGAGCGTTTTCCACGATGAGGGTATTCGCATTAGCGATGTCCAGGCCGGTTTCCACGATGGTGGTACACACCAGGACGTCGAATTCGCGGTCCCAGAAACCTTGGACGGTGCGCTCAAGCACGTCCTCGTTCATCTGGCCATGCGCGACGACGATGCGCGCCTCCGGCACTAGGTCCCGCAGTTCGCGGGCTTTCTTTTCGATGTCAGCGACTTTGTTGTGGATGAAGAAGACTTGGCCGTCGCGCAGCAGCTCACGGCGGATAGCCGCGGCCACCTGCTTATCCTCGTACGCACCCACATAGGTCAGGACCGGGTGACGGTCCTCCGGTGGGGTCAAAATCGTAGACATTTCACGGATGCCCGCCATGGACATCTCCAAGGTGCGCGGAATCGGGGTCGCGGACATGGTGAGCACGTCCACGCTGGCCTTCAGCGCCTTGATGTGCTCCTTGTGCTCCACGCCAAAGCGCTGCTCCTCATCCACCACAATGAGGCCTAGGTTCTTCCAGTGCACGCCTGTTTGCAGCAGGCGGTGTGTGCCGATGACGATATCCACGGAACCATCCGCCAAACCGGCGAGAATCTCCTTGGACTCCTTGGCCGAAGTAAAGCGCGAGAGCACCTCGATATCCACTGGGAAGCCCTGCATGCGCTCGCGGAAGGTATCGGCGTGCTGTTGCGCCAGCAGGGTCGTGGGCACAAGGACCGCCACCTGCTTGCCATCTTGCACTGCCTTGAAGGCTGCGCGCACTGCCACCTCGGTCTTGCCATAGCCCACATCACCGACGACCACGCGGTCCATCGGCACCGTGGATTCCATGTCTTCCTTGACGGCATCGATGGCCAGCATTTGGTCTTCCGTCTCGATGAAGGGGAAGTTATCCTCCATCTCCGCCTGCCACGGGGTATCGGGCCCAAACTGGTGGCCCGGTGCTGCCTGGCGCTTGGCATAAAGCTCCACCAGCTCACCGGCGATCTCGCGCACCGCGGCGCGCGCCTTCTTCTTGGTGTTCTTCCAATCCGAGCCGCCCATCTTGGACAGCGTCGGTGCCTCACCGCCGGTGTATTTGCTTAGCAGGTCCAGCGAATCCATGGGTACCCACAGCTGGTCGGCAGGCTGCCCGCGCTTGGATGCCGCATACTCCAGCACGATGTACTCGCGACGGGAGGTCTCATCACCGGATTGGACGGTGCGCTCGGCCATCTTGAGGAATTTACCGATTCCATGGGTCTCATGCACCACGTAGTCGCCCTGCTTCAAGGCGAGGGGATCCACGCGGTTGCGGCGCTTTGCTGGGCGACGCTTCGCCCCCGCAATATCGCCCACACGGTTACCCGTCAGATCGGTTTCCGTGATGACGACCAGTGGCAGCGCCTCAGCATCCTTCAGCTTACGCACCTTCGGGAACACCAGACCCGCATGGGACAAGGCCTGGTAGAGGGTGACCTCACCAGGGCTCGGCTCCCACCCAGGAGTGGCCACCTTGGTGGGAATGCCCTTTTCCGCGAAGCGCTCCACCATGCGTTTGATCGCACCCTGCGCAGGGGCAATGAAGGCGGCACGTCCGCCGGCGGTAGTGTGCGCCAGAAGCTGCGCCATCATGGCATCTATCTCTGGGATATCACCACGCGGGGTCGGGCCAGGCTCAAAGTCCAACGGCAGGGTCTCCGATTCGGCGGCGGCGAACATCCCCGGCGGGGCAAAAGTCCACAGCGGGGACTCGATATTCCGGCACGTCGCCTCAAGGGACTCATAGGAGCGGTAACTCGACGCCGAGGTATCCAAGCCCTCAGCAGCCAGCGGACCGTCTGCGCCCATCGCAGCAGCCTCCCAGCCGGCCGCCAAGAACTCCGCATCGGTGGATTCCAGGTCTGCAATGCGGGTGCGGATCTTTTCCGGTGCCACGAGCAACACATGGGTGCCTGCTGCAAGGAGCTCGGGGAGGGTGACGAAGGGCTCGGCGGCAAGCACCGCCAGCACAGCTTCCATACCTTCAGCCGGGATGTGCTCCCCTACTTTGGTCAACAGTTCTGCCAGCGCCGCATTGCCGCCGAACTTCTGCGCCAACTCGCGGGCACGTGCGGCGACCTCATTAGTGATCGGCAGCTCCCGGGCGGGATAGATGGCAACCTCGCCGACCTCAATCTCCGGGATGGCGCGCTGGTCCGCCACGGAGAACTGGCGGATATCCGTAATCTCATCGCCCCAAAACTCCACACGCACCGGGTAATCCGAGGTGGTGGGGAAAACATCGAGAATTCCGCCGCGCGTGGCGTATTCACCGCGCTTGGCCACCATATCCACATGCTTATAGGCGCGAAACTCCAGCTCCGACAGGATATGAGAAAGCTCGTGCTCATTTTCTTCCTTCAGGAAGATGGGTGCACGCCCCTCCACCTTGCTCAGGATGGGCTGGCAATACCCGCGGGCAGAGGTCACCACCACCTGGGCTTTGCCCGCCCCCACTAGGTCGAGCACACGGGCGCGCTTGCCGACGATATCCGGGGCCGGCGACAACCTCTCATGTGGAAGCGTCTCCCAGGCTGGGAAGTAGGCGACCTTATCCCCCAGCATGGCCGTCAGCTCCGCGGTGAGGTCCTCCGCCTCACGCCCGGAGGCAGTCACCACCAGCACCGGCGCATGGTGTGCCAGCGTACCGATCGCCCACGGGCGCGCCTGGTCAATGCCAGTAATGTGCAATGAGGCTTCCCCCACTTGGGAGGCGAGGCCTTTAAGTTTCGGATCTGAGGCGGCTACCTTGAGCAGCCCGCCCAGCATCGGCGTTGCCACCTACTTAGCTCCCTTCAACTTCGGTGCTGCTTCCATGCCGGAAAGACCATTCCAGCACAAGTTAACGATGTGTGCTGCGACGGTCTCCCGCGAAGGCTCGCGCACGTCCAGCCACCACTGTGCCGTGGTGGCCACCATGCCGACGAGCGCCTGGCCGTAGAGCACTGCCAGCTCGGGGTCGAGACCACGGTGTTCGAAGGCCTCACCGAGGATGTGCGCAATCTGATTTACCGCCGTGTTCAACAGCGTGGAGAAACTACGCTCCTCCCCTGGCTTGGAGTCACGCACGAGGATCAAGAAACCATCGGTCTCCTCCTCCACGTAGGTCAGCAAGGCGACGACCCCCTGCTCGATGCGCTCGCGCCACGACCCTGTCTGCAGTGAATCCGTCACAACCTTCTCTAACGCGACAAGCTCGCGGTCGATGACGACAGCATAGAGGCCTTCCTTGCCTCCAAAGTGCTCATAGACCACCGGCTTGGACACACCAGCGCGTGCTGCAATGTCCTCAACGCTGGCGCCTTCGAAGCCACGTTCTGCGAAGGCCGCACGTCCTATGGAGATCAACTGCTCACGGCGCTCACGCCCGGTCATCCTTTGTCGAACCATGCCTTCTACTGTATCTCCCCCACTGGACATGGCCCGCACCAGCTAAAAGTCGGCCGTTAACCGCGCGCCCAAAAGTCTCGGGCACCTGTTTAGGTTTGGCCCACACCTGTCATGTAATATGTCCTCCAGCGCTCATAATATGTGCGCAGTTTCCCCATGGTGTAATCGGCAACACTACGGTTTTTGGTACCGTCATTCTAGGTTCGAGTCCTGGTGGGGAAGCTATTTTCGTTTTCTGCGCCCCCGTCGAAAGCCCCTAGTTTCAGCCCTCCGCGCAATCGATGCCACCTGGGCTGCGGTGTAGTTCAAGGGAGCAATACCGGCTCGCGGAAGCACCCACCCGCGCCAATACGCCATCACTGCTAGGCCAAAGCCCACGAAGGGCGAGATGATCATGCCAAGGGCAAACTTATCGAAGTGGGCGAAGGACGCCATTACGATTCCGGTGAGCACAGCCGGCACGGCATAGAGCGGGCTACCGCCAAAGACCGAGGGAATCTGACCGGAAGCAACATCGCGCACCATACCGCCGCCCACGGCGGTCAGAACGCCTAAGAAAACGCAGGCGATAAACGGCATACCGTAGGCCAGCGCCTTCACGCAGCCAGTCGTACACCACACACCCAAGATGACGGCATCCGCATGCTCAAGAAAGATTTCCCAGGCCTTGCCTTTCAGGTCCGTCAAGAAGGCAATGAGCGCACCCACACACGCCAGAGTGAGATACCACGGATCAGAGATAGCAGCCGCCGGACCGTGCGAGATCAGCATGTCACGAATCATGCCGCCCGCCAGCGCCGAAAAGAGCGCCAGAAAGACGAAACCAATAATGTCGAATTCCCTACGGCGTGCAATCGTGCCGCCAATAATGCCGTTAAGCACCACACCGATGAGGTCAAAGACTTGGTATAGGGAATGGATGAGCGGGTCGACGTCCTGAATCACAGATACTGACCTTAGCCGATCACCTCACTTTTAATCTCTGGCTCCATCTAGTTCTTCTCCGGTTCGGTAAACGCCACCATCCGCTCATCGACTACGACTCCCAAAGAAAGGAGCTCGCGAGCGTATGTAGCAGATTTTCGACCCTGCGGAAAGCACTTATTGATCTATGCAGGAATCCTGCGCATTAGGGCACGTCCCCGCTTACGCGGGGAGCACTGTCGGAGGTTCCAGTTGTAGACGACGGCGCCGGGCTCATCCCCGCTTACGCGGGGAGCACGGATGATGACCTCATCGCAGATGTTCGGGAGACGGCTCATCCCCGCTTACGCGGGGAGCACTAGGCTCCCTTCTTGGCCATAGCGGCCTGCGCGGGCTCATCCCCGCTTACGCGGGGAGCACCGTTTCACCCCCAACGGCAAGTCAGTGGTGGAGGTCTCATCCCCGCTTACGCGGGGAGCACAATCACATTAGGCAGGCTGTAGCGGACGATGGCGGCTCATCCCCGCTTACGCGGGGAGCACAGAAGCCGATGTAGATCCGCTTTCGCTGATTGGGGCTCATCCCCGCTTACGCGGGGAGCACGGCCGGGGTGATTCGGTCGGTAACGCGTCCCCGGGCTCATCCCCGCTTACGCGGGGAGCACAGACTGACCTTCGTTGCCGACAACACCTATCTGGGCTCATCCCCGCTTACGCGGGGAGCACTCCCC
>NZ_KV803707.1:0-146493 GCF_001811145.1 Corynebacterium sp. HMSC062A03 | reverse complement strand
TCGGGGGGCTCATCCCCGCTTACGCGGGGAGCACCCACGCGGTGTCCATAGGGGTAATACGGTGCCGGGCTCATCCCCACTTACGCGGGGAGCACTGCCCCTCTGGGAACTTCACCTCAACCTGGCCGGGCTCATCCCCGCTTACGCGGGGAGCACTTCCTCGGTGTCGAGACAGAGTACCGGCACTGGGGCTCATCCCCGCTTACGCGGGGAGCACCTTATAGTCCACTCGGCTCAGGTTGGGGACCCGGGCTCATCCCCGCTTACGCGGGGAGCACTGGCCACTTATTGAAGCAGCGCGGAAAGCCGGGGGCTCATCCCCGCTTACGCGGGGAGCACCAATCTAACCACGGTGGGGGTGGCGTGATGGTGGGCTCATCCCCGCTTACGCGGGGAGCACCAGGCGGCAGCGGAAGCTTTACGCGCCGCTGACGGCTCATCCCCGCTTACGCGGGGAGCACCGAGCTAGCCCCCGGTACTAAGCTCGCGACCGCGGCTCATCCCCGCTTACGCGGGGAGCACTTAATCAGTTCGTCTAAGCTTTCAGACAGGCGAGGCTCATCCCCGCTTACGCGGGGAGCACGTGCGTGGCAAATAGAACGAGCGGTCAGCCGTGGGCTCATCCCCGCTTACGCGGGGAGCACCCTAAGCGCCACGACGCTCACCCCCAGCGACGGGGCTCATCCCCGCTTACGCGGGGAGCACAAGTACTGGCGGGCCTGGCGACCGCGCTCATTGGGCTCATCCCCGCTTACGCGGGGAGCACCACCAGAGGTAAGCCCCTAGAATCACGCCAGCGGGCTCATCCCCGCTTACGCGGGGAGCACTAGGCGCTTGACCTCTAGGCCCAGCTCTTCCAGGGCTCATCCCCGCTTACGCGGGGAGCACGTGCTGAACCTTACGTGTGGGCGCTCGCGCACCGGCTCATCCCCGCTTACGCGGGGAGCACAGTTCAACAATCACGGCCACATGATTATGAACGGGCTCATCCCCGCTTACGCGGGGAGCACGATACCGGTACCAGCGGGGCCACGCACAATGAGGGCTCATCCCCGCTTACGCGGGGAGCACTGGACAACTCTAGGCCAGGTGCACCCTATGGGTGGCTCATCCCCGCTTACGCGGGGAGCACAGCCTCACCCCAGGGCACCACCAGACCGTCGTGGGCTCATCCCCGCTTACGCTGGGAGCACACTAGGAGCATTTTTTGGGCGTCGGTTAGGCCCGGCTCATCCCCGCTTACGCGGGGAGCACGCACTCGTACCGTGGCCTGGGTGAGCTGGTTTGGGCTCATCCCCGCTTACGCGGGGAGCACACCCCTCAGGGTCGTCTAATCGTCCTGGGAGTCGGCTCATCCCCGCTTACGCGGGGAGCACTTGCATGGTGTGACAGTGTTGAGTAGGGTTGTGCGGCTCATCCCCGCTTACGCGGGGAGCACCACAGATGGGCAACTCCGGTGACACCACCAATGGGCTCATCCCCGCTTACGCGGGGAGCACGTACGCCATTGAGACGCCGGGCGGGGATATTACGGCTCATCCCCGCTTACGCGGGGAGCACTTCATCGGATTGTCCTTTCAGATGCGTGGTGGGGGCTCATCCCCGCTTACGCGGGGAGCACTGGAAGGCCGAGAACAATATCCGCCCAGCCCGCGGCTCATCCCCGCTTACGCGGGGAGCACGCGGAAAGTGCCATGAGAAAATCCTCCTCTTTCGGCTCATCCCCGCTTACGCGGGGAGCACGCCACGCTCACGGTGAACGGGCCTGGGTTTGGGGGCTCATCCCCGCTTACGCGGGGAGCACGGCCTCCTCCAGGGTGACGTGGGCGGAGACGAGGGCTCATCCCCGCTTACGCGGGGAGCACGAACGCTTCCCACTCCGGGCCGCGAGTTTCTAAGGCTCATCCCCGCTTACGCGGGGAGCACCATCGTCGCCGCCGTGGGCCTGGCCCTCGTCGCGGCTCATCCCCGCTTACGCGGGGAGCACGTATCTGCTCCTCACCCATCATTCCCCTTTCTGGGCTCATCCCCGCTTACGCGGGGAGCACAGCTGCGTCAGGGCCAAGCAGGAGGGCGTTGAGGGCTCATCCCCGCTTACGCGGGGAGCACTTAGAAGCCGTGTTTACGCTGGGCAATGGGGTGGGCTCATCCCCGCTTACGCGGGGAGCACCTGCGACTCCACAGTCTACGGAATGGCGATTGGGGCTCATCCCCGCTTACGCGGGGAGCACGAAAAACACACCTACCGAATCCAATAGCCCGACGGCTCATCCCCGCTTACGCGGGGAGCACTTTCGATTAGTGCGATAGTCGCCTTTAAAGGGGGGCTCATCCCCGCTTACGCGGGGAGCACCGGTGCCGCCTAACTCGTCTTCTGTGGGGGCGTGGGCTCATCCCCGCTTACGCGGGGAGCACGGCAAGCACCTGGCTGACCTCCAAAACCCCGCCGGCTCATCCCCGCTTACGCGGGGAGCACCCCACCCACCAGTGGCCTGGCGAACCCGACGAGGGCTCATCCCCGCTTACGCGGGGAGCACAAACCGCGGATGTGCGCGTGTTTACATCCCCGGGGCTCATCCCCGCTTACGCGGGGAGCACTCGGTCTCTAATGGGCGTCGAGATTCCCATAGGGGCTCATCCCCGCTTACGCGGGGAGCACGCCACCAAGCACGCCCCAGTCTCCAGCGTCGTCGGCTCATCCCCGCTTACGCGGGGAGCACTCATAGCAGACGGAGATTTCCCCGCCGTTCAGGGGCTCATCCCCGCTTACGCGGGGAGCACCGCTCTGCGTTTCCGTGAGGCGATACTGGGGTGGGCTCATCCCCGCTTACGCGGGGAGCACTCTAAGAAGCAGCCCGGAAGGTCGCAGCAGGGGGGCTCATCCCCGCTTACGCGGGGAGCACGTCGGCCTTCTTGAAGAAGACTCGCCAGCCTAGGGCTCATCCCCGCTTACGCGGGGAGCACGATTTCCTCACCCATGATTTACTTCTCTCCTGCGGCTCATCCCCGCTTACGCGGGGAGCACGAAGCGGACGTCGCTCACGGCGGATGAGGCGCGGGCTCATCCCCGCTTACGCGGGGAGCACTAGCCAGCTGCGCCGTTTTATGCGCACGTTCAGGGCTCATCCCCGCTTACGCGGGGAGCACTGGGAGTTCTGAGCCTGCCACGGGGTCCAATTGGGCTCATCCCCGCTTACGCGGGGAGCACTAGCCCTCAGTTGCGTCCGCTACTGCGCGTCCGGGCTCATCCCCGCTTACGCGGGGAGCACTGGCCGAGCCACTGGGGAGCGGATACGGCCGGGGGCTCATCCCCGCTTACGCGGGGAGCACAGGCGGGCAGGGGTGCCGCGCCGTGGGGTAGAGGGCTCATCCCCGCTTACGCGGGGAGCACCCTTGCTGAACAGTGCATTATCGAGCCGTAAGCTCAGTTTACATACAACTTCTCAGAGGCAAGGGATAGGCTGTGCCCCAGTTCTTTCTACTTCCCTTTCTGTTTGCGATAGGCAGACCGGACCTGCCGTGCTCGCGACCATCCAGTTCTGCTCTGCACAATCTTCCGTTCAGGAGAGGGACGAACCATGAGTGTGACTCCATCGAAGTCTGTTGGCTGCCAATGGTGCCGGTGAGTCCTAAACTCGAGACCTTGTTCATTGGCTGCTGAATAAACCAATAGTGCTCTTCCGTCCTTACATAGTTCTACTGTTCGCTCCCACAACAGATCACGAATTCTTGCTGAAGGGCGACCTACAAACACTCCAGGAGTTAATTCAATCAACCATTTGGAAAGATCACCTCGGAGCCCAGCGGGGCACGCTGTAACGACGAGAACGATCATGAAAGTGTCTCCTCTTCAGACCAGTTCACGCCTGAAGCAATAACCTCGAGCTCACTCCACAACATAAGTTCAACATCACTCACGAGTTCGTCATCAGGGATATCGAACAACGATTTCAAGTCTTTCACCATGCGAGGCATCAGCCTGTGCGAAACAACATAATCGCGAACATGCCGACGGACTTCCGCCGATGGTTTTCCCTTGGCAGCAGCGACAGTGTCGAATGCAGCCGGAATTGAAATTTCTGCCTTATATAGATCTGCGATGTCATAAACAAAAGAACGATCAGTTCCGGTATGAATAATGCCTAAGGCTGGAATGAAACCTAATGCGGCGATTACAGCATGGGCTACTCCATAAAGCGCTGCGCTCGCGGCGGTAAGCGCCTGGTTTATCGGATCCGATGAATCAAAATCATTTGGATCATAGGATCGGCGATTCCAATAAACGCCGGTCCGTTTCGATTCCGCTTCGTAAACTTTCTTCATCCTCGCGCCTTCCCGGCCTCGTAGCTGTGCCATGGTCAAACCCGACACATCCTCGCCTGGAAAACGCATAGAATACATGCGGCGCGCACAATCCAATCGCTTACGTTGGTGAGTGACTACCTCCGCTTGAATTTCTGCCATGCGGCTTGATTTTGCTGGCGGACGACCATGCGCGTAGTACCGGACACCGCGCTCTCCTACCCAGACGGTGCTAACGCCGGCGTCACCAAGCAGGGACATCGCGGCGTAAGTAATTTTTGTTCCGGGTCCTAACAGAAGTGCCGCAATCTGCGTAGCTGGAAGATGAGCAATCCCCCGTTGGTCCATTATCGTGAGCGAATTGCCATCACGATTCACGACACAGCGTTCAGCGTAAAGAAAACTGATACGGTCCCCTACGCGCGCCAAGGCCTGGCGTGCGATAGGGACCTCATGTGGCGTAGCCATTAAGACACTGCCGCCAACGTCATCAGTCCACAACCATAACCACGAGCACGTCCGATACCTTGGGTGAGTGTGGAGCGGAGCAACTGAGGCTCGGTGACCTCTAGGGTTCCCCGATAGCGAGCCGTTACGATGCGGATGTGGCGTCGGTTTGTACCTTTACGGAAATTGAGGGTACGCCTCTCCACGATGGCGGTTTCATCCTCTACAGACCAACGAGCACGTTCTTCGGCAAGCGCCGTGTCATCGTCGCGCGGAGCCAACGCAAAGCCAGCCTTTTCTGCCCGGGTGTAAAGCCACTCAAGCTGGTGTTCCACTGAAACATGAGCTTTAACTTTGCCGCGTTTTCCGTTGTTGGACTGCGAATAAGTCGGGTTTGCAAGTAACTCAAACCTCCACCGTTGCCCCTTCTGCAAGGAGCCCAACAGGCGGGTGTAGTCGAGAGACTGGGCGGGCCGCGTGTCGAAGCCAGCCTGCTCTACGATTCCAGACGCCGTCGGTTTCTCGGGGCCAACAATGTAAAGAATATTCTCGTATCTATTGCGATCAATCCGCCATAGCAACCGAGCTTCATCGATATCGATATCCGGTGGAAAGGCTGCGCTAACTGCCGCATGCATAGCGTGTGGGTTCGTCAGCAGCTTCCGCCCTTGACGCAACTGTGGGTTGATCAAGATCTTAGTAAGCGTAGTCACGCGTTCATCACCGCTTCCATAAACGGGTCCGGTCGCAACTGCGAAGCATCCAGGGGATTGTTCACCGTAGCGCTTTCACGCTGAACTACTGTGCGCCACGAGTATTTACGGTGCTTCGGGTCGAAGGAGACGGGAACATCCTGCAACGACTCGCCTAGTTCACCTGGCTTTGCGTCGCGATAGATCGGCAAGGCAACCTTCTCCCCGCAGGTCTTCATATACTCCTTTGTGGCATGCCACGTAGAGTGCGCTTGGAGCGCCTCAACCACAGGATCATCCACGATACCCTGTACTACATTCGGCGGAGCCGGACATGACCGTCGTCCCAAGAAAATCGGAAATGCCGGCTTGTGTAGTGCTTCCGCCAAACCTTCGAGCATTCCACGGTCTTCAGATTCGATCGCAGCAACAAACGCAGCATCGGACAAGAAATACCGGGTAATTAATTTTGCAGATGCATTGGGATTGCGCTGCCAATCCTGCGCCGTCTGGTAATCGCGCAGCAGACTTCCAGACTGGTCGACTCGCACAGCGAAGGTCAGACGGGCAAGATCCTCAATGCCGTCAGTCCGCCGGCGACCATCGGCGGCGGCGAGCATGCCGAGCACTCCGGATTTCGATGGAATCTGAGACGTTGTTCGCGTGGCGTAGCGTGATTCGTTGCCCCACGACTGCAAGGGGGCTTTGAGTAGCAGTAATAAGCTCGATGTCATGAGATGGCTCCCTTCACTAGGACTGGGAGGAATCCAACGCTGCGGTGAGACTTTCCGAAAGCTCAGGCAGAGTGATGGTCTCAGCAATGTCAGCGAACGGTACACGCGCTTCACTTACGCCAACCACGAATGCAGCCAGTGGCTTCAATCCGTAGTTCTCCTCAAATTCCCTTTCTTCGTTTGCCAGAGCTTCGGCACCAGCGATGCGCAAATTCTTGTCGTTGGTGGCTTGGACCGGCTCCTCGAACGCAGTCACGAGGCTGACCGGGCGTGTATCACGCACCGTGACATAAACCAGCTCAGGCAGCGTGTGGTTGGCAAAAGTGTTGATTTTTCCGGTGGGCATGGACTTGATGAAAGCGTCGACAAACTGAACCGCAGCTTGCTTCGCGTTCTCCTCGGAGTCGAGATTCTCCTTAAGGCCCGCTACGTTTACCGTGGCAAACCGGTACAGGGTGGAAGACATCATTTGTACCGTGCCAATCATCCCAGCACCTGTCTCTTCACCGTCTTCTGCAAGATCATCGACAGCAGTGAAGTAGTCGAATTCCGGAGCGCTATCGTGAATACCCAGAGCATGAGCAACCTGCACTGCGGCATCGACGTTAAAGGCAGCATCATCAGCAATCATGCGACCAAACATCGCCATATCAACCGAGTGCTGAGTATCGAGAATTTCCTTCGCCTCAGCCTTTTTGATCTTCTCTCCGTCTGCAGCGACGATTGCCTGGACCGCGCGGTCAATCTGCTGCGGGCTCAAGAAAATGAGGTATTTGGTGCGCGGATAGCGGGCTTCCTTGAGGAGCTCCTCTTTATCCTCGGCTTCGGACTTTTCTAGTTCCTTGATTCGCTTGTTATCAACTTCGGTCGAAATTCCTGCAACCTTGAAGAGGTCACTAACCTGTTTGATTGCGCGCTCGGCATCCCAGCCTTCGTGTTCCTCAACCAGCTTGGCAATCTTCTCTGGCAGGCGCTTCGAGCGGGCCCCCACAGACTTAGGATCAACATTCTTTTCAAAGTAATTACGGATTGCACGCTTCCAAGACTGGGAGGACACGCGCTGGCGCGGGACTCCACCAAAGATCGCGGATTTAGGTGCACCCGTATCGTCGCGGTTAATCAAGGATGGCGGCAGCGTTTGCAGAGCGTGGATATCAATGACAAGAGACATGGTGAACTTTCCTTTCAGTTCAAGAGTGTTATTTACGATTCAGTGGATTTCGTGCTTTTAGTAAAAGCACCAGTGGCAAAATCACGACCCCATCTCAAAAGAACTCCCTGGCGACGATTCTGATCAGATTGAGTAGAAGTATGAGCGCTGAGAATTCTGAGGTCTTGCGCAAACTGCCCATAGTCAAAGCCAATTTTTGCGCCGCGGAGCAGAGTGATGAGCGAGCGGATATGGATCAATCGGGAGGCTTCATCGCGTGAAACGAGCATGGCATCGAAGCGGGGTTTTGTGGACTGCGATTCGCTCTGGGCGAAGAAACGACCGCATGCACGAGCAAAGCTTTGACCTTCAACGTGGGCGTCAGTCGTCGCACTTTGCATGTGTATGCCAAACATGACGAGCGCATGAAATGCAGCCAACTCAGACGCTGAAGGGGCATTTCCTCTGCCAAGCTCCGTTTCACCGAGAGGCGGGTAAAGGCTCAACAAGACTTCTTCTAGCGCTAGAGGTTGGTCCTTGAGGGGAACAGAAGCATACCTGCGAAGGTTCGCAAGAGTTGCACGCGCTTGCGCGCTCTGCGCGTGGTTTGGTGAACGCAAGATGGCGAACTGGAGGGCGTTCGCAGTCCGAGCTACTGCTGGGCGCAAGGTTGGCCCTGTCGACCTGGTCGGATAGTCAGTGCTAGTTGGAGTGTTAGTCATCGGAATCATCCTCGTGTGATTTTTCAGAGGTATCTGTGCCTGGGGTAGTGCGAGATACCGTCAATGGAAGGTCCTTGTCCAGCCTTCGATGCAGTTGACGGTAAAGCGAGCCGGCTGACACTATTCGTCCTTTGCCGCTGTCTCCAGCGTCGACTTCCCTGCCCACGATGGCCTTTGTCCCAGCACCACGAAGAAGTTCGCGAGCGTCACGAAGCACTTGCTCGCGGAGCTGCTTTTGCCAATCAATCTGTTCCGTTTCAGCGTTGCCGGAGTTCAATCCTGCCATCCACGCCAAGAAGAGCGGCTCAAGGCGAGCATAGAAACGGTCTGCGGTATTGCTTCCGAATTCATAGTCACCGCCAGCGGCGACGAGCAGTTGACCTGCAAACCAGCCGAGGCTGATAGCTGCTTTTCCGGTTTTCTCAGCAGAGGTGCGAACTGCATTGCGCACCTTCCGGCCCGTATCATCAGCACGCAGAACGACGAGTGGCAAGCCAATCGTAGCGGTGAATGTCGAGGCTACAGACGATTCCTGTGGGCCATACTCCATCGACACTAAAGCAAGGTCGAGAAGGCTCTTGTCCAAGTACCCGTCCGCCTCAAGATCTGCCAAGTTGGAGAGATTCCTCGGCCGCTTAGGGGCTTTGTTCTTGCCGTTATCGAATCCGGGATCATCTTCCAATGCGATCAATGCATCAAGTGCTCTCCACATTGTCCGCGTCGGGTCGTATGGACGCGCGTAGTAAGCGTCAATGCCCTTCTTCGACTGATTCGGGCTGTAGCGGTAGGGAGTCATGGGATCACCCATGACGTTCTTCCCCGCATCTGGAATACGGTCACCGTTGGATACCAGTACTTGGACTGCACGGTCGCCTTCAAAGAACAGGCGAATACGCCGTGCCTGCCAGGTTGCGAGATCAACCGCACCGTGTGGGACGGCTCCTATGTCATCGCTTGATCCCGGCCGCTGCATCGCAGTATCAGGTTCGCGTTCCCAAACTGGAGTATCCGCTCTTACCGCTCCTCCTTCCTGGGAATCCAAGACTGCCGATGGAGGAGTATTGAGAATCAGGGTTTCGAGAATCCCACCTGCCCCTAGGACAATCGTGCCGCCAGTGCGTCCGGTCCAACCAGTTCCGATGGGGTAGCCTCGCCCGCCTTTAACGCGGGGATCTCCTTCCGCGCCCGACTTGATTCCCGAGTAATCGAATGCCTGCGCATGAATCAGCCATCTAGCGGCCTCATCGAGAGCGAGAGATTCTCGCCCTTCCGCTGTACGCATGGTGAAAAAATCGTCAGCAGCTTCCGGAACAATGAAGGATACAGGTTTTGTGGCTCCTGACTTCGTATGCAAGTCCGCGACTTGCATGAAGGGAGCAATTGGTGAAAGAAGATCAAACCGATCTTCAAAGCCATCAAGGTAGTCAAGGACCGCGTCATCGCGCTTCTCGTTTACAAGCTGATCACGCAGTTCATCGAACCATTCCGGCCAATCAAAGTCTTCCCAATTATTGCCCGCGTAGCTTTCTACAAGTTCTAGAGCATGCGCCCGCCAAAAAATGGCCAATAGCACACGGAGCACCGCGTAATCCTGGGTTGGTGAGTCACCAACGACTTTGTAAGCGTCACCGCGGCCAGAAAAGATATCGCGGATGCTCAAATTTACAGGCTGGTTGGTACCATCCATGCACTTGATCCATGGCTCATTGAGAAGGTTAAACGTTGAGATTTCAGTCATTCTTCTTTCGCCTCCTTTCTTTGTCTTGTTGTGGGTTGTTGATTGTCGTAGAGGAGCCTCTGAGAGGAGGTGCCCTCAGAGTACAAAGGTCGACGGACATTCACTTTCTCCCGTCGCTAAGAATTTCGATTCCCAGCTTGGAGGAATAGGACACGGTAAAGCGGCCAAGTTGTGCGGTGTCAGATTCGTCCAACGGCAACGCCAGTTGTCCCCTCAATAGGAAATGAGAACGCCATTGTGCCGGCGTAGCTTCTTCCAAAGTGCTGATAACCGCCTCGAAATCAGATTCCCACCTCGTCATACGGGTTGGGAGGCGAACCGTGCTCGAAGCCAAATGGAACGCGGCATCGTAGGACAACTCAGCTCCATCGAGTGCTTCTTCCTCTAGCCCCCACGGTTGATACCCGTACTCGGTACTCCTGATAGGAATGACTTCCACCGACGGTTCGGCGTCTCGGACTTGAGCAGCACCGCGTTCATCTCCCGATGCTGCGTCATCACTGACGAGCTGCGAAAACAGCGCATCATAGCTGGTTCGTCGCCGAGGGCTAGGCAGTCGAAAAGTCGACGATTTCGAGTGCGCGCTATCTTCATCAAACAGGTTCTGCTCCCGAGCCTTCTCCCACGCCTCTTCCCACTCCACCGGTGGAGTGAAGTTCTTGTCATATGCTGCTCGGACAAGCCCTTCAATATCATCGGGGCGTCGAAAGACTTCCGGAAGCGTCGCGTAGGTCGAAAGAAGCAAGGTTTCGCCGTAGATAAACTCAGCCCCCGAATCGAACTCGGGAACTGGCTCGCGCTCGAGAACTCCCCTAATCATCACCTGCGGCTGTTGTAGCTTTTCCGGCCGATCGGTTGATGGGCGCGTGTGGCGATGTAAGCGTCCAATGCGCTGAATAATGAGATCCATCGGGGCGATATCCGTGACAAGGACATCAGCATCAATATCGAGACTTTGCTCGGCAACTTGGGTTGCGACCACTATCTTGCGCCACGGACGTCCACTCTCCCGGTGAGAATCAGGTCCGAGTTCCTCGCGCAGTGCATCTTCCTTCGCTACGCGCTCCCACGCAACGAAACCAGCATGATGTAGCTGGACATCATTGCCATAAACATCTTCCAGTACTCGGTATGCCTCTTGTGCGCGGGCAATCGTATTGCAAATAATGAGCGCGCAGCCGCCTTTGTCGAGGTACCGCTCCGCAAATGTAACGAGCTTTTCCACATCATCGTCTAGGTACTCGATACGCGCTTCTAAGTTCGTTGGCATTGGCGGAACCGAGTGAAACTCCACGGAATCCCGAGTTGCGAGTGTTAGCAGTGGATACCCAATAGGTTCCTCATCCGACCAGGAAGCACAGGAGTATGCCTGTACCAGTGAACGTCGCTTGTCTGGCGGAAGAGTCGCTGACATGAGAATGACGCTGGCACCGTAGTAGCCGAGCCACTCGATAGTTCTTTGGAGGTAGTCACTGGTGTAGACGTCGAAGGAATGCACCTCGTCAAAGATGATGACCTTTCCCGCCAGCCCCACGTGCCGCAGCATGTGGAAGCGTTGCTGAAGCGCCATCATCAAAACTTGGTCCACGGTACCAACCACAAAATTGGACAACAGCCCCAGACGGCGTCCAGACATCCATTGTGACGCAATAACTCCGCCGCCTTCGCCGGAATCCTTGCCAATTTGCGAGAATTTCAGCTGCCGGTACGGCTCCGAGAGCACGTTTTTGGAGTGAGCAAGGTACATGCTCCTTACCGAGTCAATGCTGTTGTTCGAGGCCCATTCGATTGTGCGCTCCAACAACCCATTGGCCGTTGCCATTGTCGGCGCAGCAAAGAAGATCCCTTGTGCTCCGCTGCCAGCACCTAGGATCTCGGCGGTGGCCAGGGCCGCCTCAGTCTTTCCAACTCCAGTTTCGGCCTCAATAACAACAAGCATTGGCCCCTTCAGCTGTTGCACTGCTTCTACGACAGCACGTTGCACCGGCCGAGCGCGGTACTCCTCTGGCCAGTCAAACGACCGCCTAAAGTGATCGTCGATATCCTGCCAATCCACTTTTTCAGGTTCCCAAGGCATCGTTACGTCGATGACTGCAGCAGCTGCTTCAACTCGTTCCAACTGCGTTCCGCTCACATACAGAGTGAACGCACTTTCGTTGGAAGCTACCCAGTCCGCCATCACCACGAGCCCAGTGAGGATTTCCGCAGCGCCCTGATGCAACTTTCTACCCCGACTGACGTTCTCAAGTACTGAATCAGCACCGCAAAGCTCCGTCATCGCGTCAAGTAGCTCTATATGTACGTTCTTCCACGGCTCGGGGTAATCCTCAATAAGGGCGCGCACCTGTGCAGAAGGTTTATTCGCAATGCCGTGATGGGCGTTAACCACTGCCGCCAATGCGTTAGCTTTTGGGAGGCGAACACCTCGCGCGCATAACCATTGCGAGAGGATTTCACCCGATGCAACGCCATGCGGAAGCTTGTCGAAGTTTGCCTCATCAACACTGAGCTCGATATTTAAACCTGCATCAGAGACGGCATGAACAAGATACGCTTTATCACTTTCCAGTAGTAGGCGCTGGAACGTGCGTATTGCCTTTCCCACATCGTGGACCCCCGCAAGCCACACATACAGTGCCTCAACCCCAGACTCATCGACTCCCAGCTCTTCTGAAAGATAGCGCTTCACAGAAGCAGCCAACCAGGAGTTAAACAGGAATGAGGCAGCACATGCCGAGTCCACCATATGCTGCGGCAGCGTCAAAAAATCCGTGCCGTTACCGGACTTCGCCCACAGGCTTTGAGCTTGCGGACTACGCTCGCGCGCCCAGCCATCAGCCCTAAGACAAAAATCATGTGTCCGGTCCGAAATTAAACTTGAGTTCGACCCCTGTCCAGCGGTCTTTTCCATGATCATCCTTCACAAGAAGTGGTTTAAAACAAGCATAGCATTCTTAGCATTAGCAAGTTCATTGTTTTCTGAAAACTGTTGTTTAGCAATCACAATGTAGGCTTCATGACGGGCCATTTAACTTCCCTGCGCTGCTGGGATGAGCCCTTGCTGATGCTTAACACCATCACCTCCCCGCGTCAGCGGGGCTTTCTTTTATCGGGAACACCCAATCTGCGGGCGCTGGGCCCAGGCATCGTCTACGTTGTCATCATGGCCTCTTCCCTTGACTTCAAACGCGTCGAGCTCGACTCTAATACCCCCATCGGCCCCATTTTCCCTGCAGATGAACGGTGTGGGATCTACGTCATTGAGTTCGACGATGGCACCAAATACGTGGGCCAATCCATCGACGTCGTCAAGCGGTTCTGGGACCATACGCATGGTTCCAACCACCATAGTGCCTGGGGCGATGTCGTAGCACTATCCTTTGCGCCCGCACCGCCTTTGGAGCTGGACATCCTTGAAAAACAAATGATCCAGTACCAACTCGATGCCGGCGTCTTACTCCGGAATCGCAGCGGTGTATTAGCTTCCGAAGGCCCCAGCCCACTGGACTTAGTCATAACCGTCACAGATCAAAAGCACTGGATCCTTGGAGATTGGGAACCCTCACCATCTGATCGCGCAGCTTTTGTCCGGGCCGTCGAAGCTTCGGCCCCTACAAAGTTGGAAAAGAACTCACCCCCTGAGGTCGTCCAAGCAGTAATCAAGGACATCGCCTTCGCTCTCGAGCACATCATCCCCGTCGCTCCAGAAACTGAGAGAACCTATTGGACGCTGTCGGACTATCCTTCAACCGCAGGTGGCCGCTACGCCACCCTCAACACCGGAATACTTGAGTTCCTTGTCTTCCCGCGTAACAGCGTCGTCACTGACCCAACTGACTTAGACCCAGGTTTTCTTGACGGCTACACCCTCGGCACTGGATTCTTTAACCTTCTTCCACGCGAGGGCGGCGATTGGAAAGCAGAATCCGGCACTATTTGGTTTAGCAAATCCCCCTACCACTTCGTTGCTTCCCATTTTTACAACGTCACGCCAACAGAGGCCTATTACTACCCCATCGGCCAACTAGAAGAAACCTTTAACGCCCTTGGACCAGAGGTCATCTCTGACGCTCGCAAATTCGCGGTCACCATGATGCGCAACCGCCCATCCAACCTCTTCCGCCGCTGGCACAGCTCGGCGCTAACGGGCCGTGCCTACGAGAAAATCGTAAACGGTTAGGCCTTCGCCTCAGGCGTCGCATAGGGACTACGAGAGGAGTCCACCACCTGGCCGGCGTGGGCGGAGTGCGCGGTGGCGGTTTGGTCGAAAACTAAGGCGGCGGGCTTCACGCGCACGTCGGGCTTTTCGCCTTTGTTGACCATGACGTACTGCCCCATCATTCCCTCGTCCTCATGCAACAGCATGTGGCAGTGGTACATGTACGGGATGGTCTTATCCGGGAAATGGCCAAACTCCACCAGCAGGCGTGCGGTCACCTTCGGCGGAAGGTTGACAATGTCTTTCCACCCAGAATTGAAGACATCCATCTTCTCATCGCCGTCCCAGTCCAGAACCTTGAAGCGGGCGTTGTGGATGTGGAAGTTGTGCGGCCAATCAGAGTTCTCATTGGTCACGGTCCAGATCTCCGGGGCATCGTGGTCGATGACGGTATCCACGCGTGCCATGTCCATCTGCTCACCGTTGATCATGAAGGTGTTGAGCACGAACTCACGCTCTTCAAGGCCCTGCGTGGACGGGGTCTTCGCCGCAGCGGGGTCAAGCGTTGCCGGCAGGGCGGGGGCTTCGGGCGCGGACTCTTCCGGCCCGGAAATGGTGAGCAGGTCGAAGGAATCTTGGAAGCCGAAGTCAGCCGCATCCTTGTCTTTGGGCACCCCGAAGTTATCCTTGCGCGGCACCGAGCGCAGCTGCACTTCTTTGCTGGGCTCCAGGTCCACGATAATTTCGGCGCGCTCGCCGGGGCCGAGGAAGAGGGAATCGACTTCCACGGGGGCGTCGAGAAGCCCCGTGTCCGTGGCGATGATGTGGAAGGGGCCGTTTGTAAGCTCCAGTGTGTAGAAGCGCATCGAAGCGCCGTTGAGCAGGCGCAGGCGGACCCGGCGCGTGGTGGCGTCGAAGCGCGCATTGGTGATGCCGTTGACCAGAGGCGTGGTACCCAGAAGGCCCAGGGTGTTATCGCTCTTTTCATCAATCTGGCCGTCATCGGTGAACTTGGCATCCATGATGACTACCGGGATGTCATCGACACCGTAGTCCTGTGGAATGTCGAGGTCATCGGCAACATCATCGTCGATAAGGAACATGCCCGCCAACCCGCGGTAGGCATGCGTGGCCGTGGCCATGTGCGGGTGCGGGTGGTACCACAGCGTGGCCGCGGGTTGGATGATCTCCCACTCGGGCTTCCAGGTCTTGCCCACCTCAATCGGCGAGTGCGGGCCGCCATCCGAGTAGGCTGGCAGCTTCATGCCATGCCAGTGCACCGTGGTCATTTCAATAAGGTCGTTGGTGATCTCCGCGCGGACTTTTTCACCGCGACGGGCGCGCAGCGTGGGCCCCAGGAAGGCGCCGTTGAAGCCCCACGTCCGCGTGCGGTCGTTGCCGAGGAGGATCTCCGAGTAGCCATCTTGGGCGGTGAGCTTGAATACGCGTGTGCCGTCGACAACCTCTCCTTCCTCCACGGGCGGGATGGGCAGAGCGCGCGGCTCGCCGTCGTAGCCCAGCGGCTCCGGCTGATTCTTCGATCCCGAGGTGGAACAGGCGCTCAGCCCCATCACGGCGGCACCGGCGACAGTGAGCACGGAACCCTGGACGAACATACGGCGGGATACTGTAGGGCGAGCGGAGATAGACATGCCTCCCAGGATAGAGATCAGGTGAACCTTAGGACCCAGATAAGGCCGAGCCGGGCTTAAGATCACAGTCATGGCTTCGCGTTCTGCATCTCCCCACGGCTCCTCACCCTCCAACGAGTCCGCCAATGCCCGCCGCTTCGTCTGGTCGAACGGCCTGCAGGGCGTGGGCGATCAATTGCTCTCTGGAAAGACAGTCCTGCCCTGGCTGTTCAGTGTGGCCGGGGTCCCAGGCTTCTTCACCGGCCTGCTGGTGCCCTTGCGCGAGTCCGGTTCCATGCTCCCCCAAGCCGCCTGGACTCCGTGGGTGCTCACCCACCCAGCTCGCAAGCGCCTGTGGGTGCTGGGCTCGGTGGGCCAGGGTCTGTGCGCGGCGATCATCGCGGCGGCTGCCGTGCTTGTCGAAGGCCCCCTCCTCGGCCTCATCGTCTGCCTCGCCCTTGCGGCGCTTGCCGTACTCCGCGCGCTGTGTTCGCTGACCGGCAAGGACGTGCAAGGCCGCACCATCTCCAAGGGGCACCGCGGAGTGGTGACCGGTCACGCTACACAGCTCGGCGGCGCAGTCACCCTTATTACTGGCGTCATCCTCGCTGTACTAGGTGAGCTCCCGCGCTGGGGTTTGGCGGCGTTGCTGGCCATCGGCGCAGCCACGTGGTTCCTGGCGGCAGCGGTCTTTCGCGGCATCGAGGAGCCGGTGCCAGAAAACTCCGGCCGGGAAGGTATGAACCGCAGCTGGTGGAAGGATACCTGGCAGCTATACACCCAGGATGCGCGCTTCCGCAGCTTCGTCAACGTTCGCGCCCTGCTGCTGGTGTCTGCCCTATCCACCTCCTTCATCGTGGTGCTTTCACAGAGCATCGGCTCGCAGGCTTTGAGTGGGCTCGGTGGCTTCGTCTTGGCCTCGGGCTTGGCCAGCCTCGTGGGCGGCCGTGTATCCGGTGTGCTCTCTGATAAGTCGTCGCGCTTGGTCATGTCCTGGGCCGCAGGTGCCGCGGCGATCATCTTGCTGGCCATCGTGGCCTGTGCGGCGTGGGCACCGACAGCGGTAAGCATGTGGGCGCTTCCCCTCGGATTTTTCCTGGTCAACCTGGCGCACGCTGCCATTCGCGTAGCGCGCAAGACCTATGTGGTGGATATGGCGGGCGAGGATAAACGCACCCGCTACGTCGGGGCCGCAAACACCATGATGGGTGTCATCCTCCTCGTAATCGGCGGTATCTCCGCCGTGATCGCTTTGGCTGGCCCCTCGGCGGCCATTTTATTCCTGGCCAGCATCGGACTACTTGGAGCATGGCGTGCCCGTGCACTTCCGGAGGTATCACGCGGAAAATAGGACGTACACGTTATGATGAAAAAAGTAAGTCCTGACATCCCCAATCACAGGAGAAGCACACACTCGTGGCTGAAGTAACTAACTGCGCCGCCATCGTCCTTGCAGCAGGCGCAGGTACCCGCATGAAATCCTCAACCCAGAAGACGTTGCATGAGATTGGCGGGAGGTCACTTCTCGGCCACGCCCTCCACGCAGCCGCTGGCCTGCACCCAGAGCACCTCGTGGTCGTCGTGGGCCACCAGCGCGACCAGGTCTCCCCTGCCGTCGATGCCATCTCCGAGGAGCTGGACTGCGCGGTCTCCCAGGCCATCCAGGAAGAGCAGAACGGTACCGGCCACGCCGTGCAGTGCGGCCTGAGTGCATTGCCTGATTTCGATGGCACCGTCATCGTGACTAACGGTGACGTTCCCCTGCTACGCCCGGAGACCCTGCGTCAGCTGCATGAGGCCCACACCGGCGAAGCTAACGCCGTGACCGTGCTGTCCATGACTCTGGAGGATCCCACCGGTTACGGCCGCGTGCTGCGCGCCGAGGATGGTTCTGTCACCGCCATCGTGGAGCAGAAGGATGCCTCCGAAGAGCAGCGCGCGGTGCGCGAGGTCAACTCCGGCGTCTTCGCATTCGATGGGGCCGTGCTTCGCGACGCCCTGACGAAGCTCAACTCCGATAACGCCCAGGGTGAGCTCTACATCACCGATGTGCTGGAGATCGCCCGCGAGGCCGGCCACCGCGTCGGCGCGCACGTTGCTGCTGATCCGGAGGAGCTCTCCGGTGTCAACGACCGCGTGCAGTTGGCCGCGGCCGGCCGCCTTCTCAACCGCCGTGTGGTCGAGGAAGCCATGCGTGGCGGCGCCACCATCGTTGATCCCGATACCACTTGGATCGGCGTCAACGTGACCATTGGCCAGGACGTTGTCATTCACCCCAATACCCAGCTGTGGGGTGCGACGACCATCGCCGATGGCGCCGAGATTGGCCCCGACACCACCCTGACCAATATGCAGGTCGGAGCAGGTGCCAGCGTGGTGCGCACGCACGGCTTCGACTCCGTCATTGGCAGCAATGCGCAGATTGGCCCGTTCACCTACATCCGCCCCGGCGTCATCGTGGGTGAAGAAGGCAAGCTGGGCGGCTTCGTCGAGGCGAAGAAGGCCCAGATTGGCCGCGGTACCAAGGTTCCCCACCTGACCTATATCGGCGATGCAACCGTGGGTGACTACTCCAACATTGGTGCCTCCTCCGTCTTCGTCAACTACGACGGCGTCAACAAGCACCACACCACCATCGGCAGCCACGTGCGCACTGGTTCGGACACCATGTTCATTGCTCCCGTTACCGTCGGTGATGGCGCCTACTCCGGTGCGGGTACAGTAATTAAGGACGACGTTCCCCCGGGAGCGCTCGCGGTCTCCGGCGGCAAGCAGCGCAACATCGAAGGTTGGGTACAAAAGAAGCGCCCGGGCACGCCGGCAGCGGAAGCAGCCGACAAGGCACAGGACGCCAAGGCTGACGACCAGACCACTAACTAACGACAAGTAAAGGGATATCTACTGATGACTGGCAAGGTTACCGGCAGCAGCAAGAACATGATGCTCTTCACCGGGCGCGCTCACCCGGCGTTGGCTGAGGCTGTGGCCAAGGAGCTCAAGACCGATCTGGTTCCGACCACCGCCCGCGATTTCGCCAACGGTGAGATCTTCATTCGCTTCGAGGAGTCCGTCCGTGGTGCAGACTGCTTCGTGATGCAGTCCCACACCCAGCCGCTCAACAAGTGGCTGGTAGAGCAGCTCATCATGATTGACGCGCTCAAGCGCGGCTCCGCCAAGCGCATCACCGCCATCCTGCCCTTCTACCCGTACGCACGCCAGGACAAGAAGCACCTGGGCCGCGAGCCTATCTCCGCCCGCCTAGTGGCAGACTTGCTGGCCGCTGCCGGTGCCGACCGCATCGTGTCCGTGGACCTGCACACCGACCAGATTCAGGGTTTCTTCGATGGCCCGGTTGATCACATGCACGCGATGCCGATCCTGACCGACTACATCAAGTCCAAGTACCCCATGGACAACCTGGCCGTGGTCTCCCCCGACGCCGGCCGCGTGAAGGTGGCGGAGAAGTGGGCACACGAGCTTGGTGACGCTCCACTCTCCTTCGTTCACAAGACCCGCTCTACCACCGAAGCCAACAAGACTGTGTCTAACCGCGTCGTCGGTGACGTGGAGGGCAAGGACTGCATCCTGCTCGATGACATGATTGATACCGGCGGCACCATCGCGGGCGCAGTCCGCGTGCTCAAGGAAGCCGGCGCCAAGTCCGTGGTTATTGCCTGTACCCACGGTGTCTTCTCCGACCCGGCTCGCGAGCGCCTGTCCGAGTGCGGCGCTGTCGAGGTCATCACCACCGATACCCTGCCGCAGTCCACCGAGGGCTGGGACAACCTTACGGTGCTGTCCATCGCCCCGCTGCTGGCCCGCACCATCCACGAGATTTTCGAGAACGGTTCTGTGACCACGCTGTTTGAGACTCACTAGATTTGGTTCTGCGACAACGCTGCTGCTAAAATCTTGTGCGTCTCGGCGAGGGAGAAATCCGTTATCGACGCGATAGCACAAGTTAAGCAGTGAATCTTGTATTTAAGCCTGCGATGACTCGTCCAAGACGTCCATCGGCAGGCTTTTGTCGTATCTACACGGTCCTTCAACAGCCCTTGCCGCACAACGATACTTTTAAGGAGATTTACTTATGGCTTCTGAGCGCCCCGTAGTGAAGGCTGAAGTCCGTTCTGAGTTTGGCAAGGGCTTCGCTCGCCGTCTGCGCGCTGCCGGCAAGGTCCCGGGCGTTGTCTACGGCCACGCCGTCGACGTTCTGCACTTCGCCGTTGACCGTCTGGAAATGACCGCAGTCGTCCGTAACCAAGGTGTTAACGCCGTGTTCGAGCTGGAGCTCGAGGGCGAGCAGCACCTCGTCATGGTCAAGCACATCGACCAGAACGTCCTGACCTTCAACATCGACCACATCGACCTGCTCTCCATTAAGCGTGGCGAGAAGGTTGAGGTTGAGGTGCCGCTCGCCATCGAGGGCGAGCCGGCTCCGGGCCTCATGTTCATCCAGGATGCCGACGTGCTGCTGGTCGAGTCCGACGTACTCAACATTCCGGAAGAGATCGCCGTGTCCATCGAGGGTCTCGAGGATGGCACCGTGGTCACCGCTGGCGACATCACCCTGCCGGAGGGCACCACCCTCGTGGCCGAGGAAGACACCGTCATCGTCTCCATCTCCGAGCCGGAGGTTGATGAGGACGTCGAGGCTGCTGCTGAGGCTGCCGAGGAAGGCGGCGCTGAGGCTGGCGCCGAGTCCGTAGATGAGGGAGCTTCCGAGGAGAAGAAGGACGAGGAGTAAATCCTCCCCCCTCACCTATTTAGCGCACCGCGCCTGTTCCCCTACTTTCTGGGGCGGGCGCGGTTCGCCGTTTTAGCCCTCGCGCTGTTTAGAATGGGCAGCGTGAATTCTTCTCCCTTTCTCGTCGTTGGTCTAGGAAACCCCGGACCGAAGTACGCCGGTACCCGCCACAACATTGGCTTTGACGTGGCTGATGAACTAGCCCACGAGCTGCTGACTTCCTTTTCCGTTCATAAGAAGACAAACACGGATGTCGCCGAAGCGCGGCGTGGGGACGCCAAGGTGATCGTCGCCAAGCCGCGCAGCTTTATGAACTTGTCCGGCGGCCCCACCAAGGCCCTTGCCCAGTACTTCAACGTTCCGCATGATCACATCATCGTTGTCCACGATGAGCTGGAGCTTGACTTCGCCGCCATCAAGCGACGCCTCGGCGGCGGAGACCACGGCCACAATGGCCTGCGTTCCACCACGAAGTCTTTGGGTACTAAGGACTATCAGCGACTTTCAGTGGGTATAGGCCGACCACCTGGCCGCATGGACCCAGCCGCGTTTGTTCTCAAGCCGTGGAGCAAACAGGAAGCCCAAGAGATTCCCATCGTCTGTGCTGATGCGGTAGATGAGATTCTTCGCGCGTTAGACTAGCCGGCATGAAGCTCGCTACTCTCCGCACCAGTTTTGGCACCTGCGCTATCCGTATTGACGGCCCCAACGTGGGCACCGAACTGGATTATGAGGATGTCGGCGAATTGCTGGCCAGTCCAGACTGGCGTAAAGCCGCGCAGCTCTCCGGCGAGCCGGTGGTTTTTGACAACGCCGACCTCGCCCCCGTCCTCCCGAACCCGGGCAAGATTATCTGCGTTGGCGTCAACTACGCCAAGCATGCGCGGGAGATGGGGAGAGAACTTCCCACACAGCCCACGCTCTTCATCAAGTTCCCGGAGGCTCTGACCGGCCCCTTCGACGATGTCTATATTCCGGACTATGCCACGAAGAAACTGGACTACGAAGGAGAGCTCGCCGTAGTCATGGGCCGCCGCGCGCACCGGGTGAGCGTGAAAGATGCGCTGGATTACGTGGCTGGCTATGCCATTATGAACGACTACACTCTGCGGGATTATCAGCGCGCAACTACGCAGTTCCACGCCGGCAAATCCTTCTACCGCACCGCTGGATTTGGACCATGGTTGACCACGGCTGATGAATGGGCCCCGGGCAAAGCCGCACGGCTTAGGACGAGCGTCGACGGCGACGTGCGCCAAGATGACAACACTGATGATCTCATCTTCTCCGTGGCCGAGCTCATCGCCTTCTGTTCCTCCCTCTACCCTCTTAATCCGGGCGATGTCATTGCCACCGGAACCCCGGAAGGCGTGGGCTTCGCGCGCGGTGACCAGGCGCTGCTGGGCGACGACTCCCGCACCCGCATCAGCATCGAAGGTCTTGGGGAAATCGAAAACATCACGCGCTTCGGTGAGCCACCCGCTGCTGGTGGCTGCGGCGACGACTGCTCTTGTCACGGCCGTTAACATTCAGGCCACATACAGGATCTTCAGCGAACACGGCCTGATTTCGATACGGTGGAGCCCACATTTCCCCCGATTAACTGAGAAGGATGAGCCTTAGTGACTCTTCGTTCCCGCTTTACCGCCGCCGGCATCGCGCTCTTCGTGAGCACCGCGCTGGTTGCGTGCTCTTCAAATAAAGAGGCCGATCCCGCCCCGACGCCGACTCCCGCGCCTGTGGAAACCGTGACGGAAACAGCCGCAGCGACAGACACGGATGCGGACGACGATGCCGATGCTCAGCAGCCTGCGGACACGGCTGGCGCTGGGGCCACTGGAAACACAGAAAACTCCGGGATGCTCAGCGGCGACGAAGCATTCAAGAAAGCCTTAGCCCACGCCGGCGTTGATGCCCAGGCCGTCACGGAAAAGGAAGTCGACTACGACGATGGCGACGACGGCAAGGGCCCGCACTGGGAGATTGAATTCAAGGCCAACGGCCAGGAACACGAGCTGGATGTCGACGCCGCCAGCGGAGCGGTAACGCAACACGAGGTTGACTGATCACAAGCTCCATCAGACCCACATTTCTAACCCCCGCGGTTAGTCATTTTCCCAGCTAAGGGGTAAATTTAAAGGTATGAGTTCACAGTCTAAGAAGTCTGCCACCAAGCCGCCGAAGCTTGACAAGCAAGCCTATGAGGACGAGCTTAAGCGCCTCCAAGCCGAGCTCGTCGAGATGCAGCAGTGGGTCGTTGAGACCGGTGCCCGCGTGGTCATCATCATGGAAGGCCGCGACGCCGCCGGCAAGGGTTCGGCCATCAAGCGCATTACGCAATACTTGAACCCGCGTACGTGCCGCATCGAAGCGCTGCCCAAGCCCACCGACCGCGAGGCGGGCCAGTGGTACTTCCAGCGCTACGTTGAGAAGCTGCCTACCGCTGGTGAGATCGTCATCTTCGACCGTTCCTGGTACAACCGCGCCGGCGTGGAACGCGTCATGGGCTTTTGCTCCCAGCAGGAGTACGTGCGCTTCCTCCACCAGGCCCCGCAGCTAGAGCACATGCTCATCGAAGATGGCATCATTCTGCTTAAGTACTGGTTCTCCGTCTCTGACGAGGAGCAGCTCGCGCGCTTTAAATCCCGCCGCAACGATCCGCTGCGCCGCTGGAAGCTCTCCCCCATGGACCTGCAGTCCATCACTCGCTGGGAAGACTACTCGCGTGCCAAGGACGAAATGTTCGTCCACACGGACACCCCCTCCGCCCCCTGGTACACGGTCGAATCCGAGGATAAGAAGCGCTCACGCATCAACGTGATCAACCACATCCTCAAGATGGTTCCCTACCAGCACGTGGAGCAAGACGTACCGGAAATTCCGAGCCGCCCCGATCTCGAGGCCGAATACGTCCGCCCGCCGCGCAACGACTTTGCCTACGTCCCGGATGTCGCAGCCGACTTGGAGCGTGCCAAGGTCAATGGCAACGGCAAGAAGCAGGGCAAGAAAAAGAAGGCCAAGAAGGACAAAAAGAAGAAGTAGTACTTTCGACATGTACTACCATGGCCGACTATGAGCTCTTCCCGCACCGCGCGTACCTTTCTGTCCTCGGTGCATTTGGGGGACGCGCTACTCGCAGGAGTCGCGGGGCTCGTAGCGGCCTTTTATTGTGCCTTGGCATTTTCCTCCCCCGGAACGGTGGAAGTTGTCGAGGCTCTCTTGTCGCTACTGTTCATACCGCTTTTCTTAGTCTGGCGCTCGAAGCCTGTCGTGAGCGCAACAGGATTCCTAGTTCTGCTCCTGGCCTGGGCTGTCATATGGATGAACCAGCTCCCCACCAATAGCGGCCTCACCCCATGGGCGTTGACCGCCCCCATGGCCGTGTACACCACCTCGCGGTACATCACCCAGAGGCTGATTCCGCGGGTGGTTCTGTTCATCACCGTGATCGGTACCTTTATCTCCCCCTTCATGTGGCGCATCGACACTGAGACCTACCTTCTGCGCTATGAGGTCGACACACCCTTCCTTGCCATGGTGGTGGCTCACTGGGCGGTGCTGGGAAGCACGTATTTCATCGCTGCCCGGTATTTTGACCGTGATCGCCAACGGGAGATACTAGCGCGCGAGCGCTTCCACCAAGCACAAGAAGAAGAACGCCTCCTCATTGCACGGGAACTTCACGATGTCCTTGCCCATTCCCTCACCCTGATTAAGGTTCAGGCTAATGCAGGCATCATTGCAGCGACTGCGGACTCCGGCGCGGCTGAAGAAGCACTTCTTTCGATCCGCGATAATGCGGATACCGCCCTGCGCGAGGTTCGCGGAATCGTCGCTGCCTTGCGCTCACCCCGACCCACGGCTCTGGAGCCTGCTCAACAACTTGAGCACATCGAAGGAATCCTCGAAGGCTTCCGCGCTGCTGGGCTGAAAGTCGACGCAAACCTCCCAGCTGAATACGCCGTGCCGTCGTTGGTGCAGATGGCATTGGTGCGCATTACCACGGAGGGCTTGACGAATGCTCTGCGCCATCAGGGCGTCGGCACGCATGTCGTGGTTGAGCTTGTACTTGATGACGCCGCCGCGCTCACCCTCACCTCCACCAATCTTCATCCCACGCCAAGCAACGTCGCGGGCAGCGGCGTGGGCTTAGTCGGAGTGGCGGAACGAGCCCGTTCGCTCGGCGGTCGCCTCGACTATTCCGGCGATGCTCATTCCTTTTCCTTGCACGCACAGATACCGATGAAGGAGACCAAGGATGCCACACAGCAGATCTAGAATCCGCGTCTTATTGGCCGATGATCAAGCAATGCTGCTCTCAGCGTTGTCTACCATCCTCACTGCGCAAGAAGACATCGAGGTCGCGGCCACCGCGGCCACGGGGGCGGATGCCGTGGCAGCAGCACTAAGCCACCACATTGATGTGGCTATCCTCGACATTCGCATGCCCGGCATGGACGGCATCGGAGCGGCTCAAGCCATACTCGAGCGCAAGCCCGAGTGCCGCATCATCATGCTCACCACATTCAATGATGAAGAACTCGTGGCGCGGTCCATCTCCGCTGGCGCCCACGGCTTCCTGCTGAAGGATGCCGACCCAGAGGTTCTTGTGACCGCCGTTCGCAACGTGGCGCAAGGAGAATCGGTGCTGGCCGCCGGGGTAACCGGCCCAGTGCTGGAGGCTTATCGCTCGGCGCTGACGCGCGAAAACCTCAGCGCCCAGGAACGCCAAGGACTCAGTCTTGTAACACGCCGCGAGATGGAAGTGCTTTCGCTCATCGCGCGTGGTGCTACAAATGCGGAGATAGCCGCCGACATGGTCATCGCAGAAACCACGGTGAAAACTCACGTCTCCGCGCTCATGTCTAAACTCGCCGCACGTGACCGAGTGGCCCTCGTTCTCTTAGCGCAGCGTGCTGGGGTTGCCTAAGCTCCTACCACGGTAGGAGGTCTGCTCGCTGAAGACCATCATGCAGGCGGATTCCTTTATGATGAGCCCCGGCGATACTGCATTTTATGAATTGCGATATCTCTTTTGAGCACATCTCGAAGTCTTTTGGTCTGCAACGAGTCCTCGATGATGTTTCCTTCCGCATCTCCCCGGGCCGCGTGCATGCGCTCCTCGGGCGCAACGGGGCAGGAAAATCGACGCTCTTTTCCATCCTCTTAGGTCTCCTGCCGCCTGACTCAGGCTCCATCAACGTGGCGGGCCAACCTTGGAACCGCAATGTGCTTCGCCGCATTGGTGCCTCAGTGAACGGGCCAGCCTTTTATGGCCATCTGTCTGCCTCGGCGAATCTTCGCGTTCACGCTCGACTTCTGGGCCTTCCTGATTCCGAGTTTGACCGGGTTCTCTCCATCGCTGGGCTCAACGGCGTTGGCTCCAAGAAGGCGAAATCCTTTTCCACTGGTATGAAGGCCCGCCTGGCGTTAGCGCAAGCTCTCCTCGGCGATCCAGAGGTACTTGTTCTTGATGAGCCCCAGAATGGCCTCGATCCCCAAGGCATCATGGAATTGCGAGAGCTACTACAACAACTAGCCGCGGCTGGGCACACCGTTATCGTCAGCTCCCACCAGCTTGGAGAGGTCCTGCACCTTGCCCATGACATCACCGTCTTGGCCGAGGGCACGATTCGCTATTCCGGTTCCCTGCACGAGCTAGCTCCACGTGGTCAGTTGGAGGAGGAATTCTTCCGACTTACCTCACCTGGCCACCCCTCCCAAGCGCCTACCAACCGGGAAGGAGAGTCACGTGCCTAAGCACACTACTGCTCCTCGCCCGAGTTACCTTTCAGCAGAACTACTGCGCAGCCGTGGAAGCACCTTACAGTGGTTGCCTTTACTTGCTCTACCGCTGGTCATCATGACGGTGATCTTCTCATCTATGGCATCGGTGCACAGTGATGCCACAGGCGTCTTGACTTGGCAATCCTTATTTGTTACTGGCATGTACGCCCCACTTGTTGCGCTATTCGCTGCGATCCCAGAACACCGTGAAGCCGTTACCCGCAGCGGCGGGACGCAGTGGAGAAACCTCAACCCGCGTCGGGAGAACGCTGTCCGGCTTCTCGTCGTCATTGCCAGCATTGCGCTCTTCCACATGCTGAACTTTGGTGGTTCCTGGCTCGCTGTCGCCATTCAGGGGCGCGAGAACCACGAGCTTATCCTCGTAGCCGGGCTTTATTCTTTCCTTGGTGCACTTGGCATTGCCGGGCTTTCCGCTGCCTGTGCCCGCCGACTGGGCTTCGCCTTTACACTGGTTGCTGCGGCCCTGTGGCAAATACTCAGCATCCTTCCGAACACTGTTGAATCAGGCAAGTGGTGGGCCTTTCCCCCAGCATGGCCACAACGACTGCTTTTACGCGCATTGCGTATTCACCAGAACTCGGTGCCGCTTGAACCACACGACCCACTTCTAAACAGCAGTCCACTACCGGCTTTCATATTGTGCGTCATCCTCGCCGTGCTCGGAGCATTAGCCGCGGTCTACACGCCGCGACGATACCGGCCAATGTTCTCGCTGCGACACCGTTTCGCGCGTTTTACAACGGCCCAGGCTGACGCCGACGTGGCTGATACCACCGTGGAAAAAGCCCAAGTATGGCAGCCAACGAACCACCCACGTGCGGCGGCACAGTCCTCGCTGTGGTCTACGCTGCTAGGACTCCACCGTGCAGCTTTTAGCCCAGCGGTTTTCTCTTGCCTGATGCTCAGCACTCTGGCGCTAGGCTTTGTCGCCCTGCAATATCCTGCTAACTACGTCGAAGGTTTCTTTTACTTCTTTCTGCTGCCGGTCGGCGCAGGTATTTTGCCTGTCCTCGTATGGCCGCGCATGTCAGATTCGTGGCCGCTGGTGTATATGGAAACACGGTTCGGTACACCCGGAATCCTCATGTGGTTTTTGTCCGTCATCGTGGCGGTTTGCGCTGCCGCATACCTGGCCAGCGCGCTCGCAGGTGGTGATGGCGCTGCACAGTTTTCCGCTTTGCCCCTTGCGGTTGGGGTGGGCTATGTCATCGCAGCTGTATCACTCATTCTGGTGATTCGCTTCGGCACTGTGAGCGCTATCGCTCTCACAATCGTAGGGACGATTGTCTCCGTCACCTTGGGCGGCGATGTCTTGGCAGATACCGGTCTGTGGGTACTCGCCTTCCCCGCCTGGCCTTTGGTTGCGCACTCACCTTTGCGCTATGCCGTCGCTGTGCTGTTGGCCGCAGTGCTTGGTGTGGCCGCAACATTGCGCGCACGGCATTTACTCCATACTCGAGCGCTGTCTTCCCGCTAAAACTGACCAATCTGTCGAAAACAGTCTAGATTTTTCGGCCCCTACTTTTGGCAGATCGGGCAGTTGTGCGTGTGAAGCATCCTGGCAAGCTTAGGGATGAATCGATAACGACCCCAAAACAACGAAACACCGCCCGCGCCATGTGGCGAGAGCGGTGTTAGCTATCTAGCTCTTAGAGCTCAGAAACATCGACGCGCTTCGGGTAGACCACCGGGCGGGCACCGGCCATGTCCTCGACGATGCGGATGACCTGGTTGGAGTAGCCGAACTCATTGTCGTACCACACGTAAAGCACGAGGTGCTTGCCGGAGGAGATGGTGGCGAGACCATCGACCACACCGGCGTGGGTAGAGCCCACGAAGTCAGAAGACACAACTTCCGGAGAAGCGATGTAGGAGATCTGCTGGCGCAAGTCAGAGTGCAAGGACACGTTGCGCAGGAAGTCATTGACCTCGTCGCGGTCAGCTTCCTTCTCCAGCTCGAGGTTGAGCACAGCCATGGACACATCCGGGGTGGGAACGCGGATAGCGTTACCGGTGAGCTTGCCCTCGAACTCCGGCAGAGCCTTGGACACGGCCTTGGCTGCACCGGTTTCTGTGAGCACCATGTTCAGGCCAGCTGCGCGACCGCGGCGGTCACCCTTGTGGAAGTTATCGATGAGGTTCTGGTCGTTGGTGAAGGAGTGTGCGGTCTCCACATGGCCATGAACCACGCCGTAGCGGTCGTTGATGACCTTGAGCACTGGGGTGATGCCGTTGGTGGTGCAGGATGCGGCGGAGAGGATCTGGTCGGAGTCCTCGATGTCGCCGTGGTTGATGCCGTAGACAATGTTCTTCAGATCGCCCTTGCCCGGAGCGGTGAGCAGCACGCGAGCCACACCCTTGGACTGCAGGTGCTGGGACAGTCCCTCACGGTCGCGCCACACACCGGTGTTGTCGACGACGATGGCGTTGTCGATGCCGTACTTGGTGTAGTCAATGTCCGCCGGGTCATTGGCATAAATCATCTGAATCTTGGTGCCGTTGGCCCAGATGACCTCGTTCTCCTCGTCAACAGCGATGGTGCCGTTGAAGGCACCGTGGACGGAGTCACGGCGCAGGAGGGAGGCGCGCTTGAAGATGTCAATGTCGCCCTTCTTGCGCACGACGATAGCGCGCAGGCGCACGCCGCCGTAGGCAGCCTCGCGGGCGATGAGGATGCGAGCCAGCAGGCGGCCGATGCGACCGAAGCCGTAGAGAACGACGTCGGTGGATTCCTTATCCACACCGGCACCGACGAGATCGACGAGGGTCTCCTCGAGGTAGTTGCGCAGGTTATCGGAGCCGGATTCCTCGAAGCCAGTGGCCAGGCGGCCCAGGTCAATGGAAGCGGTGCCCAGGTTCATCGAGCACAGTTCCTTGAGAATAGGCAGGGTCTCTGCGGTGGAAAGCTCGCGCTCAGCGATGCGGCGGGCGTAGCGGTGCGCCTTGATGATGTCGATGTCGGTCACGCCGATGAGCAGACGGCCGTAGATAGAGGTGACAACGTTATTGTTGCGGTGCAGCTGGTGGATGAGCGGGATCATCTCTTGGGCCAGCTCCAGGCGCTCGTTCCAATCCTCGTGCCCAATGTGCGCGTTCGAAGTCACGTGCTTTGTATCCTTTACTCGTCAAAAAGGGTGTAAAACTCTGTCCATCCGTAAATATTAACCCTTATTCATGCCCGTTTGGGTGTAGTTGAGCGAGGATCTCCGCCACACTACCCCCGCGAAGTTTCATTACATCAACACCGACGAGGCAATAGTCCACGTCTGCGTCGAGCTGGGCACGGCGAGGTTTCAGTAGCGCGTTGAGATAGGGGTAGACCAAAGGCAGGTTCGGGTGTGCCCGTGTGTAGGCGGTCTCCAGCCCGCGGGCATAGCGCCCAGAGAACGCCCGGGTGGAGACGGTCTTTCCACCGCGGCGCAGAAGTCCCCGGTTGTGCTCACTCGTCCCGGCCTCCTCGGAGAGCAGGAAGGCGGAACCACAGCTGACTGCTTTTACCCCCGGCCAGGCCAGGGCCGTGGCAACATCCTCTGCGGTGCGCAGACCACCCGCGGCAATGAGTGGAAGGTCCGTGACCTGGTGGACCGCCGCGACAAGTTCTTTAAGTGGGCGCTGATCCGGTTCCGCACCCGGGTCCCACACGCCGCGGTGCCCGCCCGCTTCAGGCCCCTGCACGCACACAACATCGACGCCGCGGGCACCCGCGGCTTGCGCCTCCTCGGGGGTGGTGACCGTGGTCCACGCCTCTGCCCCAGCGGCATGGATGCGTGCGATCTCTTCCTCACTAAAGACGCCGAACATCGACCACAGCACCGCTGCCCCGCCCTCCAGCGCGGCCTCGAGCTTGTCCTGCCAGCCGAAGTTTAAGGAGACGTCGCCAAGCACGGCGTTCTCTTCGGCGGCAAGGGACTGCGCAGCCGCGAGCTCCGATTCTGTCAGCTCCCTCTGCGGATAAAAGAGGTTGACGCCGAAGCGCGTGCCGGCGCACGCAGCGATGGCCTCCCGCGCGGCGTCTACCGAAGAGCTCCCCAGGCCCAGTGCCCCAAAGGAACCAGCCACCGCAGCGGCGGTAACCAGTTCAGGTGTGGTGGGCCCGCCCGCCATCGGGGCAGGTAGGACGGGGCAAGTGATAGTCTCAAGAAGTTGACTCATGGTTACCCAGCCTAAAGAAAGCCATCAAGGGAGTAGTTGTGTCTGCCATCCGTGACTTTTTCACCCGCCTCTTTGGCCGCGCCGGCGAAGCACCGAATAAGAAAACACAGAAGGCCGCGACCTCCGGATTAAACCCGGCGGATTTAAGCGCCGAGTGGCTCATCGTGGGCTTGGGCAATCCCGGCGCGAAATATGCCGCAACCCGCCACAACGTGGGGTACATGGCGGTAGATGATCTCCTCGCCGAATCTGGTGACATGCTTGAGCCTGTCACAGGGCACCAGCTCAGCGCTGCACAGCTTGAGCTCGGTGGCACGAAGGTCGTGGTGCTGCGCTCGCACACCTACATGAACCTCTCTGGCGATCCGATCGCCCCGCTGGCCACGCAGCTGGGGGTTGCGGCCGAGAACATCATCGTCATCCACGATGAGCTCGACCTGCCCGTCGGCAAGGTGCGCATTAAAAAGGGCGGTAACGAGAACGGCCACAACGGTCTGAAGTCGCTGAGCGAGCGCCTGGGCACGCGCGATTACCTGCGCGTGCGCATCGGTATCGGGCGCCCGCCGAAGGGTGGTTCCATCCCGGACTGGGTGCTCGCGCCTGTCGATGCCAGCGCTGAGCTCGATTCCACCATCGCCACTGCCGCTGAGGCTGCACGCCTCATCGTGACTGAGGGCCTCACCAAGGCCCAGCAGGAAATCCACTCCCGGTCGAAATAAACCCCGGCGCGCCTTGGCTCAACGTCCTACACTGTCCAAGTATGAGCCGCACGAGCCACAGCCTGCCATCGCATAACGCCCCTCGAACTATCGTCATCACCGGCGCCTCGGACGGCGTGGGCGCGGCCGCTGCCCGTATCCTTCACCAGCGCCGCCCGCAGGATTCGCTGGTTCTGGTAGGCCGCAATCCGGAGAAGACGCAGGCTGTGGCCGAGGAGATCGGCGCTGACTTTCATGTGGCCGATTATGAGTCTTTGGGCCAGGTGCGCCGGCTCGCCGAGGAGCTGAGCCAATACCCGCAGATCGATGCCTTGGGCAATAACGCCGGCGGCATGTTCGACGGCCCTTTTGCCACCGCCGATGGCTTCGAGCGCACGTGGCAGATCAACGTCGTGGCCCCGTTTCTGCTGACCTCCTTGCTGCGCGATACGCTGCGTGCCAGCAACGCCACCGTGGTGCAGACCGCCTCGTTGGCCAACATGCTGTATTCCTCTTTCGACCCCGGTGACCCGAATACCTTTGAAAAGTTCAGCGCCGAGCGCGCCTATGGCAACGCCAAGTTAGGCGATATTCTGTTGACCCGTTACCTCGACTCCCACGGGCTTACCTCCGTGGCCTTCCACCCGGGCATTTTGAATACTGGCTTCGGGCATAACTCAACGAGCAGGACGAGCAAGCTGTATTCGACCACTGCGGCGAAATACGTCTTGGGCAAGGCGGACAAGGGTGGGGAGAACTTGGCCTACTTCCTCAGCGGCACACCAGGCATCCATTTCAACTCCGGCGAGTACTACAACCAGAAGCGCAAGCCAGGCCTGCAGCGGCCGATTGCGAAGAAGCTCTCCGTGGCCCGGCGCATCTTTGATGATCTGGGCCGCCAGCTCAATGTGGAGTGGTAGCAGCCAGCGGCTAAACTAGCCCGCATGAGTATTGCCTCCGAAGCTTCCCGCCGCCGCACATTCGCCGTCATCGCCCACCCGGATGCTGGTAAGTCCACGCTAACGGAGGCGCTGGCGCTGCACGCGCACGTCATCAACGAGGCCGGCGCGGTGCACGGCAAGGGCAACCGCAAGTCCACGGTCTCTGACTGGATGGAGATGGAGAAGGAACGCGGTATTTCCGTGGCCTCCTCCGCGCTGCAGTTCGAGTACGCGCCCGAGGGTCATGAGGGCGAGCCCTACATGATCAACCTGGTGGATACCCCGGGCCACGCGGACTTCTCGGAGGATACCTACCGCGTGCTCACGGCGGTGGATGCTGCTGTCATGCTTATCGACGCCGCCAAGGGCCTCGAGCCCCAGACCCTCAAGCTCTTCCGCGTGTGTAAGGCCCGCGGCCTGCCGATCATCACGGTGATCAACAAGTGGGACCGCGTGGGACGGGAACCGCTGGAGCTTGTCGACGAAATCCTCAACGAAATCCAGCTGCAGCCCACCCCGCTGTACTGGCCGGTGGGTATCGCCGGCGACTTCCGCGGTCTAGCCCACATTAATGATGATGGTGAGGCTGACGAGTACGTGCACTTCCTGCGCACCGCTGGTGGTTCCACCATCGCCCCGGAGGAGCACTACGAGCCTGCGGAAGCCGCCGCGAAGGAAGAGGATGCTTGGGAGACCGCTGTGGAGGAAGCGGAGCTACTGGCCGCGGACGGCGCCCTGCATGACCAGGAGCTCTTTGAGCAGTGTGTGACCTCCCCGCTCATCTTCGCTTCCGCGATGCTGAACTTTGGCGTGCACCAGATTCTGGATACGCTGTGCGCGATTGCCCCGGCTCCGCGCTCTCGCGATTCGGATCCGCAGGCCATCGAGGCCGCTACCTCCGCCATCGATGAGGTCCGTGAGGTCACCGATGAGTTCTCGGGCGTCATCTTCAAGGTGCAGGCAGGCATGGACCGCAAGCACCGCGATAACTTGGCCTTCATGCGCGTGGTTTCCGGTGAATTTGAGCGCGGTATGCAGGTCAACCATGCCCAATCCGGCCGCAGCTTCTCCACCAAGTATGCGCTGACGGTCTTTGGCCGCACGCGTGACACCGTGGATACGGCCTACCCGGGTGACATCGTGGGCTTGGTCAACGCCGGTTCCTTGGCACCAGGTGACACGATTTACACCGGCAAGAAGGTGCAGTTCAAGCCCATGCCGCAGTTCGCTCCAGAGGCTTTCCAGATTTTGCGTGCAAAATCCTTGGGCGATTACAAGGCCTTCCGCAAGGGCCTGGACCAGCTGGCGGCAGAAGGCGTGGTCCAGATTCTGCGCAACGATACGCGCGGCGATGCCGCCCCAGTCATGGCCGCGGTGGGCCCCATGCAGTTCGAGGTCATGCAGGCCCGCATGGAGATCGAATACAACGTGGAGACCATCACCGAGCCCATCCCCTACTCGGTGGCGCGCCGCACCGATGCCGAGTCCGCGCCCGAGCTGGGCCGTCAGCGCGGCGTGGAGATCTTCACCCGCAGCGACGGCGAGCTCATCGCACTCTTTGGTGATAAGTGGAAGCTGGCCTTCATTGAGAAGGAGCACCCAGAGCTCACCATCGAAACACTCGTGGCGGATTAACTTTCACGCCCTTGTTGGGTGACCCACCCGACGGTACGATTGGATAGAAATTCGTACACCAATAGGTAGGTCACCATGAGCTCTCCACTCACCGGACTATCCGTCCTCTTCCTCGGCGGCATCGGCCCCGGCCCCTTTGCCGCGATGATGCTTGCGGATATGGGCGCTAGCGTTACCCGCGTGGTCCGCCCAGGAAATCCTCCCGCTGTGGTCCCGCACAGCATCCTCTACCGCGGGCAAGAAGTTCTAGAGGCAGACCTCAAGGATCCAGCAGACGTCGACAAGCTGCGTGAGCGCCTAGCCACGACCGATATCCTCATCGAAGGTTTCCGCCCCGGTGTCACTGAGCGCCTTGGTCTAGGCCCAGAGGAGGTGCAGGCGATCAACCCGGCGCTGGTCTACGGGCGTATCACCGGCTGGGGCCAATCCGGCCCGCTCGCCCACACTGCCGGCCACGACATCAACTACATCGCGGTCTCCGGTGCGCTGCACCCCATCGCAGCAAGCGACGGTACTCCTGTTCCACCGGTCAACTTCCTCGGAGACTTCGGCGGCGGCGCGATGTACCTGGTAACAGGCCTTCTGGCGGGCGTGCTGCAGGCAAAGAATACCGGCCGGGGCTGCGTGGTGGATGCCGCTATTGTCGATGGTGCCGCCAACCTCACCGCCATGCTGCATGCCTTCCGCGCCGAAGACCAGTGGCAGGAACGCGGGACAAACCTTCTAGACGGAGGCGCTCCGTTTTATAGCGTGTACCGCACGGCTGATGATCAGTGGATGGCCGCCGGTGCCATTGAGCCGCAGTTTTATGCGCTCATGGTGAAAGGACTCGGCCTTGAAGAGGAACTAGGCCGCTACGAGCAGAACGACCGCGACGCGTGGCCAGCCATGAAGGAGATCATCGCGCGGCGTTTTGCGAAAAAGACCCAAGCGGAATGGATCGAAATCTTCCGCGGCAGCGATGCCTGTGTCACCGAGGTTGTCTCCCCCGAACACGTTCTGGAACACCCGCACCTTGCCGCGCGCGACACTTATGTGGACGCCGAGGACTACACGGAGCCGGCCGCGGCGCCACGCTTTCTCTAGCTCAGTTTTCTAACTAAGGCCCGGGATGAGCGCGTTGATGCCGAGCATCAACGCCAGCGTTGCCAGCGGGATAACGATGGTCACCACGGCAACATCCTTATAGGACAGACGGTGCGTCATACCGCACACAATCAACATGGTGAGTACCGCACCATTGTGCGGCATGGAATCGAAGGACACCGAGGCCATCGCAGTCACGCGGTGCATCAGCTCGAGGCTAATGCCCTGTTCCGTCGCTAGCTGGGCGAGTTGATCACCCAGGGTCTGCATCGTGATGGATAGACCACCCGAGGAGGAGCCGGTAATACCGGAAATGACGGCGGTAGACACCGTGGAGACCACCAAGGCATTATCGGAGATCCCCATCATGTTGCTTTTAACCACGCTAAAGACCGCCAGGGCGGCAATCACTGCGCCATAGCCCACCTCCGAGGCCGTGGTCAGGCACGGCAGAATAGCGTTCTTGGCGCCATCGGAGAATTCCTTGACGGACTCTGCAGCCCGCTTGGGGAACATCGCCACGATGACGAAGACCGCGCAAGCTAAAGCGACCGTCGGCGACCAAATACCCAACAACGAATCGAGATCGGTCTCGCCGTATTTCTCTTCGCCAAGATAAGACGTATCCAGAACCTTGGACACGCCGTAGACCATGGCGAAGTTCACCGCGATGACAACGGCGATGGGAACTAGGCCCAACAATCCCTGCACGTGGACGGAGGGTTCAGTTTCTGCCCGAGCATGAGTAGAAACGCGGCCACCGGAGTTGGTGTCGAAGGATTCTCCACCGATTTCTACGCTGGCTTCTTCCCCGCTGTCGCCGATTCCCTCGGGTGTTTCGATGACCTTGCCGTCAGCATCGAGCGGCTCAAATGTTTCCCCACCCGCGCGCAGGGTGCGCACGCGGTACTCCAGCCACGCGGTTCCCACCGCCAGCATGATCGCAGAAGAGATGAGACCGAAGAGGGGTGCCGCGTAGACGTTGGTACCGAAGTAACTGGTGGGGATTGCGTTATGGATCTGCGGCGAACCGGGAAGCCCGGCCAGTGCGAAGGAGATGGTTCCCAGCGCAATCGCTCCGGGCATGAGCCGTTTGGGGATCCCAGATTCCTTAAACAGGGCGGTCGCGATGGGCACGATGGTAAAAGCCACAACCCACGCAGATACACCGCCATAGGTGAGCAAGGCTGTGGCGACGACCGTCGAGAACATCGCGCGCTTTGGCCCGAATAACGCGGTAATCCCGCGAGCTAGGTACCGGGCAAGCCCCGTGGAAGTCATGAGGAAGCCGAAAATCGCGCCGAAGAGGAAGAGCGGGAAATACTTGGTCACGAAGTTTCCGGCTGCCGGCATAAAGATCTGGGTATAGGTAGCCAGGATCGGCTCCCCAGAGAAAACCACCGCGATCAAGGCCGCGAAGGGGGCGACGACCACCACGGAGTGCCCGCGGTAGGCCATCACGACGAGGAAAATCAGGGAAAGAACCACCCCGATGAATGAGATAACCATAATTTCTACCTCACTGTCTTGGTCATCTGAGGCAAGAGGGCGAATCACCCTTCCTGCGCATGCGTCGCCGGTACCATGTCCTCTATGGAGGAGAAAACAGCTTCGACGCGGGAGAGAATTCTCGAATGCTCACGCGAGCTTTTCAGTGAGCGGAGCTTCTCACAGGTCTCAATGAAAGACATCGCGGAGGAAGCGAATGTTTCTGTCGCGCTGATTGTGAAGCACTTCCACAACAAGGAAGGGCTCTTTGAGGCCACGGTGGATTTCACTGCTTCCTCGGCAGCGCTCTTTGCCGGTCCCTTCAGCGAATTAGGCCGCACCGCGGTGGTTGAAACCCTTACTGCTCCACACAACGCGCCCTACTCCATGGCCCGGACTATTTCCGTGGCGAGCGGTGACTATCAGACGCTCGGAGCCATTGGTAAGAGAATTAAATCCGACTTGCTGGAGGTCTTGGCTTCTCGGATTCGTGAAGAGTCCGGGAAGCACTCGCCTTCGCCGGAGCTGCGGGCCCAATCCGCGCTGGCCCTTCTCATGGGACTGTCGTTCATGCGGCGTTTTGGTGATACCGAGTTTGCGGCCTTTCCTACCGAGGAACTCATCGAGTACTATGCCCCGCTGCTCCAGGGCATCCTCGACGGTGGCCAAGCGCCCTAGCGCTCTCAGCAGGCTAAAGCGCCTAGGAGGCCTTAGAAGCACTTAGGAGCGCTTAGGCTGTTCCTTTGGAACGAACTTCGGAAATGATGGCGGAGAAGTCGAGGCCGCCGTGGCCTTCGTCCACAAAGGAGGAGTACTGCTCCTCCGCAATCCGGCCCAGGACAGTGTCGGTCTTGGTGTCTTCCGCCGCGGCCATGGCCAGTTTGAGGTCCTTGAGCATGAGAGCGGCGGCGAAACCTGGCTTGAAATCGTTGTTCGCCGGTGAGCTCGGCACGATATCCGGAACCGGGGCGTTGACGGACAGCGACCACGAATTGCCGGTGGCGTTGGAGACGACGTCGTAGAAGGCTTGGTGATCCAACCCCAAGCGCTCGCCGAGGACCAGAGCTTCAGCTAGGACAATTTGTTGGACCGCGAGGATCATGTTGTTGCATGCCTTGACCGCTTGGCCGTTGCCGATGTCACCGCAGTGGGTAACAGACTTGCCCATGATGTCGAGCAGCGGTTTGACCTTCGCAAAGTCTTCGGCTGTGCCGCCGACCATGAAGGCGAGCGTTCCCGCGGCAGCCCCGGCGATGCCGCCGGAGACCGGCGCATCAAGAAAGGCGGAGCCAGCCTTGCCCACCGTCTCCGAAAGCTCACGTGCTTCCGCGACCGCGATGGTGGAGACATCAACGTAGGTCTTTGCATCCTCGTTGGCTGCGAGGACCGACTCGATGACCTGCTTGACCAGCCCACCATTAGGCAAACTGGTAAAGACTACCTCGGCGCCCTGCGCGGCTTCCTCCGCGGTCTCGATGATGGTGACACCTTGCTCGGCGGCGCGCTCCCGAGCCTCTTCCACGACGTCGAATCCGCGGACCTCGTGCCCGGCCTTCGCCAAGTTGACGGCCATAGGGCCGCCCATGTTGCCCAATCCGATAAACGCGATAGTCGTCATTGTGTTCTCTCCTTACATGACCGGCATGGTGAACTGGGGACCTGCGGACTCATCACTAGGCCAGCGCGAGGTGATGGTTTTAGTCTTGGTGTAGAAGCGGAAGGAGTCCGGACCGTGCTGGTTGAGGTCGCCGAAACCGGAGGCCTTCCAGCCGCCGAAGGTGTGGTAGGCAATCGGCACCGGAATCGGAACGTTGACGCCCACCATGCCGACCTGGACGTTCTTGCAGAAGTCGCGGGCCGCGCCGCCGTTCTGGGTAAAGATGGCGACACCGTTGCCGTAGACGTGGTCGTTGGGGTAAGACACGGCCTCTTCCAGGGTTTCGGCGCGGACCATGACCAGCACCGGGCCGAAGATTTCCTCGCTGTAGACGGACATGTCGGCGGTAACGTTGTCGAAGAAGCTCGGGCCGGAGTAGAAGCCGTCCGCGAGGGAATCCTCGTTATAGGTCTTGTCAGACATGTCCAACTCGCGGCCGTCGGCAAGCAACGTGGCTCCTGCCTCCACGCCCTCGGCGATGAGCCGGTGTACGCGATCGCGTGCCTCTGCCGTGACCAAGGGGCCATAGTCGGCCTCAGGATCGAGGCAGTGGCCTACCTTAAGTTCTGGAATCTTGGCCAGGATGGCATCGCGCAAACGGTCTGCCGTGTCCTGTCCCACGGGGACTACCACGGACAGGGCCATGCAGCGCTCACCCGCGGAGCCGAAGGCAGCGCCCACGATGGCGTCGGCGGTGGCGTCAATGTCGGCGTCGGGAAGCACGATGGCGTGGTTCTTCGCACCGCCGAAGCACTGAGCGCGCTTGCCTGTGGCCGCGCAGCGCTCGTAGATGTACTGCGCAATCGGCGTGGATCCGACGAAGCCCACGGCCTTGATGGTGTCGGAATCGAGGATGGCATCGACTGCCTCCTTGCCTCCGTGCACCACGTTGAGAACGCCGGCCGGGCCGCCTGCCTCAATGAAAAGCTCCGCTAGGCGTACCGGTACGGAGGGGTCGCGCTCAGAAGGCTTGAGCACGAAGGCGTTGCCCGCTGCCAGTGCCGGGCCGGCCTTCCACAGCGGAATCATGGCCGGGAAATTGAACGGGGTAATACCGGCGACCACACCAAGTGGCTGGCGCATCGAGTAGGTATCGATACCGGTGCCAACCTCCGAAGAATACTCACCCTTGAGCTGGTGCGGGGCGCCAAGCGCGAACTCCAGCACGTCGACGCCGCGCAGCACGTCTCCCTTAGCATCCGGGAAAGTCTTACCGTGCTCCAAGGAGAGCTGCGTGGCCAGTTCATCCATGTTCTCGTGGATGAGACGGATCCATTCCATGATGATGCGGATACGCTTCTGTGGGTTTAGTGCTGCCCAGCCTGGCTGAGCCTTCGCGGATTCCGCGATGACGCTGTCCACATCGGCCTTGTTCGCCAGAGCGACGGCGGCCTGCTCCTTGCCGGTCGAAGGGTTCAGGACGGGCTGGGTGTTGCCCGACGTCCCCTCGAACGTTTCTCCATTGACATAGTGATACACAGTGCGCATGTCGCGTCTCCTTCCTGGAACCTCCGGCTCCTTCTATGGCTTGGGTCACACACTAACCGCAGTCCACAGCCACACGCCATGGATTATGAGACATAAAACACTATTCACCCCCTAGAGTGAGTTGACATACACGCTTTGTCCTGCACTTTCCCCATACGCCTCCCCTCGAAGTAGTGGGGTGAATGCCATTCACCTGGCCTGTGCCCGAGAAAGCGCGGGCTAAGGTGATGACATGGACCACACGGAGCAGCCTGCGACCACCACCCCCGACGGGCCCGGACTAACGAGCTGGGAAGCCGATGTCATCCTCAACGATGGCGATATCGCTACCCTGCGTCCCATCACGCCGGGCGACCGCGATGCCATTCGCGCTTTCTATGATCGCGTCTCGGATCAGTCGAAGTATCTGCGCTTCTTCGGCACGCACCCCACGCTGACCGACGATGACCTAGACCGCTGGCTCCACACAGACGGCTATGACAAGGTCACGCTCGTCATGGTGGAGCGCGGCAGTATCGTGGCGGTGGCCGGATACTCCATTGTCGAACAGTTCTTGCCGGCGCGCGTGGGCGATGTCTCCTTCCTAGTCCAGGATTCCCACCACGGCAAAGGCGTAGCCAACATCCTTCTTGAACACCTGGCGGAGATCGGACGCGAAGGAAAAGTGGAGCGCTTTTTCGCAGAGATGCTCACCCAAAACCGCAGGATGGTGCAGGTCTTCGTGCGTGCAGGCTACTCCGCGAAGCCGGAGCTTGAGGATGGATTCATTCGAGTGGATTTCCACATCGCTCCGAATGAGAATTCCCGCGATGTTATGGAACGCCGCGAGCTGCGCGCCGAAGCCAACTCAATTCACCGTTTGCTCACCCCAAGCTCCGTGGCGGTGGTTGGCACGCTCTCCAGCCAGCAACTGGGCAGCGCCGGCTTCACTGGTTCACTGCATCACCTGCACAGCGTCGATGAACTCCATGACCTTGCTGAACCGGTAGACCTCGTTGTCATCGAATTTCAAGGGCGTGGCGGCGCCAATGTCATGGAGGCGGCTGCCGCCGCAGGCGCTAAAGGGGTCATCGTCATCTCTCGCAGCCAGAACCCTAACCTTTCGCGCGAGGAAGCCCGCGACATCGTACTCGCGGCTAGGGACTACGGTCTGCGCGCCCTCGGCCCCGCTGCCTTGGGCCTCATCAACACCGATGACTCGGTTCGCCTCAACGCAAGCCCCGCGCCCATGCCACGGGCCGGCCAAGTAGGGCTCTTTACCCAATCGGCTGGCGTGGCGACACTGGCTCTATCCCATGCGCTGCAACTTGGCTGCGGTTTAAGTAACTTCATCGCCGCTGGTTCCTTCGCCGATGTCACCGGCAATGACGTCATGCAATTCTGGAGCCAAGATGAAAACACACGCATCTGCCTGCTTTCCCTCGACTCGATTGGTAACCCGCGCAAATTTTTCCGCGTTCTGCGCCGCCTAGCGCTGGACAAGCACGTCGTGGTGTTTCTTCCTTCGCGCGCGCTGAAATCCGCCCGGCACTACGCAGTCGATGGACTGTCTGCGGCCAGTCCGGCCGCACTGGATGAGATCATCCGCTACACCGGAGCTATGGTGGTCACCCGCCGCGATGCCATGCTTGACATCGCCCAGCTCCTCGCGCGCCAACCCGTGCCGCAAGGCCGTCGAATTGCCGTGATGTCGAATTCCTCTGGACTGACCGCGCAGATGGAGCAGGCAGCCTGGCGCTTCGGACTGCGCCCCCGCGCTACCACCGTCGTCGACGATCCCGCTCCCGCCATCACGGAACAGGCCCGGGCAGCTGTAGCGGACCCGAATATTGACGCGGTGTTGTGTGCCGTCGTAGAAGTCGGCGAGTTTATCCTCAAGGATGCTTATTCAAGTTTGTCGCAGCTGGCATCCACGACGACGGATACCCCGCTTATCGCCAGCTTTGTTGGCTTCGACGTCCCCGATTTCCGCACCGCTCCGGGCCCAGAGAAACCCGGCCAGCTGCCGGTGTTTGACACCTATGCTGACGCCATCGAAGCATTAGCGACCATCATCGATAACGAACGCCGACGCGCCCTCGCCCGCCCCAACCCTGCCGATGAATTCGCCACCAGCGAGGGTCTGGCTGAAGCACGCGGGGTCGTTGCGGAGGTGCTTCTGGATTCGCCCACCGGGAGGTGGGCAACCGATGAGGAGTGCGCGCGAATTCTGAGCGCCTATGGCATCGACATTGTTCCTTGGAATCCGGTCAGCACCCTTGAGGAGGCCATTGCGGCTGGGCACGAGTATGGATGGAATGTGGTCCTCAAGTGCACCTCGCAGATAGTGCGGGGCCGCTCGGAACTTCCCACTGTCGTGCGCAACATCCATGACGAGGAGTCCATGAAGCGCGCGTGGAGCACCATCACTCAACTCACGCGTGATCTCCACTTAGGCGAGGATCCTGCCATCTTGATACCGGTGGTACAGCGCATGGTCACGGCGGGCGCCTCCCTTACTCTGCGGGCCATCGAAGATCCCGTTGTGGGCCCGATGGTTTCTGCAGGTTTCTCCGGACTGCCCTCGGATCTGTTGGGGGACGTCGAGTGGCGCGTGCCTCCGCTACGCCGAACGGATGCCCTGGACATGCTCAGCTGCTTGAAGGCCTCTCCCCTGTTGACCGGCTATCGCGGTACCAAGGCCGCCAAGCTACATCGCGTCGAAGAGGTCATGATGCAGCTGGCACAGCTCAAAGACGACATTGCCGCACTCGTTGACATCGAGCTCTCCCCTGTCATCGCCGGGGTGACACAGACTGATGTGGTGGGGGCCCGCATGCGCATCGCCCCGCTGGGTGATGTCCGCGATCCCCTCGCGAGGTCCTTGTCATGAGTCAGTCAAAACCGCTGCTTTTCGCTTCGGAGGAAATGTACCGCTACTCGCTTGGTCCAGAGCATCCGATGGGGCCGGACCGGGTCGCCGCGGCGATGTCACTGGCTCAGCACTTCGGCGTGCTCGAGGAATTCGATATCGAGTGCCCCGACCCGCTGAATACCTCACACTTGCAGCTCGTGCATAGCCCCGACTACATCGCCGCCACCCGCGCCGAAGTGCCCTCCAAACGTTTTGGGCTGGGCACCGAGGACAACCCGATTAGCCATGGCTTGTCGACGGTCGCCGCGCGCATCGCCGGCGGTACCCTAGCGGCCGCACGGGCTGTGTGGGAAGGTCGCGCACCACGCGCAGTCAACCTATCCGGCGGGCTGCACCACGCGTTTGCCGATTCCATGTCGGGGTTCTGTATGTACAACGATGCCGCGATTGCCATCCGGTGGCTGCTGGCTCACGGTGCCCAGCGCGTGGTCTACCTTGATTTAGACGCTCACCACGGCGACGGCGTGGAGAAGATCTTTTGGGACGATCCCAACGTGCTCACGATTTCAGTGCATGAATCGGGACTCTATCTTTTCCCTGGCACGGGCTATGCGCACGAGATTGGCGGACAGGGCGCGGAAGGTACCGCCGTCAACGTGGCCCTGCCCCGTGGGGTTACGGATGAGGAATGGCTGCAGGTGGTCCACGCTATCGTCCCGCCACTGCTCAAGAAGTTCCGCCCCGATTTCATCATTTCCCAACACGGCGCGGATCCGCACCGTTCGGATCCCCTCGCTGACCTAGAGCTCACCATCGATGCGATGGCGCGGGCGTACCGTTCGGTGGCGGTGTGGGCGCAGCAGTTTGTGGCTGGGCGGTGGGTCGCCCTTGGTGGCGGCGGATACCAAGTCGATGCCGTCGCACGCGCGTGGACGCATGTACTCGCCGCGGCCGCCAATGTGGAGCTCACTGCCTCCTCCCGGATGCCAGGCGGCTGGGAAGGCTCCCCTACTCTGGGCGATGAGGGCTCGGGCGCCACCATCGAGGACTTCGACCCCACCAAGGTCATGGCAGAGAGGCCGCACGCAGCGCTGGTGCAGACCACGCGCGCCATCTTCCCCTACTGGGGTTTACCTGCTTATGGTTAGGCCCCGCGTGGGGCCTTAGCACTGAATACGCGGCATTCGCCTTAACGCGGCGGCATACGCAGCGCACCATCCAAGCGAATCGTCTCGCCATTGATATAGGGGTTGTCAGCAATCGACAGGGCCAGGCCAGCGAATTCCTCCGGCTTAGCAAGCCTGGCGGGGAAAGGCACAGTGGCTTCCAACTGCTCACGGAACTCCGGGGTGATCTGCTCCATCATCGGGGTGGATACCACGCCCGGGGCGATGGCATTGACGCGAATGCCCAGCGAGGCCAAATCTCGAGCCCCGGTAATCGACAGGGCGGCCACCGCACCTTTCGACGCCGCGTAAGCTGCCTGCCCGACTTGTCCTTCAAAGGCTGCGACGGAGGCAGTGTTGATGATAACGCCGCGCTGGCCGTCCCCATCGAATGGTTCTGTCTGAGCCATTGCCTCAGCGGCAGCAGTCATGACGTGGAAGGTACCTATGAGGTTGACGTTGATGGTCTTGGAAAACAGCTCCGGATCGTGTGGTCCTTTGCGTCCGAAGATGCGTGCCGAGGGGCAGATTCCCGCGCAGTTCACGGCCACGCGCATGGGCGCTTTCGTTGCTGCACCGAGGACCGCCTCCCGGACTGCGGCGGCATCGGTGACGTCGACGGCTATGTAGTTGATGTCGCTGTGCTGTTCCCCTGGGACGGACAAGTCGAGCACAGTGACCGCGGCTCCGTTTTCCGCGAGTGCTGCGGCCGTCGCCGCTCCAAGGCCGGATGCACCGCCGGTCACGACGGCTGATACTTCGTGTAGGTTCATGGTTTTCTCCTTTTGAGAAGAGCGAGGGGGTGGGTTCCCTGGTGCTGTGAATCTGTGGCGGTGAGTACGAGGACAGAGCTACTTAAACGAAGGCAGATACGCCAGTCACAGCACGGCCGACGATGAGCGAGTTGATGTCGTAGGTGCCCTCATAAGTGAAGAGAATCTCGGCATCATCCATCATCTTCGACAGGTCATACTCTGTGAGGATGCCGTTTCCACCGCCAATGTTGCGGCCCGCTGCGGCGGATTCGCGCGCTAGGCGTGTGGTGGTTGCCTTCGCCAGGGCGGCAAACGGCATTTCCAGCTTGCCCTGTTCCTGGACCTCCGCCAGCTGGGCCATCATGGCAAGCGACGCAGTAGCGTTGCCCAGGATACGGGAGAGCTGCTCCTGGACGAGCTGGAATTTAGCAATGGGCCGGCCGAACTGCTCGCGCTTAATCGCGTACTCGCGGGCCTTGTCGAAAATGCCCAGCTGCAGCCCAGCGCCCTGCCAGCCCACCCAAGCACGGGAATAGCACAAGAAGTCGTTGACGTTGGCGAAGGATTCGGCACCAGGGATCAGGTTCTCATGGGGGATAAGAACGTCGTCGAAGTGCAGATCTGCATTCTGCATGATGCGCAAACCCATTTTGCGCGAGATCTTGTTACGCGTCACGCCGTCGCGGTCGAGCTCAACGATGAAGGCTTTAATCTCATTATCCGCCGTATCGCGGGCGAAGGTGATGGCGAAATCAGCAAAAGTACCGGCGCCGATCCAACGCTTCGATCCATTGATAACCCAGCCCTCGGCGGTGCGCTCCGCCGTTGTGGCTAGTCCGCCAGCGATGTCGGATCCGTGGTCCGGCTCGGTCAGCGCGAAGCACCCCACTTTGGTGAACTGGCGCAAGCCTGCCAACCAGGTGTCTTTTTGTTCCGGGGAACCAAGCTTGTCGATGAGTCCGAGAACAAGCTCATTGTGAATACCCACCAACGCCGATAGTGACACATCTGCGCGGGTAACCTCCGCGTACACCAACCCGCGGTAGAGGCGTGAGGTATCCGTGAGCTCGACTTCCCCTAAACCCATCTCCGCCATGCGAGGAAGAAGGTCGAAAGGCAGCTCTTCACGGTCCCAGTATTCCCCCACGACCGGGCGAATCTCCGTCTGCAGAAACTCGTGGATCTCTGCCAGGCGCGCTTGCTCCTCGGGAACTAGGCGGTCAGCGACTGCGAAGATATCAGCGTGAGGGTACTTAATCTTCTCCAAGTGTTTCCCACTGGGATGTTGTGGTCCAAGGATTGGGGGCATAGTTTTCTACCTTTCTAGCTGAGAGTTTGTGGTGGCCACATGGATTTTCTTAAAGCAATGCGGCGATCTGTGGGACGGGAAATCAATGGGAACTACGCATTGAGTGAGTACGATAATACACCGTTTCGTACCGCACACGGCGTGTTCTATGATCGATTGGCACACCGCCATACGTCAAGCCCCACGAGAAATGGGTGCCCGAAGGCCGGAATCAACACAGACGGAGCGACACATGACCAAACCACTCACACCGCGGCAGCGAGAGCTCTTTAACGCCCTTTTGCAGGACTTTCTAGTCGAGGGTTTCGAGTCCTTCACCATCGACGGTGCAACCAAGCGCTACCAATGCTCCAAATCCACCATTTACGCACTAGGGCCATCGAGAGATGCCATCATTCGGCGCGTCCTGGTCAGCTTCTTTAAAGAAATTGCACGCCGTACCGCCGTGAGCAAGACACCCACCTACACGCAGGCGCTTGAGAACTACTTTTCCTCCATGACCACCGCCCTAGAACCTGCCAGCCCGGAGTTTATGCGCGATCTCGCCTCCGAACCCGCTGCCCAGGAGGTTTTTAGCCTCAACACGCGCAGGGCTACCGAAACTATCCACGAGCTACTCAAGCAGGGCGTCGCAGCGGGAGAATTCACTGCGGAATACACAGATTTTGTCTCTCACCTGATCCAGCGCTCCATGACCGACATCCAGCAGGGCTTTTACTCGGATACTTTAGCTCCAGCCGAGGCCTATCACACCCTTGGACAGCTCATCCTTCACGGAATTTCATTGCGCTAGCCTGCGACTTCGGTACGCGTTACCCAAAATCTCTAGAAATTACTTCGAACTCGAAGTAAAGTAGTGTGCGACCCACGTCACATAGACGCACGGTTTGGGATACGGACCATAGACATTGCCGCGTCCTTCCCCATGAGCACAAGCTAGAGGAGAACCAATGACCACGGTGACCGAACAATTTCAAGCAGCCCGCGACCTGCTGGTTTCTTTTCAGACTGACTATGAAGAGGCCCGAAGCAACTTCAAGTGGCCGCGCTTCGAACACTTCAATTTCGCACTCGATTGGTTCGATCACCTTGCCACTGCAGAAGACTCTAAAGACCGCGAGGCACTCGTCATTTGTGAGACCGATGGCAGCAGCACCCGCCGTACCTTCGCTGAAATGTCGGCTCGCTCTGCGCAGTTGGCTAATTGGCTCGAGGCTCAAGGCGTCCAGCGCGGTGACCGCGTCATGCTCATGCTCAACAACCAAGTAGAGCTGTGGGAGTGCATGCTGGCCTGCATCAAAGCAGGCTTCGTCCTTAATCCAGCAACTGCCATGCTCGGTGCAGCGGATTTGCAGGACCGCACCGACCGCGCCAACATTTCCTGGGTTGTGGCTAACGCTGAGGATGCCGAGAAGTTCCAAGACGTCACCGGTGATTTCACCATTATTCAGGTGGGTGATGAACCAAATGCACAGTCGGCACACCCCACCCTGCGCTACTCGGATTCTTTCACCGGCCCAGAGGTCTACACGCCAAAGCAAGACACCAAGGCTGACGAAACTCTCCTGCTCTACTTCACTTCCGGAACCACATCGAAGGCGAAGCTCGTCGAACACACCCATACCTCTTATCCGGTCGGCCACCTGACCACGATGTACTGGATTGGCTTGGCGCCTGGCGATGTCCACCTCAACGTCGCTGCCCCTGGCTGGGCTAAGCATGCATGGTCGAACTTCTTCGCCCCCTGGATCGCCGGGGCCACCATCTTCCTGTACAACTATGCCCGCTTCGATGCCGCAGCCCTCATGGACAAGATGGAAGAAGAAGGAGTAACCAGCTTCTGTGCTCCACCGACCGTCTGGCGCATGCTTGTCCAAGCAGACTTGGGACGTATGAAGACCCCACCGAAGAAGCTAGTCGCTGCGGGTGAGCCACTAAACCCCGAGCTCATCAGCACCATCAGCAAGGCCTGGAACACCGATGTTCGCGATGGTTTCGGACAGACGGAAACTACCCTGCAGATTGCCAACACCCCAGAACAAAAGGTCAAGCCAGGCTCAATGGGTCGCCCACTGCCGGGGTGGGAAGTCGTGCTCAAGGATCCCGCTACGGATGAGATTGGAGATACCGGCGAAATCTGTTTGAAGATTGATCCCCGCCCGGTCGGTCTAACGGTGGGTTACTTCAACGACCCCGACAAGAACGCGGAAGTCTTTCGCGATGGTTACTACCACACGGGCGATACAGCGGAGCGCGATGAAGATGGCTACATCTTCTACATTGGTCGTGCCGATGATGTCTTCAAAGCCTCCGATTACCGCCTGTCCCCCTTCGAGCTCGAGTCCGTCGTCATCGAGCACCCAGCTGTCGCCGAAGTAGCGGTAGTTCCCTCCCCCGACCCCATCCGCCTCGCTGTGCCGAAGGCTTATGTGGCGCTGGCCAACGGTTACGAGCCGAATGCCGAAACGGCCGAAGCCATCCTCAAACACTGCCGTGATGGCTTGGCACCCTATAAGCGTATCCGCCGCCTCGAGTTCTACGAGCTACCAAAGACGGTCTCCGGCAAGATTCGCCGCGTCGATCTGCGCAAGCGCGAAACCGAGATTCACTCAGCTGATGGCGGTGAGACCACTGCGTCGACAGAGTTCGCTGATTCCGACTTTCCGTCACTGAAGGGCTAGCCCCACTAATCTCTCGACGATACAGGCCCCAGTTTCCAACTGGGGCCTTTGCTTCTCCTATCCCGGTTCTCAGAACAATGAGGCGGTCATTTATAGTTGTCTCGCGCTCTGAGCGCGCTACAAGGAGGTCTCTTTCCCGCTCATGGACATCATTGCCGAAGCACGCCGCCAGTGGGCCAAGCGCTATTCCACGCACTCCGCGCGTGGCCTGGCCACGGTCTCCTCCTTCGAGCGCGCCGCCCACATTTTAAGAAACGGTGCCGAAGAGGTTCTCACTCCCTTCGGGGTGAGCTATAGCCAGTTTGAAGTCCTCGCTGTGCTTATGTGGTCGCGCGCGGGAAGCATGCCCATGTCGAAGATCAGTTCCCGCCTTCAAGTCCCGCCGGCATCTCTTACCCACACGGTACGCAAACTGGAGAAGGACGGGCTCATCACGCGGGTGAGCGACCCTAAAGATAAGCGCTCGACCTTGGTGATGGTTACCGACCAAGGAATCGTGTTGGCCTCTGCGGCGGGGCCTGCCCTCGACCGCTATTTCGAGTCCATTGCGCTACCCGCCCGCGAACAGGATCGCGTCATCGCTGCTGCGAACCGCGTTCGCCGCGCCGCCGGTGAGGACGTCGAGGGGCCCGAAGCCCAGTAGAGCGGCGAAGCTTAAGCATGCTTGAAGTCTGGATCACGCTTCTCCACGAAGGCCGTCATTCCTTCCTTCTGGTCGTGAGATGAGAAGAGTGCGTGAAAGGTACGGCGCTCAAACTGGATGCCCTGGGACAGGGAGAGCTCGTCCACGGCATTGACCTGTTCCTTGATCTGGGACGTTGCTACGAAGGACTTCGAGGCAATGAGCTCTGCGGTTTCCAGTGCAGAATCGAGGAGCTCATCGGCGGGGACCACACGGGCCACGAGGCCGGAGCGCTCCGCTTCTTCTGCTGCCATCATGCGGCCGGTCAGGCACATCTCCATGGCCTTTGCCTTCCCAATAGCGCGGGTCAGGCGTTGGGAGCCTCCCATACCCGGGGTAACGCCGAGGTTGACCTCCGGCTGACCGAACTTGGCCTTGTCGCCGGCGATAATGAAGTCACACATCATAGCTAGCTCACAGCCGCCACCTAAGGCATATCCGTTGACCGCGGCGATGATCGGCGTGCGGGCGCGGGTAAGTACGTCCCAGCCCGCAAACCAATCCGCGTTGTACATTTCTGTCGCGGTCTTCGACGACATCTCCTTAATATCCGCGCCCGCAGCAAAGGCTTTATCGGAGCCAGTGATAACGATTGCTCCTACCTCGGCATCGGCATCGAATTTCTGCACCGCTTGGGTGACTTCCAGCATGGTGTCGTTGTTCAGCGCGTTGAGCGCCTCTGGGCGGTTGAGGGTAATGAGGGCGACGCGGCCGCGCTTTTCAGTAAGAATTGCCATGGATCTAGTGTCCTTTCTGTGCTTTCGGATAGTGCTGTAATAACTCGTGATGAGTGGTGAGCGTGTTTAATCTTCGGAGGCATCAAATGCGGGGGCTTCCACGCTGCCTTCGCCGGGTTCGAGGATAGACGCCACCACGTCTGCTGGGACGGCACCGATGGACTCGTACTCCCAGGAAGGGTTGCGGTCCTTATCGATGATCTGCGCGCGTATTCCTTCCACGAATTCCTTGTGCTTTTGCATGTTCACGGACATCCAGAATTCTTGTGTCAAGGTTTCTGCGAAGCTCATCGACGCAGTGCGGTTAAGGGATTCCTCGGTAACGCGGATTCCCAGTGGGGAGTTGAGACTCATCCGCTTGGCGGCCTTCGCGGCCCAGTGCCCGTCACCGCGCGTGGCGGCGAGTTCCTGCAGCCGGGCCAAGGTTTCCTCAGCAGTCTCTGCAGCGTAGACCTCTACCATTTCGGCGCGCTCCTCCCCGAAGCCGCGCCCCACCTCCTCGGTGAATTTCTCGATGTCTGCGGGGTCACCCGACTCCACCAGCCGTTCAACCAACGCGTCGAGCTTGTCCTTGGGCACAAAATAGTCCGCAAAACCGGTGTCGATCGCTTCGGCAGCGCCCACGTGGATCGCGGTATATGCCAAGTGGCGGCCAAGACGATCTGCGGCCTGGGAAAGCAGGTAGGAGCCGCCGGCATCGGGCGAATACCCAATTCCTACTTCCGGCATTCCGATGCGGGAATCTTCGCTCACAATACGGTGCGAGGCGTGCGCTGAAACGCCGATTCCGCCGCCCAGCACGATGCCTTCCATGAGGGCCACATAAGGCTTGGAATAGGTGGAAATCAGATAGTTCAGCTCGTACTCCGTCTTCCAGAAATGGGCACCGGCGGTTCCGCCTTCCAGGGCATCGTGATACAAAGCCGCGACGTCACCGCCCGCGCACAGTCCTCGATCCCCAGCACCGCGGAGGATGACGAGCTTGACGCGGTCATCATCCTGCCACTGCCTGAGCACCGCCGTCATCTCGTCGATCATCGTCTGGTTGAGCGCATTAATGGCCTTGGGGCGGTTGAGTGTAAGCACGCCGGCATGTCCACGAATTTCGCTAAGTATTTCGTTCGTCATGGTCTTCTCCTTATCTCTCCTACTAGCTACTGAGCTGGAGTTAGTTCACAGCCTCAAGCAACAGGGCTTCGCCTTGACCGCCGCCCCCGCACAAAGTGACCCCGGCGCGGCGAGCATGGGATTGCGCCAATTGGTGCGCCGCATGCACCACGAGCCGTGCGCCGGAAGCCCCGATGGGGTGGCCTAGGGCGATGGCTCCGCCTTGCGGATTAACATCATCGGGGTTGATCCCTAGGATCTTCGCGGAGTGCACCACCACCGCGGCGAAAGCCTCGTTGATCTCGATGTGGTCGAGGTCGTCCACGCCCCAACCTTCGCGTTCTAAGGCTTTAAGAAGAGCACGAGCAGGCTGTTCCTGCAGCGAAGAATCCGGACCGGCTACTTGTCCGGGCGCCCGAAGGACTGCCATGACGGGCAGTCCTTCCCTCTCCGCATGCTCGCGGGTGGTGAGGACGACGGAGGCTGCTCCATCCGTGATAGGTGAGGAATTTCCGGCCGTAATGCTTCCCGTGCTCTCGAAGGCCGGACGCAGTGCAGTCAAAGTTTCTTCCGTGACTCCTTCCCGGATGCCTTCATCGTGCGAGACGGTGACCTCATCGCGCCGGCGGTTCACCGTGATGGGAGCGATTTCCTTGTCGAAGGTTCCCTCCTCACTCGCCTGAAGCGCGCGCTGGTGGGACAGTGCCGCACAGCGGTCTTGTTCCTGACGGGTGGCCGGATAGCGTTCGGCATATTTCTCCGACAGCGAGCCCATGGAAATTCCGAGGTCAGCTGCGCGCAGGCCATCGTGCTCCATGTGATCGAGAAGTTCAACAGGACCAAATTTCTTCCCCCTGCGTGATTGCGGAAGCAGGTGGGGAGCCTGTGACATCGACTCCATTCCCCCAGCCACCACGACAGTAGCCTCACCGGAGCGCAGGAGCCGAGAGGCGTCGATAATCGCGGTCAGACCTGACAGACAAACCTTGTTGACCGTGGCGGTATGTGCCCTCGCAGATATCCCTGCCCCCAGCGCCGCCTGTTTTGTAGGATTCTGCCCCACACCCGCCTGCAAGACCTGTCCACAGATGACGGCATCAACATCATCCGGCTTAATCCGTGCTTGTGTGAGTGCGGCGGCGATGGCGTGAGAACCGAGCTCCGTCGCTGTCACGGTGGAAAGGGAACCAAGTAATTTGCCGAAGGGCGTTCGGGCGGCACCCACAATGACGATGTCCATATATCGCTCTCCAAACTGTACGAAGTTAACTCAAATCGTACCGCTGGATTGTGTGCTGCGCCACCCTTTTGAGGCATTCTATGCTCGCATGATTCTGGAGCAGCGCCATACGAAACAGTTTGAAGAGCAATTAAGGCTCACTAGAACCAGCCACATGAGAGAGCCGTCGAGGCTCTACCCAGCTGCATTCCTGAAAGATTAGAACGTGAGCATCAACGGAATGACCACGATCTTGACTATCTGCGCCACCACAATGGTGGCCGCGTAGCCGGTCATGATGCGGGAATCCGTGCTCATACCCGTGGCGTAGTTGACCACGGCAGGCTGACCGAAGATGCCGGAGATACCGCCGGCGGTGCGGGTCTCCGACTGGCCGAGGAACCTATTGACAACAGCGAAGATGGCGACGGCAACCACGGTAATGATGGCGGCCAGAACCATGGACTTCAACCCCATCCAGGAGAAGGCCGTGGACTGGAAAGCCTCACTCGAAGCGAGGCCCACCGACGCCAAGAAGATGACTAGACCCCACTGTTGAAGAGCCATATTGATAGAGGCCGGGACCTTCCACGGCACACGACGCGTGCGGTGGAGAGCGCCAAGAACAAGGCCGGTAATCAGCGGCCCCAGCGCGAAGCCCAGCTCAAAGGACGTGCCACCCGGCAATGGCACCACGATGAGCGCAATGAGGTAGCCCAAGAACAGGCCACCTCCCACGGCGATCCAGTTCAGCTGCGAGTAGCCCTGAACCGAGTCACCGAAATAATCGCGAATATCGCCCATACGGTCCTGATCCACGATCACCGTCACGCGGTCACCGGCATCAAGGTGCGTATCGAAGCTGGCGAGGAACTCCTCATCGCCGCGCTCCACGTGGACGATGCGGCCACCATAGCGCCGGAAAAGATTGAGCTCCTCCACGGTTCGTCCCGCAATATCGGTGTTCGAGACCACCACGTTTTCAATGACCAAGCGCTTGTCCACGAAGGGTACTTGGGGCTGACGTTTACCCAAGGCGGCGGTAAGCTCGCGCCTCTTCGCCTTCGTCACGAGCACGCGCAGGATATCGCCTTTGCGAATCTCTGGATGGTCCCCCGCCACGGTGCGGGTATTGCCGCGGCGAATCGTGGCGATGACAAATTGATCCTCGAAGCGGTCCACGAGCTCCTCATAGGTGATGTCCTTGGTCACCCGAATGGTGCGGGAGCGGAAAACCTCCTCCGCAGAATTGTCTTTGTCTTTAGAACCCGGCCAGGACTGCTTGAGCAGGAATGCCACGAGCAGAATGGCAACGGCTACGCCCACCGGGTAGCCCAAGGAATAGCCCACGGCGGGCAGCTCCTCGCCGGTCTGTTGTTGGGCAACAGCAAGCGACGCCGTCGAGGTCGTCGCACCGGAGAATACGCCCACGGAGAGCAAGGGTGACAGGCCCAACCATCCGCCCGCGAGAAGCGCTACGGCAGCAGCCCCCACCACCGCGATGGCAGCAGTGATCATGTGTTTCAGCTGCTCAGAGAACCCCTTGAAGAAGCGTTCGCCGGCAGACAAGCCCTGCATATAGATAAAGAGGCCAAGCCCCATCTCTTGCAGGCTGCTTAAAATCGTTCCGTCGAGTTCGATAAAGGCACCGATGGCCAAGCCCACAAACAAAGTACCGGCTGCGCCGAAGCGCAGCGGGCCGAAGGGGATCATGCCAAACAACGTGCCGAGCAAGGCAACAAAGAATATGCTCAGCCAAATATTTCCATCAAATAGAGCCAACACGAAAGGCCATTGTAGGAAAGCGAGAGCAAAAGACCACGTTCAAAGACGCTTTTCTGCGCTAAGGGTGCTCCGTCTCACGTCTGAAGCAGAAAGGAGATCTAAAAATGGCGCCTCAGCTTGGCCAGTTAGCTGCCGAGGAATTCCTTCCACGCCGGCCACTCCGCATAGGTCTGAGCGCGCCCGGCTTCATAGTTCGCACGCAGCTTAGTCACCGAGCGCTCGGTCGAAGCCACCTGCATATCCTCCGGAAAGAAAAGCTGAGCGCGCCCCTTTTTCTCCAGTTCCAGGAGTAGCTCCTTGGAGGCGTTATAGCGTGGTGGGCGCGCAATCATCGCCTCCGCCACAGCCGGGTACTTCCGGAAGACCCGCCGCAGCGCCGCCGGCCGCCCCACTTCCGGGCGCACGTACCCACGCGGTTTCGAACCGAGGAAAAGAAACTTCTCGAACCCGGCCTTCTCCGCTTGCTCGATGAGGATGCCACCGGACTCGCCCATCGCACCGTCGACATAAGGCACGCCATCGATGACGCGCATCGGCATGATCAGCGGCAACGTTGAAGAGGCGCGAACACGCACCATCAGGTCGTCTTGGGTCTTTATGTCTTCGCGCCCCCAGTACACGCTCTCCCCGGTATCGGCACGGGCGGCGGAAATGCACATCTGTGACGGGTGGGCCTGAAATGTTTCCCAGTCAAAAGGCATGTCTTGGTCCGCGGCTTTCTCGTAGATGAACTCCGCGTTGAAGTAGCCGCTACCGCGCAGCAGCGAACCTAGGCCACCGAAGCTGGGGTTCTTGGCAAAGTCTACGAAGGATTCCTCCGAGCGACTCACATCGCGGGAGAGGAAGTTCACGGTGTGCGAGGAGCCCGCGGAAACGCCTCCAACCCAGCCGAATTCCACCTCCTCCTGCAGAAGCTTGACGATGCACGCGGCGGTATAGGAATTGCGCATGCCGCCGCCTTCAATGACGAGTGCTGTATCTTTCGCGTCAATCACAGTGCTCGATGGTACCCCCGCGCTAGGATCGCGCCATGGGTTTGTTTTCTGCGGTTAAGGATGTCATCGACAAACTCGGCGGCTCCAGCACTGTCCGTTTGGCTTCCCCGGATCCCCACGCCGTCGAGGTCTCTTTAGATCACCTGTCCGTGCACACGGCGAGCGGTCTCATCATCCTGGCTACCTCCCCCGCCGGCGCGCAGGTGCTCAGTGAGGTGGCCCATTCCGGCGAGCCCGCACAGTTGCGCGGACCGCAATCCACAGTGCACCTCTCCCCCACTGCGAAGACACAGCGCCCTGTCCACGATCCCAAGCGGGGCTGGGCCATCCCGTTGTCGTCTGCGGAAAGAGAGACGCTGTCCCGGATCAGCGCCGAGCCCGGCGATTATGAAATTTCCGAGTCCCTCGCCGTATCGATCGAAACCACCCCTGAAGAAAGCTAGTCCACCATGCTCATCCTCCCCTTCCAAGGCCGGACTCCCCGCATCCACCGGAGCGCCTGGATTGCCCCGAATGCCACCATCATCGGTGACGTCACCATCAGGCCAGATTCTTCTGTGTTCTATGGAAGCGTGCTGCGCGGGGACGTCGGTTCCATCCACCTTGGGGCGCGCGTCAATATCCAGGACAACTGCGTCATCCACGTTGAAGCCAGTAAGCCTTGTGTGCTGGAGGATGACGTCACCGTAGGACACATGGCCATGCTCCATGGCACGCACGTGGGCGCAGGCACGCTGATTGGGATGAAGTCTTCTTTACTCTCCGGCTCCACCGTGGGCCCAGGTTCTCTCATCGCCGCCGGCGCGGTGGTGCTCGAAAACCAGGACATTCCTGCCGGCGCCTTGGCCGCAGGGGTGCCCGCCAAGGTGCGCCGCGAGTTGAGCCCTGAGGAATCCGCCGCCTTCATCCCGCACGCCGCGCGCTACGTCGAGATTGCTCAGAAGCAGGCGCTGCTTGGCGAAGCCCTCCCTCTCGACGAAGTCCTCTACGACTAGCGCCACGACTCTTTCACACTGCCGTTGTTGCCAAAACTCTTGAACTCGCCGCGGGATCTGACCTGAACTTTGGCAACTAGGGCAGTTCTGCTCCGCAAGCTAAGGCCACGAGCTAAGCCACCCATCGATTGCTCTCAGTGCTGAAGCCCTAGAGCAGGGAAACAAGCCCCATGATCACTAGGAAGGCAGCCACGCCATAGCCACTCCACAGCGCAACGGTTGCGGAGTTCTCCCGCGCCCACGCGAAGGCGCGACCGGCCCAGGAGTGCGGTTTCGCCCGGACCACAGCGATGAAAAGCCCGCACACCGTAGGCAGTGAGAGCGCGAAAGTGGCATAGAAGAAAAGGCCGCCGTATTTAACGGTGTTGCTAAAGTCCCCTGCCGCAAGGTGCATCAGGCCATAGAAGAAGGGCACGGAGGTCAAGGACTGGATAACCCCCATGGCATAACCCACCGCGACAGTCTTGGCTGAAGGCGTGCGCAGCGGGCCGAGGAGTTTCTGCACCATGTCATTAGGTTCGCCCTTGGAGCGCCAGGCCAGAAGGCCCAGTCCCAGGCCGATGACCACCAGTCCCCAGCCAAGCAGTGGTGATTCGAGTGCGGCAGCCACCTTGTCCTGGATACCGACGAACACAAACATCACCACGGCGGCTGCGGTGAGCACACCGAACCAATCACCGACGATGACTAGGGCCGCGATCTTGCGGTAGCTGCCCCGCGGAAGCATGATGCCGATAGCTACCAGGATTCCGATCAGTAGAGCATTGACGGAATCGGCAAAGGCATTGAGCACGGCTTCGAGCATGCGGGCCAGTGTACAGGGCGTCGTGTCGGAGCTAATACGGACTCCGAGCCTTCAGCTCCTGCACCGAGCCTCACCCTAGCGGTACAGCCTGAGGAAACATTCACTCACTGTTTACCGTTAAGGGCCCTCATGTGAGGGCTGTCAACGGTAAGGTATTGAAAAGTGCTTGCCGCCGCGACGGGTTTCTCCCCCATCGTCGGCGGCGCCCTAACTCATGCCCCCGACAGTGATGTGGAGAGATAACAAATGAAGGTAGCGATTCTCGGCGGAGACGGCTTCTGCGGTTGGCCCGCTTCCCTCTATCTCTCCGACCAAGGCCACGATGTCATCATCGTGGATAACCTCTCCCGGCGCGCCATCGATGAGGAGTTGGGCGCGGAATCCTTAACACCCATCGCCTCCATTGAGGAGCGCCTGGCTGCGTGGACCGAGGTCTCCGGCAAGACCATCGGCTTCCGCAACCTCGACGTGGCCCAGGACTACGACGGCTTGTTGGATTTCCTGAATACCGAGCGCCCAGATGCTGTGGTGCACTTTGCTGAGCAACGTGCCGCCCCCTATTCCATGAAGAACTCGCGCACCAAGCGCTACACGGTGGATAACAACATCAACGCCACCCACAACTTGCTCGCCGCCATTGTCGAGTCTGAGCAAGATATCCACGTCGCCCACTTGGGCACCATGGGTGTCTACGGTTACGGCACCGCCGGCATGAAGATCCCGGAGGGCTACCTGGATGTACAGGTGGATGCGGGGGAGAATGGCGTCGTCAAGCAGCAAATCCTCTACCCCTCCAATCCGGGCTCGGTCTACCACATGACGAAGGTGCTGGACCAGCACCTGTTTGCCTACTACGCCAAAAATGATGAGCTGCGCATCACCGACCTACACCAGGGCATCATCTGGGGCACGCACACTGAGCAGACCCAGAAGGATGAGCGCCTGATCAACCGCTTTGATTATGACGGTGACTACGGAACGGTGCTCAACCGCTTCCTCATTCAGGCCGGTATTGGTTATCCGCTGACCGTGCACGGCACCGGCGGACAAACCCGCGCTTTTATCCACATCCGTGACATGGTGCGCTGCATCGAGCTAGCGCTGCAGAACCCGCCGGCACGCGGTGAGCGCGTGAAGATCATCAACCAGATGACCGAAACCCACCGCGTGCGTGACCTGGCAGAGTTGCTGGCGAAGATTTCTGGTGCGGAAGTGGCTTATGTGCCGAACCCGCGCAAGGAATCCGCGGAGAATGAACTCCACGTCACCAACGACACTTTCCTCGAACTAGGGCTGAAGCCGACCACCTTGTCGGAGGGGTTGCTCCATGAGGTCGAGGAGGTTGCGCGTAAGTACGCCGACCGCGCGGACCGCTCCAAGATTCCGGCGCAGTCACTATGGACACGCCAGCAGCACGCCGGCGTTCCTTCCACGGAGGCTTAAGTCCCACCGTGCGCATCGCAATCGTTACTGAGGTCTTCCTGCCCAAGATCGACGGCGTGGTCACGCGCCTGACGCGCACGCTGGACCAGTTAGCCGCGATGGGCCACGAGGTCCGGATTTTTGCCACGGGCAAGGCTCCTGACTCCTATGCCGGCTTCGAGGTCACCCGCATCCCCAGTCTGTCGCTGTGGGTCTACCCGGAGATCAAGTTTGGCCTGCCTTCGTGGAAATTCTTCAAGGAGATCCGAGATTTCGATCCCGATGTCATCCACGCGGTCAACCCCATTTGGACTGCAGCCCTCGGCGTCTTCGCCGCGCAGCGCGATGCCGTGCCGCTGGTGGCGAGCTTCCACACCAACGTGCCTGAATACGTCGATGCGCTGGGCATCGGATGGACCCGCCCGCTGACTGAGGCCGCTCTGAAGTACCTGCACAACCAGGCGGCGGTGAACCTGTGCACCTCTGGCCCCATGGTGGATAAGGCTCGGACGATGGGGATCCGCAACGTGCAGTTGTGGCCCAAGGCGGTGGATACGCAGACCTATCACTCCGATCGCGCCACAGCACAGATGCGCGAGCGCCTCGCCGGTGGTAACCCGGATGCCCCGCTGGTGACCTATATCGGCCGAGTGTCCAAAGAGAAGGACTTGGAGCGCCTCGACCACGTGATGCAGTTAGTGCGGGCACAGCTTAGCGACGCCCGCCTGGCCATCGTTGGCGATGGTCCCGCTTTGGAGGAGCTCAAGGCTAGCTTCGATCCTGTGCACACAGTGTTCACCGGCTACCTGTCTGGCGAGGAGCTCGCCGCTGCATTCGCCGTGGGGGATGTCTTCCTCTTCCCCTCCGCCACGGAGACTTTGGGGCTGGTAGCACTCGAGTCCTTCGCCTCGGGCGTGCCGGTCGTCGGCACGAATGCTGGTGGTATCCCCTTCGTCATTGAAGAAGGCGTGACCGGGCACCTCATCGCTCCCGACGCCAATGATGAGGCCTGGGCCCGCGCCACGGTCGGACTCCTCGAAGACCCTGCCCGCCGGGAGACGATGGGCGCTGCCGCCCGCCGCGAGGCTGAAAAGTATTCCTGGGTAGAATCCACCCAAGCCCTCCTCCACGCCTACGAGGAGGCTATCGAACACCCCTTCCGCAGGGAAGAAATCGAAGTCAAGGAGCACTAATGGATTCCGCCCAGAACCTGTACTCCGCAGGCGCTTTTATCCAAGCCGGCATCGACGCCACGTTTACGTCCCGCTTGGGCGACGTGCGCGACGTCGAAGTGAACTTCACGCCCGCTGCCCCAGCCCCCGAAGCCCGACAAGCAGCGCAGCCAGACCAAGACCAGCGCGCGGTGGTGCGCTTTAGTACTGATTCAGGGAGCTATGACTTCGATGGACTGCGTCTAGCCACCATCCAGGATGGACAGCTGCACTGGGCCACGGGTTTGACGGAACAAGCGCCCCAACCTCAGTTCCACGGACCACAGCCCGATTCCGCCCTGCTTCGCGGCTTAGCACGGCGGTTGGTGGGTGACCGGCCCGTTCTCCGCGTCCCACAGGGTGAGGGCGAAGCACTCGTCGCCGTCGATTTCACGGAGCTCCCCCCGGATCCCCGTGTTAGCATCCTGGCCGGGCTCGAACGCTCGGGGGATGTCGAAGGGGGCGTCGACGAGCGCCTTGCTACCTCTGAGCTCGCCTCCTATCTAGGCGTGGCACCGGTGGCAGCAGAAGGCCTCGCGCGCTTCCACGGCACTCGGATCGCGGCCCTTCCCCACCCCTCAGGCCAGGCCGGGCTTAGCGCACGCGATGTATTGGCTGACGCCCACTTTCTTGCCACCGAGCATAATTTCTTCTTGGAGGCCCGCTTCCCCAACCTGTCTGCGGACCTCGCCCCTGGCACGTCTCGCACCGTGGTCAACTCTGATTATGGTTCGCTCACGGTTCCCGCCCACCTCATTGCTACTCTCGACGCATCCACGGACACGTTCACCTGGGCATGGGCGGACGAGCTATCTAGTTCCATGTCCGCCCAAGCAGCGGCGAACCTGCGCCGCTTCGGCTATGACAATGCTCTCCCCGAGCTGATTCGCGCCCGTGTGTCGATCCCCGAAGCGCGCTCGGTGCGCCTGCCGCAGTTAGCCATGCCGGTCTTGGGACTGTGGACCCTATTGCCTGTGCAGCTGCCCGATGGTCGCCAGGGGCTGGCGCTGACCGATGCCCCTGCCTTCCATCTGCCCGCACCGACCCCGGCCGCCACGCAGGCCACCCTTAACGTTGCCGTGCCTGAAGGAGTGGATGAACACCGGGCGCGCGCCGCCTATCAGCAGGCACGTGGCCTATAAGTCCTAACTAGGAGTTCAACACTGCGCGGAATTCTTCGGCGTCAACCTCCTCGGTGGTCGCTGGGTTAAACGCAGCATCCTGGGTCTTGTCCACCAGCACCGCGCGCACGCCTTCGGAAAAATCGGGGCGGCGGTACATGTGCATGCCCAGCTTGAGCTCCAGTAGGAGGGCCTCGCGGATATCGTCGACAGCAGCCTCCGCCTCATAAAGCTCATTGGCCGCAACGATGGCGGCTGGACAGGCGGCGGCCATGAGGCGGCGTACTTCGCCGGCAATGGTTGGGCGCTTGTCGAGCTCCGCGGAAATCTCCTCCCACGTCGGCAGCGCGAAGGTCTCCTCCAAGTCTTTGGCTACCTGCTCCAACGGCGCCGGCTGTTGTGGTGCTGGCAAAGCTAGATCCTCCAGTGCGGCGTCGATGCCCCGCTCGATAGCTGCCTCAATCAACTCAGCGGCATCCTTAACCACGTGGGTTGCGACACCCGTCCACAGCATGTCCGCAGCATACATGCGGTAGCCGCTGAGCCCCCAGAATTTTGCCAAGCCCGGCGAAGCTACTCCGCGTGTGCCCACCATGCGCTGCGCTGCATAGGCCACTCCCACGTCCGTGACGTAGCCGATATTCATCTCCGGCATCGACGCGAAGGCCTTCTCAGTTACCACGCGGTGCGAACCATGCATGGAGATACCCAATCCACCACCCATCACAACCCCGTCGATGACGGCAATATAGGGCTTCGGGAACTCGGCGATATCACCGTTAGTGAGGTACTCGCTGGCGAAGAAGGCATCGACTTCCTCCAACTGTCCTTCCGCGATTCCCTCCCGTGCGTGGCGCACATCGCCACCGGCGCAAAAAGCTTTGGGGCTGTTGGAATGAATCAGGACTTGCTCAATCTCGTCATCCTGCGCCCACGCTTCGAGGGAGCGGCGGATGATGTCAATCATCTCCGGGTTCAAAGAATTCAGAGCCTTCGGGCGATTGAGTTCAAGGACTCCGGTACGGTTGCGGACAGAAACGAGTACTGGATCAGTCATAGTCATGCGCACCAGTGTTCCATATCACAAATGTTTCAGCCACCTATTTTTGGCGCTACCTTGGACATGGTTTCTGCTTTTAGCCCAACCCGTTTAGATTGGTGTGACTTTCTTGCTCCCACAACTTGTTGCTCTTGACATGGACGGCACGCTCCTCGATGCCCACGGCCAACTACCAGCGGACTTCGCGGAGCTGCAGGAGCTTGCCGCGCACCGTGGATGCGAGCTAGTTCCGGCCTCAGGGCGCCAACTGGCAACACTCAAGCAGATGTTCCCGCAAGGCGAAACCTTCATCGCTGAAAATGGCTCAGTAGTCATGCGTGGTGGCGACATCATTGCGACATTCCCGCTCCCAGAAGCGACCGTGCACTCAGCACGCGAGGCCTCAGCAGCCATGGATGTGGAGCACACCGTGGTGCTGTGCTCACCTAAAACCGCCTATGTCGGGCGGGATGCATCCGATGCAGCCCGCGCAGAGATCTCCAAGTACTACAAGGCGGTCACGTGGGTCGATGACCTAGACGCCGTCCCCGATAGCAACATCATCAAGATCGCCATCTTCTGCGAATCCGGTTCAGAGGCACACATCTACAAACCCATTGTCCACGCTGTCCCGGAAGACAACGTGGCGGTATCGGGCAAAGTCTGGCTCGATGTCATGGCTCGCGGCGTGGATAAAGGTGCAGCCTTAGTCAAGCTCGCTGAACTCGCCAACGTACCCATCACCGCCACCGTGGCCTTCGGTGACTACCTCAATGATCTCGAAATGCTGCGCGCTGCCGGGACAGCCGTCGCGATGGAGAACGCACATCCGCAGCTGAAAGACCTAGCGGACATCATTGCTCCTCCCAATACTGACAACGGCGTCAGCACCGTGCTTCGCCAGCTTTTGCGCACCTAACACGCTCCCCTGACTCCTTGACCGACTAGCCACGCGCACAGAGTAGGATTACTCGGGTTACTAAGCCTCAGTATCCGAACCACGGTGTCTACCTGCGGAGTGTGAAGTGAAGAAGTTTTTGCGGTCGATGGTGTCACGCTTGGCAAAAGGCGAATCATCCACATCGAGTTCCACTCCGGACTCCCCTTCCGCTTCACAGAAGCCTTCTTCAACGTCGACTACTGCATCTAAAGTCTCAGCCGCGTCTACTAAGTCCACTACGGCTGTCAAGCCCTCATCGGCTTCTCCATCCACCGCACCTACTGACACCACGAAGCCTGGAAAGTCGACCTCACCCGCCAAGCCCACCACCTCGGATAAAAGCGCTACGCCCAGAGCTCAGCGGCCCAGCACTCAGCGCCCAGCCGCGCGGCCTGGCCGCGTGCGCCCACGGCCAGCGGAAGACTTCACCCTGGACTTGTCGCCGAGCGCCCTTCCCAAAGCTGCGGCGGTGAAGAAGGCCAAACTCGTCAAAGCCCGCGAGGAGGCTGACGTAGTCTCGACTGGCCGCCGCGGCCCACGACGCACCGTCCCTCGCCGCCCGATCACGCAGAGCCCTGCCCCGCAGAAAACAGGTTCTGAGCAGCAGAACAAGACTTCTGTTCCGGGAAACAAGGTCTCGGAGACCAGCCGTGCCAGCAAGACTCCGGCCGCCACACCAGGTTCCCAGCCCGCTGCGGCAAAGTCCCCTACAGCTGCCACAACACAGAAGCCGGCCTCGACTCCGGCACCGGCTGCACACAAAGAAAAGACTCCCAAACCTACTAAGAATCCTGCACAGGGCGAAGAGCGCCAAAAAGCCCAGCGCACTGAGGCCATCAAGGCCGAGGCACCTGAACAGGCCAAAGAACCGGGAAAGGGAAAGGGAAAAAAGAAAAAAGAAACCGCCGGGCCCGAGAATGAGATTTCGCGGGCTCTGGCTCGTCGCTCACAGTCCGTCGGGGTACTGAGCACAAAACAAGAAAAGCGCCGTTCAGCAAAGCGGCCAGTAGCGAAAGAATCCACTGCTGCTGCCGCGGCTCCGGCAACTGCAACCGCGGCAGCGGTAGGCGCCGCAACGGCAAGCGCGACGTCCGCCACTGCGGCTACGGCCCCCGCCACGGCTCCTGCCGCTGCCAGTGCATCCGCCCGCAGCACAGCCGCCCCGTCTACAACTTCACCTGCAACCAAACCACGCCGTCGACGCGCCCGGCTGCGTCAAGTACCGGGCTTGGATGGTCTGCGTGGTCTCGCGGTGCTCGCCGTAGTGATCTATCACTTCTTCGGGGATATCCTCCCCGGCGGTTACCTCGGCGTGGACATGTTCTTTGTCCTTTCCGGCTTCCTCATTACCTCGCTGCTGGTCCGTGAATTCAACGCGACTGGGCGCATCAGCCTCAAGGATTTTTGGATCCGCCGTTTCCGGCGCATTCTCCCCGCCGCCCTCGTGGTCCTCTCGATATGTACTGCGATTGTGGCCCTCATCGGCGGCGACCTAGCAGTAGGCATCCGCCAGCAATTCTTGGGCACCTTTTTCTTTGTCAACAACTGGACCCAAATCGCCACCAGCCAAACCTACTTTGCGCCAAATGAAGTGCAGGTCTTCGCGCACTATTGGTCCTTGGCCGTCGAGGAACAGTTCTATCTGATTTGGCCCCTGCTGATGTTTGGCATCTTTGCCATTTCCCGCCGCAAGCCCAAGCGTCTGCCCATCGCGGTATCGCTGATCCTCACGATTGCTTCGGCCGTCGCGATGGCGCTCATCTTCACCCCGGGCGAGGATCCCACCCGTGTGTACTACGGAACCGATACCCATGCCTTCGGTCTCCTCATTGGCGCAATGTTGTCCCTGCTTTTGACCTCCACCGACAAGGACGTCGACGCCGACTCTTGGCCGGCAGCAAACAAGGGCACTCTTGCCGGTGCCGTTGGAACTCTCGCACTAGTTGCTTACCTTGCCCAACTGGTATGGATGGGCGCGGACCGCGAATTCACCTACCGCGGTGGTTTGGTCCTCACCAGTGTGCTCGGCGCGGCGATGATTTGGGGAGTGGTGCGGGAAACCGGCCCCCTCACCTGGATCTTCCGCACCCGCGTGATGCGCTGGCTGGGACAGCGTTCCTTCTCTTTGTACCTCTGGCACTGGCCGGTAGTCATGATTGTCCACGCGCTGTCCGATGCCCCTTCGTGGCTCCTGGGTCTCCTTTGCCTTCCGCTGAGCTGCTTGCTGGCAGAGGTGACCTACCAGTTTGTAGAAAACCCCTTCCGCCGCGCCGGATTCCGCCCCACGTGGCATGCCTATTGGTCGGCACGCCCCAGCATGGAGGAGATTAAGGATGGCTTTGGCAAGGCCCTGTGGCCTGCAGTCCCCGTCATCGTCGTGCTATCTCTGCTCGGTGTGGGCTATGCCCTGGTGACCTCGGAGGATAAGAGCGAACTAGAGCGCGAGCTCGAGCGCATGGCGCAGTCCAACGAGCAGGCTGCTAGCTCCGCTCCGGCACAGCCCTCGGAAACTGCAAAGCCGAAGGAGAAGCGCGCGATACCCACTGGCAACGAAATCAGTGCGATCGGTGATTCTGTCATGCTTGCTGCTTCCGAAGCACTTAGTGAGCGTTTCCCGGGTATCAGTATCGACGCTGCTATCTCCCGCCACTATTCGGCAGCCCTGCCCGTGGTTCAGGGGCTGAAGGATTCCGGGCAGTTGCGCTCCACCGTATTTATGGGCTTGGGCACCAACGGAGCTACGTTTGAGGGCCAAATGGACGAGCTCATCGACATCGTTGGCTCCGAGCGCACACTGGTCCTCGTGTTGCCTTACGGTGAGCGCGATTGGATGGGGCCGGCGCGCGCCGAAATCATCGAGGCCGCAACGACGCACGACAACGTCTATATCGCAGACTGGTGCGGAGTAGCGCAGGAGAATCCTGCCATGCTTTACGACGACGGTGTACACCCGCTACCCGAAGGCGCGCACCTGTACGCGGATGCTCTGTACGCCGCCCTCGAACAGTACGCAGACGGGGAGAAGAACCTCACTACAGTGTGCTCCAGCTAAGCGACAAAGACCTAAGAATCACGAAAAGCCGCCCAGCTTCACAGCTGGGCGGCTTTTGTTTAAGCATGCGGTTTAGACCGAGAATTCAGCCATCTTATCCCACTCCGTCTTACCTGGAATGGAAGTATTGATGATGTCCGGGGTCTCCACCAGGTACTTCGGGAACTCCTCGCAGGAGCGCTTGAAGTGCTCGGTGTTGACGTGGTCGACGTCAGTGCCATCCTTGTAGGACTCAAGCAGCAGGAAGCGCTGCTTGTCTTCCGGATCGCGGAACCACTTGAAGTCGATGCAGCCGGGCTCTGCCTGGCATGCTTTGGTGTACCAGTCAATCTCGTCCAGGAAGGTATCCGCGTACTCGGGCTTAACGTGGAACTGTACGTTGATCAAAATCATGTGCCCCACTGTAACGCTCTCCACGAAAACGTGCAGAAGGCCCTGCCTGAGGCGGCAGGGCCTTCTGCTAGGGCGGCTTTCATAAACCGCGCGGCGGCTTAGTTGAAGAAGTACTCCGCTACGTAGACGTGGGTGCCATCAAAGGCCTGGGCTACGCCGAAACCGGTGCCATCGGTCTTGGTCACGGGCACGTCGCGGTTGAGCCAGTTCACGCGGTCCTTCGCTTCCGACTCAGTGAGCTTGTAGATGTTGCCGCTGCCCTCTTCCAGGTGGGTCAGGCCATCGCCAACATTGTCTTGGAAGGTGACCTTGCCAGCCGCGGCCTGGTTTGCCCACTCCTGGGCAATGTTCTTGGCGTTGGCATCCTCGTGGTGGCCCTGCTTCAGCAGGTGGGCGTGGGTTGCACCAACGAGCTCATTTGCCACGGCCGGGGTCGGCTTCTTAATGAAGCCTGGCAGCTCGACGTTGTACTGCTTGGCCAGGTCATAAGCCTGCGCAGGCAGCTCGATCTCTAAAGAGTTGACCTGCTCAACGGCCTGGGAGGACAGCTGGTTCAGTTCCTGCGGCTGTGCGGAGGAAAAGTTGACCGGGGCGGCCTGGGCCGCGGAGACCGACAAAGCGGCGCTAAGGGATGCTGCCACGGCGGCAGTAGCGGACAGACGGGAAACACGACGGAAGGAATTCATGCCTTCTACCGTGCCATACAACTGCGAGCGCAGTGAAGGTCTGCTCGGCTCTAGGGGATTTTCGATACCACTTTGTTATCCCCTGCCGGCGTCAGCGCCACGACGTGAAAGAATGACCGAAGGCTAGCTTTCACAATTATTCGAAAGGTTGATCACTGTTGCTGGACGTCTTAACCGGCTTCGCCATCATTTTTGTGGTTATCGGGGTGGGCTTCTTCTTGGCTCACCGAGGCGTTATTGGCGAGGGCGAGGCGCGCCTGCAGTTCAACCGCACAGCGTTCTGGGCAGCCACCCCGGCGCTGATTTTTTCCAGCGTGGCCACCTCAGATACCTCTGCCTTCACCTCTCCCGTTGTCGCTGTCATTGCGATTGCTTCAGTCACCACGATGGCACTGTATGGGTTGCTCAGCGCACTGTTCTTCCGGCGAAGCGGAGCAGAAACGATGGCCGGTGCGGCAGCGGCAAGCTATTACAACTCCGTCAACATTGGACTGCCCATCGCGACCTATGTCATCGGTGATGCCACCTTTGTGGTGCCAGCACTCGTACTCCAGATGGCGGTACTCTCCCCCTTCATCATCGCCGGCCTCAACGCTCAGGGGACAAGCCTGCGTTCGATCGCCAGCTCCGTGGTTTCCGGACTTACGGCACCTGTCGTCATCGCGGCCATCGCCGGCTTCATCGTTTCTGCAGCTGGCTGGCAGGTCCCCGATGTCATCATGGCACCCCTCGAGATCCTCGGTGGTGCTTCCATTCCGATGATCCTCATGAGTTTCGGAGCCTCCCTTACAGGTAAAGGGTTGCTGACCAACGACCGCCTGCCGACGATTACCGCCACGGTTCTTAAGCTCATTGCCATGCCAGCCATCGCCTTAGCGGCAGGCCTAGCCTTGGGGCTGAGCGGCAACGAGCTTTACGCAGCGCTCATCTTGGCCGCGCTTCCGACCGCGCAGAACGTCTACAACTATGCCGCGACCTACCAATCGGGAGAAACGGTGGCGCGCGATACGGTCTTCCTCACCACCTTCCTCTCCCTGCCGGCCATGCTGGCTATCGCCGGGTTCTTTGGGTAGGGCTAGGCCAAACCGTCAAGCACTAGCCTTCGAGCTTCTCCCCCAGCTCCAGCCACTCCATCTCGAGTTCTTCGCGCTCGGCGGCAACGGCTTTGAGCTCGGTGTCGAGCTTCGCTAGCTCACCACTGTCCCCCTCACCAGAGGACATCTTCTCCGCGGCTTGTGCCATCTTTTCATTCAGCTTCGCGGTCTTGTCGTCGAGCTTGCTCATCTTGCGTTCCAGCGCATTCATTTTCTTGGTCAGCTCGCGCTCTTCCTGAGAGCTCAAACGCTTGGTCGGGGCGGCTTCCGCGCTTTGTTCGTCGGTGTTCTTGGAGCTCTCCCCCAAGTCGAGAACGCCGCGGGCGGTGGCAGCTTCCATTTCTTGGCGGCGACGCAAGTATTCCTCAATGCCTCCCGGCAGGTTGGTGAGCTTGCCATCCCCAAACAGCGCATACGTGTTATCGGCGATGCGCTCGATGAGGTAACGATCGTGGGAAATCACCACCAGGGTGCCGGGCCACGAATCTAGAAGAGACTCCAGCTCCTGAAGAGTATCGATGTCGAGATCGTTCGTGGGCTCGTCGAGAAGCAGCACATTCGGCTCTGCCATGAGCACGCGGGTCAGCTGCAGGCGGCGGCGCTCACCACCGGAAAGATCGCCGACCGGCGTGCGCTGGCGCTTGGCGGAAAAGCCCAGACGTTCAGCCAGCTGAGAGGCGGAGAGCTCCTTCTTTCCCAGGTGGACGTAGGTGGCGACGTCCTCGACGGCGTCGAGAAGCCGGCGCTGCGGATCCAAGTCATCGAGTTCTTGGCGAAGCCAGCCCAGCCGCACGGTCTTGCCCTCGATGCGCTTGCCGGCGGCGAGCCCTACTTCACCCGCAAGGGCGCGCAGCAGCGTGGTCTTGCCCGAACCGTTAACACCGACGAGGCCGATGCGCTCGCCCGGCGCCAGCCGCCAGGTGAGGTGATCCACCAGCGTGCGGCCATCCGGGGTTGTGACCTTGGCATCCTCAAGCTCAATGACGACGCGCCCCTGGCGCTGCTTAGAGAAGGCCATGAGCTCAACCTTGTCACGCGGCGCAGGAACATCCGCGATGAGTGCCTCAGCCGCCTCAATGCGGTAGCGCGGCTTCGAGGTACGGGCCGGTGCCCCGCGGCGCAGCCACGCCAGCTCTTTGCGCGCCAAGTTCTGCCGGCGCTGCTCGATAGCATCAGCTTGGCGGGCACGCTCGGCGCGGGCAAAGGTCCAGTCGTTATAGCCACCCTCGTAAGCATCGACGACACCATCGTGCACCTCCCAGGTCGTGGTGGCGACGGTGTCGAGGAACCAGCGATCGTGCGTGACGACGACGACCGCCAGCTTGCGCGAAAGTAAGTGGCTGGCCAACCATTGCACGCCTTCGACGTCAAGGTGGTTGGTCGGCTCATCGAGCACCACAATATCGAGGTCTTGAACAAGTGCGGCGGCCAGGTTGACGCGGCGGCGCTCACCACCAGAGAGCGAGCCCACAGGGGTGTCTAGCCCTAGGTCAACGATGCCGAGGCCACCGAGGACATCGCGCACCTTGGCATTAGACGCCCATTCGAATGTCTCCAACCCAAGCGGCTCGATGATGACCTGGGCGATGGTGAGGGACTCCTCCAGCTCAAAGCGCTGGGTTACCACCGCCATGCGCAAATCCGAATTGTGGGACACACGGCCCGAGTCCGGGGATTCGATGCCGGTGAGGACCTCCAGCAGCGTGGTTTTGCCGCCGCCGTTGACGCCGACGATGCCGATACGATCACCGGTTTGCACGCCGAGGGAGACCCCGTCCAGCAGGGTCTTGAGACCAAAGGACTTGGTTACATTTTCAAGGTTAATGAGGTTCGCCATATCGAGAGTTCATCTTAGTGTCTCAGCGTGGCTGAACGAAGAACGCAGCCGCTGCCCCTACAACAGGGTGGCGCCTGACGCCGGTCCCGTGGTTACTAGGCCATTGGTGCCGCGGTTATCGGCGCAGACCTGGGCCACTACTTCCTGCGCGGTCTCCTCATCTTCACAGAGGAAGGCACAGGTTGGCCCAGAGCCGGAGACAATCCCTTTGAGGGCGCCGGCGGCCTCACCAGTATCAAGAATCTTGCGCAGGTCTGGGCGTAGCGAAAGGGCTGCCGGTTGGAGGTCGTTGTGCATCACCGCGGCGAGCTCGCGAGGGTTGCCGCCCACGAGGGCTTGCCCCACGGCTTCAGTGTCGAGGTGCGGTGTGCTTCCGCGGCCGGCAGCGCGCAATTCGTCCAGCTTGCGGAAGACAGAGGGCGTTGACAAGCCCTCCACATTGGTGATGATTGCCCAGATATAACGCCCACGCGAGAGCATCGGCGTCAAGAGCTCGCCGCGCCCGCGCCCCAAGGCCGTGCCACCCATGAGGGTAAAAGGAACGTCGGAACCCAGATCCGCGGCAAGCTCGTAGAGCTTCTCCATACTGAGCGGCTCGCGGCCAAACTCGGTACCCAACGCCTGATTAGCCAGAAGCAGGGCTGCGGCGGCATCGGCAGAACCGCCAGCCATGCCGCCGGCGGCCGGGATACTCTTTTCCATCGTGAGCGTTCCAGCAGCCGGCAGCATGAGGCTCTGTGCCACCAATTCCACCGCGCGCCATGCCAGATTCTCGGTCGTTGCCGGAACGCCCTTCGCATGGTTGCCGGTGACTTCCACGGTGCTTCCCTCGCTCCAGCGGTAGCTCACGCGATCGTGCACGTCGAGAGACTGGAAGACGGTAGCTAGCTCGTGGAAACCATCCGCGCGGGCCTCACCGACGCCCAAGTGTAGGTTGACCTTGGCGTGGGCGCGCGCCTGCCAAAGCTGCGGGGACTCGTTTACCGTCTTGCTCATGAGACTTCCGCCAATCGAACGAAGTCCTCCACGCCCAGCTTCTCACCGCGCAGGCGCGGATCGATTTCCGCCGCGCGTAACGCTTCCTCTGCTGCCGCGGCGGAACCATAAAAGCCCGCTAAGGCGGCGCGAAGCGTTTTGCGGCGTTGGGCAAAGGCGGCGTCGATCAGCGCAAAGAGCCGTGGTCGCAGCTCCTCGTCGAAAGGGCGGGTGCAGTCGATACGCACCAGTCCTGACTCGATCTTGGGTGCCGGCCAAAACACGTTCTTGCCAATCGTGCCGGCTTGGCGGACGGGGCCATAAAAAGATGCTTTCACACTAGGTATGCCATAGACCTTGCTGCCCGGCGCGGCGGCGAGGCGTTCAGCTACCTCCAGCTGCACCATGACCAGAACACGGCGAATCGATGGGTAGACCTCCAACAGGTGGAGCAGCACCGGCACCGCCACGTTATAGGGCAGGTTGGCCACCAAGGCGGTCGGCTCCCCCAGCTCCCCCGCCTCAACGGTGAGTGCATCCTTCTCCACCACGGTGAGGCGCTCCGCAAAGTCGCCCGCCCGCGCGGCCACAGTGTCTGGGAGCTTGCCTGCCAGACGCGGGTCAATCTCGACTGCCGTGACGTGCTCCACCTCTCCCAACAGCCCCAAGGTCAGCGAACCCAGACCAGGGCCGACTTCCACCACGCGATCCTCCGAACTCAGGTCCGCAGCGGCAACAATGCGCCGGATGGTGTTGGGGTCATGGAGAAAGTTCTGGCCCAGCTTCTTCGTCGGCGTCACATCGAGCTCAGCGGCGAGCTCGCGGATTTCCACCGGGCCTAGCAGGTGGGGTTGTGTCATGTCATCCAGACTAATACGCGCGGCTCGGAAGCTTTAGCGCAGACCAAGCTTCGAGGTGCAGGCGGGCCATGCACCCCAGCCCTGTGCGGCCTGAACCTTCTGGGCCACAGCAATCTGCTGCTCGCGGGAGGCCTGCCATGCCTGCGGGGCGTACTCGGTTCCGCCAAAAGCAGCCCAGGTCGACGGGGTGAACTGCAGACCACCGGAGAAACCGTTGCCGGTGTTGATGGACCAGTTGCCGGTAGCTTCACACTGCGCCAGGGCATCCCACACGGAGCCCTCGGCAACGGCCGGGGCGGTGGACTTGGGCTTGGTGCCGCGCGCGATCACGGCGGCGACGGCCTCATTGCGGACGTCTTCCTTGATGATCTCGTTGGACTCTTCCTTACCGTTGACCTTCACAATCTTGCGGGTCACGGTACGGGAACCAGGGGTGCCTTCCTCGCGGACTTCCTCGGTTCCCTCTTCCAACTCAGGATCGTCGACAAAGTCGGCGGGGGCATCGAAGTCTTCGGTCTTTTCTTCCTCGGAAATCTCGACGCGGTCCACAGTGATGGCCGTGCCGGCCTTAACCGGGGTATCCAACGCTGGGGATACTCGGTCATCCTTGCCCACGGAAATTCCACGGGCTTCCAGCACGTCTTCCACGGTTTTAGCGGCAACGCTGGCGTAGGAGACGGAACCGCCGTCAGAAATCTTGATGATCTTCGGGGACGTAACCTCAAGGTTCATGCCCTCAGTCACCGTTTCATCCTCCTTCACGGTCTTGGAGCCGGAAGTGATGGCAGCTCCCGGGGCGATACCATCGAGGCCGCCCAATAGGTCAGAGACCGTGAGTTCAGTGGAGGAAAGCTGCTTTTCAACACCATCGATGGTCACCGCAACCGGCTTAGCGGTACGAACGGTGATCGAATCACCGTCGGAAACCTGCTCTGACAGCGCGGGATAAACAACGTCTTCTCCCCCGACGTTGACGCCCGCAGCTTCGAGAGCGGCGTTGACATCGCCAGCGAAGGTAGCCAGCTCGGTGGTCTCACCATTGACGTCGAGCGTGATGTCCTTCTGGGCACCAACGGCAACAACACCACCCACGGCAAGGGTGCCGAGCACACCGCCGGTGGCCATGCGCAGCGGCAAGGAGCGGGAGTTATTGATTCGCTTGATCTGCTTCTTCGGGGACATAAACCTTTACTCGTCTCTGCGATGCTGTGTGCACGAAAGGCAGCTTCCTACCTTTGGCACCTGTCATGGCGCACTCTGGGCGCGCCGGCCGGCAACATCAAGGCCGGACTAACTTTGAATAACGATACGGTAACAGAACTCAACGATCGAGACGTATTTACACGCCAGGACCACTAGCAACACACTTGCCACAACAAGCACGCACGCCACCTATGAGCAGCACTTTTGCGTTGGGTGAGAATCGTCACACTCCGAAGACCTGCGCGAAGGTATCAGTCACCTCGGCAGCCAAATCCTCCACCTTTTGACCGCGCGCTTCGGCCACGCAGCGATAGGTGTGCCCGATCAAGGATGGTTCGTTGCGCGCACCGCGGAAAGGCTCCGGTGTCATATACGGCGCATCCGTCTCAATGAGCAGTTGGCCGGCTGGGGCAAGCGCTGCGGCCTGGCGCATTTCTTCGTTGCGCTTGAAAGTCACATTGCCAGCGAAGGAAAGAACATAACCGCGCTCAAGGGCTTCTTTGGCTACCTCCAACGGTGAAGAGAAACAGTGCAGCATCACCTTCGGCGCCTGGGCGCACTCCCCCAGTACGCGCATAAGATCTTCATCAGCCTCACGATTGTGGATCATCAGTGTCTTGCCCACCTTCGCCGCCAACTCGGCGTGCCAGCGCAGCGCTTCCTCTTGGACCTCAAGGGGTGCGGTGCGCTCCGGCTCGTGGTGAATCCAGTAGGTATCCAACCCCGTTTCCCCAATGGCCACGCAGCGTGGGTCCGCTGCCATCTCGATCAGGCGCGCGCGGGCGGCCTCATCGAGTTCTTGAGCCTTCGTCGGGTGAATCGCGCAGGCCGCATACACGTTGTCGAACTCGTGTGCTGCGGCCAAAGCCTTCTCCGCCTCGGCCAAACCATCACCCACGGTGACGATGCGCTCAACTCCAGCAGCATGAGCGCGGGCAACAAGGTCAGCGTCGGCGTCGCGGCAGGAGGCGAGGTGCGTATGGGCGTCGATAAGCTGGCTCATACCTTCGGCGGGCACGGGCGTGGGGCGTGGCTTCTTCTTAGACATGGCTGCGAGTGTAGTCACCGACTTAGGCCAGCCCCTAACGCTGAGCTATCAAGTTGCATGAGAAGTTCGGCTTTGCCACTGTAGGAACGTTAAAAGAAGTCAGCCGCAAAGCTGGGCGCTGGATAGACCTCACCCACTTGCAACTCATGGTTTAAGGAACATCATGCACGTTCGTCCCGCAGAGCTTGCCGACGCCCCCGCAATCTCCGCCATCTACAATGCCGCCTCCGCTGCGAAGCCGGCCACTAACCTCGTCACCTGGCAGGAGTCCGTAGAGGACCGCGAAAAGTGGCTCGCGCAGATGGAGGAGGAAGGTTTTCCCGTCTATGTGGCCGTGGACGACGACGAAATCGTTGGCTGGGCCGCCTACTTCCAGTTTGTCACCCCGGCTATCTACTACGGCACGGCGGAGGACTCTATCTATATTGCGGAGTCTGCGCGCGGCAAGGGCGTGGGCAGCGAGCTCATGGACACGCTCATGGATCACGCGAAGGAAAATGACTACGTGGAGACGATGATTACCTACATCGTGGACACCAACGAGTCCTCCATTGCTCTGCATAAGAAGTTTGGCTTCGTGGAGACCGGCCGCATGCCCAATATCCACACCAAGGATGGTGTCCGCCTCGGTCTGGTGCACCTACAGCACGACTTCGACCGCCCCTAAAGGATTGACGCCCCACCCCAGCGACGGCACTGTCTTACGCCCCGCCTCAGTGACGGCACTGCCATTGTTGCCAAAGATCTGGCCAGATCTTGAGGCAAAGCGGGAAACTTTGGCAACAACGGCGACTTCGGCTTAAACAACTTATCCTGCGCTACGCGGTCACAGACGGCAAACGTGTTAAGCCGACGCTGCCTGAAGCGGCACAATATCGTCCAACTCAGCAAGAATTTTGTCTTCTGCGACATCCAAGTCGTAGTGAGTCTGCAGCCCGAGCCAAAATTGTGGGGACATTCCAAAGTACTTGGCAAGGCGAAGAGCCGTATCGGCGGTAATAGCCCGCTTTCCGTGGACGATTTCGTTAATACGTCGAGGCGGGACCCCTATCGAAACAGCGAGTTTGTGTTGGGTAATCCCCATGCCCTTGAGAAAGTCCTCCATAAGGATTTCACCTGGGTGCACCGGGGGGAGCTTGTTAGTGGTAGTCAACGATCTCAACCTCCTCTGGCCCTAAAGCGGTCCACCGGAAGCAGATCCGCCATTGGTCATTGATACGAATACTATATTGACCCCGCCGATCGCCCTTCAAAGCTTCGAGCCTATTTCCTGGAGGAATCCGAAGCTCATCGAGCCTCTGAACGTAGCCCAATTGCCTCAGCTTGCGAAGAGCTACCGAGTGAATACGTGAATCAATCGAGAGCACCCTCTCTCGATTCCATAGACGCTCAGTGGCCCTATCCGCGAACGACTGAATCATAAACGCACCATACCCCCCTATAACGCAACACGTCAATAACGCGAGACGTTAACTCTATCTAACGTTGTAACACAAAAGCTACCCCAACTGTCGAGAACCGGCTAGGCGGCGAGCTCGTCGTCGATGTAGACATGCGTCGTCGCACGCAGGCCCGCGACTAGCATGCACAAGCTGAGCACCATGAGTCCAATAAGCACAGCGGTCCAATCGCCGGTGGCCCCGCGCACCACTCCCACGGACAGCGGTACCAGGCCCGCTAGGATGTAGCCGCCCGGCTGAACGAAGCCGGACAACCGCGCGGTCGTCAGCGCGCTCCGCGTGCGGGCGGTGAGCAGCGCCAGCGCCAGCGGGAAACACATGCCGCCGATCCCCATGAGGCTGGCCCAGGCCAGCGGGGCGGCGTCCGCAGCCACGAGAACCCCACCCCACCCAGCGCATGTGCATAGCGCCAGCACAATAGGTACGGGTGTGAGGCGGTCCAAGCGAGAAATGAGCCACGGCATGACAACGCCGCCGGCAATGTTGAAGACACCGATGACGGCAAGTGCCACACTGGCGGTGTTCTCACCCACGCCTTTTTCCACCAGCATGCGCGGTAGCCAGCCCATCTGGACATAGGCCATGGTGGACTGCAATCCAAAGAAAAAGAGCATGGCCACCGCTGTGGGCGAGGTGAACATGGGACGTTGCGCGCCCGCGCCATCAACCGTTCCGTGGGCGACGTCCCTTCCAGCCTGCGGAAGGACCACTATCCAAGCCACTAACTGGGCAATGGCGGGAAGACACCAGATCCACAACGCACCTTGCCACGATTTTTGTGTCACCGCGGACAGCGGGCCGAAGGCGCTGGAAACGCCCAACATCGTCGTGTAGGTGGTCATCAGCGCCACCAGCGTGCGGCCCGACCCATGCTGCTTGATCCATGCGGGAAGCAGCACATTTGCCAGCGCGATGCCGGCAACAACGCATAGGGTAAGCGCTACGAAAAGCGAAAAGCTACTTACCCATGGACGCAGGCCAAGCCCCACGACCAAGGCCAGCGTGCCGCCGGCCAAGGTACGGCTTAGCCCCACGCGGCGCGCGAGGGGAACCGCTGCCAAACCCATGGCCGCGAAGCACAGCCCCGGAAGTGCGGTAAGCAAACCCGCCTGGCCGGAGCTAATCCCGAAGAAGTCCTGGATCTGCCCCAGCACCGGTGCCACGGAGGCAATGCCCGAACGCAGGTTTAGCGCGGTCAGACAGACAACGACAAAGAGTAGGACGGGCGCCAGGGAGCGCCGAAACGCCGAGCCCACGCCTTTACTTCTGAACCGGGGCCCACTCTGGGCCGGTCTCACCGAGCTCCGGATCGAGCTTAGCCACCAACGGCTTCGGCTTCTGCAGCGCAGTACCCGGAGTAATGTCGACACGCTTCCACGCAGCCTGCTGCGCCGAGTAGTCACCGGTGATGATCGGGTAGGGATGGTTCTCCGGCGGGAGGTCTACGCCAACGAGCTCGACCGGCATATCATCGACCACGTCCTCAATGCGCGGCTGTGCGGCCCAGACGCCCTCACGCCCCAGGGTCTCGTGCACTTTCTGTGCGGTGAAGGGTAGGAACGGAGTCAGCATCACGTTGCAGTCGGAGACCACCTGCAGTGCGGTCCACAACACGGTGGCCAGACGCTCCCGCTGAGTCTCATCCTTGGCCAGCTTCCACGGCTCCATCGCAGCAACGTAGGCATTGGCCTCGCCGACGACGTGCATGATGGCGGTCATGGCCTGCTTGAACTTGGACTGCTCGAGGAATTCCGCGGCGGTGGTGAAGGTCTCCTCCGCCAGCGCCAGTATGTCCTTGTCTGCCGGCTCCAGCGCCGCAGGAGCCGGGACCTCGCCGAAGTTCTTGTGGGCCATCGACACCGTGCGGTTGACCAGGTTGCCCCAGCCGTTCGCAAGCTCGTTGTTGATGCGGCGCACGAACTCATCCCAGGTGAAGTCGGTGTCGTTGTTTTCCGGGCCAGCCACGGCAATGAAGTAGCGCAGCGCATCCGGGCCGAACTCCTCCAGGAAGTCCTTGACGTAGATAACGACGCCCTTGGAGGAGGAGAACTTAGAACCAGACATGGTCAGGTATTCCGAAGACACAATCTCCGTCGGCAGGTTGAGCTCACCATAGGTGTGCAGCTCACCGCCCTTGGAGCCCTTGCCCGCGTAACCCAAGAGTTCCGCTGGCCAGATTTGGGAGTGGAAGGTGATGTTGTCCTTGCCCTGGAAGTAGTAGTGACGCGCCTGCGGGTTCTGCCAGTAGTCCTTCCAGGCCTCCGGGTTACCGGTACGGTGGGCCCACTCGATGGAAGAAGACAGGTAACCAATCACCGCGTCGAACCACACATAGAGCTTCTTCGCGCCGTTGTCCTCCCAGCCTTCCACCGGGATGGGAATACCCCAGTCGATATCGCGGGTCATGGTGCGCGGGCGCATATCCTCCAGCAGGTTAAGGGAGAACTTGAGGACGTTCGGGCGCCAATCCTCACGGGTCTTCAGCCACTCTTCGAGGACGTCCTTGACCGCAGGCAGGTCCAGCAGGAAATGCTCGGTATCGATGAACTCTGGGGTTTCACCGTTGATCTTGGACACCGGGTTGATGAGATCTACCGGATCGAGCTGGTTGCCGCAGTTATCGCACTGGTCACCGCGCGCGCCTTCGGCGCCACACAGCGGGCAGGTGCCCTCGATATAACGGTCGGGCAAGGTACGGCCCGTGGACGGCGAAATAGCGCCTTGGGTGGTCTCCTTAAGCATGTAGCCGTTCTCGTACAGCCCCTTGAACAGCTCCTGCACCACGGCGTAGTGGTTGCGGGTGGTGGTGCGGGTAAAGAGATCATAAGACAGGCCGAGCCCAGCCAGATCAGTGACAATCTGACGGTTGTAGCGATCCGCCAGTTCACGAACCGTCACGCCTTCCTTATCCGCTTGCACGAGCAGCGGGGTGCCGTGCTCGTCGGTACCGGAAACCATGAGGACGTCGTTGCCACGCATTCGCTGGAAGCGGGCGAACACGTCGGAAGGAACGCCGAAACCCGCCACGTGTCCGATGTGGCGGGGTCCGTTGGCATAGGGCCAAGCAACATTAACGACAACTGTCTCAGTCATGGCCTCTACTCTATCGAACACCCCCTCACCGGCAATGCAGTGAGGGGGTGTATCAGAGAAATGCTCGCGCCAGAACTAGCTCTTGTTGCTGTGCTGGCGGCGGCGGGCCTTGAAGGCCTGTTCGCGCTGGAACTCGCGGTGCAGGCGACGCTCACGCGCCAGCTTGCGCTGGAAGGCCTGGGACTCGCGGTACTCGCGGTAAATCACGTCGTTACTCAAGTCCTTGAAAATAGCGAACATGAGTCCAACGAGGATAAAGAGGAATGGCAGTGCTGCCACGATGGTGACGTTCTGCAGGTTCGATAGGGAATCCTCGCTCGACAGCAGCAGGGTCAGGCCGACGGCTGCAGTGAGCACACCCCACGCTGCGGATAGCCACGGCTTAGCGGTGGTTGCACCGGACTGGGACATCGAGCCCATGACTGTCGACGCCGAGTCGGCCGACGTAATAAAGAACGTAGCCAGCAGCAGAGCGGCAACGATGCCTGCAATGAAACCACCAGGCAGGTTCTGCAAAAGGTTGAACAGCTCCTGCTCGGCAGATTCACCGGAGATAGAGTTGCCCTTCTGCTCCATGTGAATAGCGGTACCACCGAAGATGGCAAACCACACAGTGGAGACACCAGCCGGGACGAGAAGCACGCCAACGCAGAACTCGCGGACGGAACGACCACGGGAAATGCGGGCGAGGAACATACCCACGAACGGCGACCAGGAAACCCACCAAGCCCAGTAGAAGATGGTCCACGTCGACAGCCACTCACCAGCAGTTCCGTTGTCAGACTCGGCGGTACGAGCGATCATCTCAGTGAAGTTCGCCAGATAGTTACCAATGGAACCCGGAATCTGGTTCAGGATCGACACCGTGGGGCCAAAAATGAACACGAAAATGGCCAGCAGAGCCGCCAGAACCATGTTGGTGTTGGACAGGTACTGAATGCCCTTACCCACGCCGGACATGGCAGATAGAAGGAAGGCCAAGGTCAAAACGAGAACGATGCCGATGACGACCTTCTGAGTCGGGTTCTCAATGATTCCGGAGGCTTCCAACCCGGCCTGAATCTGCATAGCGCCCAGTCCCAGTGAACATGCGGTACCGAAGACTGTGGCAAAGATGGCCAAGATATCAATGATCTTGCCAACGAAGCCATCGGCCGCGCGCTGACCGATCAGTGGCACGAAGGCTTGACTTAACAGCTGCTTACGGCCGATACGGAAGGTGGAATAGGCAATGGCGAGACCCACGATGGCATATACAGCCCACGGGTGCAGGGTCCAGTGGAACATGGCCGTGGCCATCGAAGTTCCTACCTCGTGCTCGCTATGGCCTGGGACACCGTTCTTAAAGTAATTAAGTGGCTCGGATGCGCCGTAGAACATCAAGCCGATGCCCATGCCGGCCGCGAACATCATCGCAATCCAAGAGACCGTGGAGAATTCCGGCTCTTCGTTGATCTTGCCCAAGCGAATGGTGCCGAACTTAGAAGCAGCAATGCAAATAACAAAAATAACGAAGATGGTCCCGAAGAGCACATAGGCCCATCCAAAGTTATTCACAACAAAGCTCAGCGCGTTACCAGAGAAGGAAGCAAAGCTCTCCGGCGCTGCCAAGCCCCATGCCACGATGGCAGCGATGAGCAGACCGGCGAACCCCACAATGGTCCAGTCAATCGGTGAATCGATACCGCCGGGCCCAAACTCGTCGGTTTCTTCTTGTTCTTCTACTGGGGTAGCTGCAGCCGCAGGATCGAACGCCTTGTTGGTGAGCATATCCTGGAGCTGGCTCGTGGCTGAGGATGCCTCGAGGCGCTCGTCGACAGTGCGGTATTCCTCCACCGCCGCCGGCGAGCTCTGTTCTTGGGAGGCAGCCGAAGACACCCCCGTGTCCTTCACATTGTCTGAATTGGTCGAGTCTGTCATAACTACCGACCTTGGTGCTGTCTCATCAACTAGTCAAACTAAATCAGAAACAAAAAGACTATTCGCCACATGCATTTCGGGCATATAGCGTTCCTCAAGCATCTGTCACGAGCTTCTTTACGCGACCGTTATTCCACTGCAACTGCCGGTTCTGTACCGCAACTGTGCAGCTTGCCAGCTTGTTCGAAGGCATTTCGGAGATATGACACCCCTACCACGCATGCCGCGGCCACGCCGGGCGACATAACGATGCCATAACGATTCCCGCGAAAGAGACGGCCATCACTTGTTCTTATTCGTGCAGCTCAGCCACGGGCCGCAAGGTAGGCATCATAAAGCTCACGATTGGACCACGCCGTTCCCGCGGCGGCTTGCTTGCAGGCATCCTTGGCCCGCACGCCGCGTTCAACCTCTGCGCGAACCTGCTCCACGAGGGTCTCCAACGACACGGGTGCGGCATCACCGCCCTCGATCACTACGGTGATCTCACCCCGCGCATTCTCTTGCGCCCATTCGGCAAGCTCGCCCAAGCAACCACGCTTAATCTCCTCATATGTCTTCGTCAGCTCGCGGCACACTGCAGCGCGACGGTCGGCGCCGAGGATCTCTGAGGCGTCGCCAAGCGTCTGCGCCAAACGGTGTGGGGACTCGAAGAAAGCAATAGCGCGCTGCTCCCCCACCAAGGACTCGAGCCACGCCTTACGCGGGCCGGGCTTGCGCGGCGGGAAAGCATCGAAGAGAAAGTGGCCTACCCCTAAGCCCGACAGGGCGAGGGCAGTCGGCACCGCAGAGGGCCCGGGGAAACACGTCACGGGCACGCCCGCCTCCACGGCGGCGGTCACGATGGAGTGCCCCGGATCAGAAACTACCGGCATGCCGGCATCCGACACGACAAGTACGGTTCCCGTCTGGGCAGCGGCGACCAACGTGCGTGAGCGCTCCTCCTCGTTGTGGTCGAAGTTGGAGACCACCTTGCCGCGGATTTCTACTCCTAACGCCTGGGCCAAGTTGCGGACACGGCGAGTATCCTCCGCGGCAATCACATCTGCGTGGCCCAAAGCGTGCATGAGACGGGCGGAAGCATCACCGGGATTTCCCAGCGGGGTGGCGGCGAGGATGACACCGCGGGGCAGGGGTTCAAGCTGAAGACTCATACTCCCCAGCATTGCACATGCAAGCTAGACTCTTCCGGGTGAGTACCGCAACCCCTACAGATCGATCTGGCCGCCGCAAGCGCACGCGCCCCTCCGCCACGCGTGGCGCCCATACCCGGCCGGCACCGCCTGCCCCTCGGCCCTACACCTGGACCCGGGCCGACTCGATCAGCACTGCGATCATTGGTGTCTTGGCTTTTCTCACACGATTCATTGGTCTGGCTGCTCCGGTTTCTGAAGGCACACCCGTCTTCGACGAAAAGCACTACGTTCCGCAGGCCTGGGACATGGTCACCAGCTGGCACAACCTCTTCCTCGGCGGTATTGAATCTAACCCGGGCTACGGCTTGGTTGTGCATCCGCCGCTGGCCAAGCAGATCATCGCGATATCAGAAGCGCTTTTCGGCTATACCCCACTGGGATGGCGGGCCATGGCCGCGCTTTTCGGAGTGGGCACAGTAATGCTCACCATGGCGCTGGCTCGCCGCTTGTCTGGTTCGTGGCAGGTGGGATTCCTGGCTGGCCTGCTCGCCGTGTGCGATGGCGTACTGCTCGTAGCCTCCAAATTCGGAATGCTCGACATCTTCCAAGTCTTCTTTGTGGTTGCCGCCGCGTGGGCTTTGGCGCGGGATCACCAGCAGATGCGTGAGCGCCTCCACGCCGCCTTCGTGTCGGGGACCATGGGTGACTCCGACTTCGGGCCCCGTTTTGGGTTCCGGTGGTGGCGTTTTACGGCCGGCGTTTTCCTGGGGCTGACGTTGTCGGTCAAGTGGTCCGGCCTGTACTACATCATGTTCTTCGGTCTGATGAGCGTTTTCTCGGACCTCGCGCTGCGCCGCCTCTACGGCGTGCGCCGCTACATCGTGGGCACGCTGGTACGCGATACGCCAGCGGCCCTCGCCTCGATCGTCGCGGTTCCTGTGGCACTGTACACCTGGTCTTGGCGTGCGTGGTTCGCTGATGAAACCGCTGTTTACCGCCACGCCAAAGTAGACGGCACTATTGAAGAGGGCTCTTGGTTGCTCCATCTCCCCGAGCCACTCGCCGGCTGGTTTTACTACCACTCTTCCGTGTTGGAGTTTCATGCCTCTTTGACAACCTCCGGTGGGCACAGCCACCCCTGGGATTCCAAGCCGTGGGCTTGGTTGGTGGCTGCACGCCCTATCCTCTACTACTCCGCCACGGACATCTCCTGCGGGGACGGCAACTCCTGCCGCAAGATGCTGTATCTCTTTGGCACTCCCGCCATCTGGTGGCTGGTCATCCCAGCTGTGCTGTGGGGCCTGTGGTCCCTGCTCGTTCGCCGCAACCGCGCCTTCCTCATCCCGCTCGTGGGTGCCGCGGCGGGATTCCTGCCCTGGCTGGCCGTTTTCGACCGTCAAATGTATTTCTTTTACGCCACGGCGTTCATCCCATTTGTCATCGTGCTGATATCTCTGGCCTTGGGACAAATGATTGGGCGCGGCCGTGTTGTGCAGTGGCGCTGGCTCACAGGACTCTTTGGTACCGCGATGCCCTTGGGTACCTTCCTCACGGTGTGTTACGCCGCGCTCGTGGTGGCGATGTTCGCCTACTTCTCCCCGATTCTTTATGGATACCTCATACCGGATTCGTGGTACAGCTCCATGATGTGGCTGCCATCCTGGTCCTAACGCGGGCTAGCGGACAACGTCCGGTAAATATCCCGCAGCAGGAATCCCCGGTCCGCCGCCCAGGCCCAGCCCAAGCTGGCGGTGGCCAAGCCCGTGCCGATGAGGATATAAACCTGCCCCGCGGCGACGCTGCCCAGGGCAAAATCGCGCATGGTAAAACCGCACAGGAATGCGAACATCGTGCACGCTACCGGCAACAATCCAGGTGCCGAAGCGGGGCGCCATGCCGCAAAAGCCAAGCCACTTGCAAGGCCGAAACGCAGCGCCGCAGCCTCCATCAGCAGGTGCGCGCGCCCTGGGTCAGCCCCTTCCGCGAGGGTTCCTTCGCTCGATAAGGTGGTCAAACCTGAGGCACTAACAACGACCACGACCGCCCACACCAAAAACGCCAGGGACAACACTCCGAGGGATACTCGCGCCAACGTCAGCGACGCCTGCCGCGTGCTGGAAGCGCGCTGCCATTCCGGCTCCACGCCGGCGAGGATCACCTCAGACAAATCGTGCGGCGGAACGCCTGCCGGTTCCACGAGGCTCAAGGAATGTGTTAGGGCTGCCGCCTTATCCCGGAAAGCCGCGCACTCGGGGCATCCCGATACGTGCGCTTCAATAACATCCGGTGAGAGCTGCGGGGCTTCCCCGTCCAGCTGTGCGGAAATGGCCGCCTGCACCTGCTCATGCGTCAGCACGGCTCAGCACCCCATCCACGCTGGCCCGGCCAGAGCCAAAAACGACAATCATGAGCAGCGACACGATGAGAACCAGCGGATACTCGACGCCACCATGGGCTGCAAAAAGGCCATTGCCCATGTGCACAAAATACAAAGCACAGGCCATGAGGAGAGCCAAAGCCCCCGCCACAAAGGTGGTGAGCAGGCCTACGACCAGCGCCACGCCTCCCAGCATTTCTGCGAAGGCAGCCAAGTACGCGGAAGTATGCGGCTGCGGGACACCAAGTGCGGAAAACTGCCCGGTTATTTCATCCATTCCGCTAAAAAACATCTTGTCTACACCGTGCGCCACGAAGATGACTCCCAGTACCGCGCGGAAGATCAGGAGCGCGGCATCGCGTACGGCGGGTCTATTCATGGTTCATAGACTACCCTGGATGGCCACCTCTCTCCGAAAGGACTCCCTCCCAGCATGCACTTGTGGACTTCACTGGACACTCCCCTCGGCCGCCTCACCCTCGTAGGGTCCGCGCGAGGCTTATCGCAGGTGTATTTCCCTGACGAGGCCCCAAATCTCAACGGCCAGCGGCGCCTCACCGATCGCTCAGATAGCGCCTGGTCGAGCGTTAAGGTTCTCGTCGCGGCCACCCAACAGATCACCGAATACTTCGCCGGCACGCGGCGAGACTTCGAGCTGCTACTCGACGTCCCTGCATCTCCTGACACCTTCCGCGCCCGAGCACAACGCGCGCTTCGTGATATTCCCTTCGGTGAGCGCTGGACCTATTCACGCCTTGCCTCCGCGGCTGGGAGCGCCCAAGCTGCCCGCGCCGCAGGCAGCGCCTGCGCCAGCAACCCTCTGCCTATCGTGGTGCCCTGCCACCGCGTCGTACCAGCAAGCGGCGGCTTGGGGTCTTACCGCGGGGGCGTTGCCGCAAAGCGGCTACTGCTGGAGCACGAAGCGGGGAACCAATGAGTAAGTATTACAGTCTAAAAAGGCATGACTAGTACACAAATGGCAAATGATACGAGACTTGTTTATGACGCGGCAGGGCTTGGCCGCCCCGCGTGGGCAATGACTTCCCCACTGCTCAAGGAGTATTACGACACTGAATGGGGCATGCCTGTCCACGAAGAATCCGCGCTGCTGGAACGCCTCTGTCTGGAAGGCTTCCAGGCAGGGCTGAGCTGGGAGCTAGTACTGCGCAAGCGTGATGCTTTCCGCGCTGCTTTCGTGGGGTTTGATGCGGACCTTCTGGCCAGCTTTGGTGAGGAGGAAGTCGAGCGTTTGATGAACAATCCAGGAATTATTCGCAACCGTCTCAAAATCAACGCGGTGCTCGCTAACGCGCGAGCCACGGTGGCCTTGCGCGAGCAGGGCGGGTTGGACGAATTCATATGGAGCTTCTTGCCTGAAGAAACCATCGCGCCGGAAAGCGAAGAAGATATCCCGAAATACACAAAAGAAGCCTTGGACATGTCCAAGGCTTTGAAGAAGGCCGGGTTCAAGTTCGTCGGCCCAGTGACCTGCTTTTCCCTCATGACGGCCATCGGGATGGTGGATGCCCACCTTCTGGGCTCACATCGCCGCGGGAGCTCGGGAGTGTGGTCGGCCTAGCGCTCAGCGCGCTTAGGCACAAGACACACTCGCGTGCCACTTAACCGACTCGCCGTGCCGCGAGATCATCACGCCGCTGGCGCGGGGAAGGATGGGGGCCGTCGAAACCACCGTCGGAATCATCCTCCGAGTACACCGGAAGGTAATCAAAGTCCGGGCTTTCATCATCGATTTCCAAGATGAGGGCGCCCGGGCGGCGCAGGTTCGGTGGCAGCGACTCAGCAGGATTCTCCGCGTTGCGCACACCCAGGCGCGCACGGCGCAGGTGGTAGACGCGACGACGAAGTAGCTCCTGCTCGCGGCGTACTTGGGCGCGCAGCGCCACCAGGTAGACCGCGGTCGCAACACCAGCGATGCCCGCCAACCACCACGTCCAACCGCCCACGACGATGCCCAGGCAAACCGTTGCGACCACTGCCACGGCTAGGCCAATGAGCGTGCGCTGGCGGCGCTGGTACCGCGTGGCCGAAGCCTCCTTCTCCTTCACAGGATCCCAGCCGCCGCGGCCAAGACGGCGCTGCGCAAAGGCAAGCTCTTCCGCGGAGAGCTCGGTATCGCTGCCATTGGTTTCAGCGTCCGCAGAGTTCGTTTCTGCGACATCAATGCGCTCGCCGTCAACCGCTGTGGTCTCTTCCGGCTCCGGAGCATCATCAGCGCCGTCTGTTTCCTCGGCGTTAGAGTCCTCCGGCGTCTGGCCCAGAGAGTCAATAGCTCCCGGGTACATCAAATCGACCGGAGAGGTATAGGAGTCATCCAAGCCGTAGGCATCCTCTGCGACACTAGCGTTGGCTGGAACCGTGAAAACCTCGGCAGCGTTCGATTCAACGCTCTCGATGTCATTATCGAGGTCGTGCTCTTTTTCGGCATCATGCTCAGGTTCCGCTGCTAGCTCGAAATCCTCTTCCGCATCTTCAGCCTCAACAACTTCGCCGTCAATCGTGTCGGCGACATCTGGCTGCGCGGCAGCATCAGTCGCAGCGGTCTCAACACGGCCGGATTGAGAATCCTCGCTGACTCCTTCGGCCTCGACCAGCTCGTAGTCTGCCTCCTCAGCACCAGCCTGCGCCTCTGCCTGGGAACTCATGCGGATATCTTTCTTACCCAAGCGCGGCTTACGGCGGCCCGGCACGGAGCCGGAATCGCCTTCGAAGAGCACGCGGGTCTCTTCAAAGGCCTCACCTGTATGGCTCATCGGGCGTTGCGAACGCAAAAGCAACGGGGCGAGGATGAAGAGCCACAACACGATTACGAGAATGATCGGCACGGCAGTCATCATGCGGCTGTGTCCCACTTTCAGGGGTCGACGAAAAAGGGAATATAACTAGGCCCCTACTCTAGCCGCCCAGCCCTGGCCTGTGGGCATCAACGAGCCCATAAATTACAAGGTTGTTACTTAAGTGAAAGCAGAGGTAGTTGACCAAAATATCGACCGGTTCAGCATTGGCTAAGCACCGCTGAGGCGGCCCGTCGCGCGCAAGCGCTCGACCGCCCCGGACGCAAAATCCTCACGGTTCAGTGCCAAGAAGTGGTGATCCCTCCACGCACCGTCGATATGCAGGTTCCGGCGCAGGAAGCCCTCATCCCGAAACCCGTTGCTGTGCAGTACCTTGCCGGAAGCAGGATTCTCCGGCAGATAGGTGGCCGTCACACGATGCAGCCCCACACGGTAAAAGGCATGGTCCACTCCGAGAGCGCAGGCGGCAGTAGCCACCCCCGCGCCGTGTACCGCGGAATGAACCCAATAGCCAATCCAGCACTCGCTGACCCCTCCGTGCTGGATATTGCCTAAGGTCAACTGACCCCGGAACTGCCCGTCGACATCAATGACGAGCGGCACCACCGTTCCGGCGCGAGCCGAATCACGCAGAAACATCAAGTGATTCCACCATGCCGACTGCGAATGTGCCGCATCCCATGACGTCGGCAGAGTCGGCTCCACCGGTTTAAGAAAATCCCTATCCTCGATGCGCTGCCACCGCCAAGACTCACCGTCCCGGCGCAGCAGGGGGCGCAGGCGCACTGTCGCGCCGCGCGGGAAGACACGAGATTCTCGCAATCGGACCGCAGGCGTAGCTTCTGGCCACCCCGGATGGTCGGGGTTTGCCTCACCGCTGGCTGGGGTGGAAAAGCGCCCCGCGGCGGTACCGAAAGGATCAAGCATGATGTCGGCGGTGACCAGCTAGCTGCGTTGGGTCAGGAACAGGACGTCCACCACGTCCCCGGGGCGAATCTCTGTAACTTCCTCCGGGATGCGGATCATCGCGTTGGCCTCCGATAGTCCAGCCAGCAAATGCGCCGGCGCGCCAGCCGCGCCGCCCAGCCCTTCCACCAGGTAGTCGGAGGTGTCTGCATCTCGCATGAGCCGGGCACGAATATAGCCGCGGCGCCCCGGGCGGGATTCCATGTGATTAAGCACGCGTGCGCGCACCATGCGGCGTTGGCCGCTGCGCTTGCCCAGGGAGAGCCGGATCAGCGGGCGCACAAAGACCTCGAAGATCACCAGCGCGGATACCGGGTTCGAGGGCAACAGGAAGGTCGGGATGCGCTCCTCACCCAACAACCCGAAGCCCTGGACCGAGCCTGGGTGCATGGCTACGCGTGAGGTATCCACGTCTCCCAACTCATCGAGGACCTCGCGGATTTCTTCCGAACCCGCACCGCCCACGGCGCCGGAGATCACCAGTACCTCGCTGCGCGCCAGGTAGGTTTCCAAGGCCTCGCGCACGCGGCGCGGCTCACCGGCCGCAATGCCGACGCGATGCACATCCGCTCCGGCTTCCTTCGCGGCCGCTGCAAGCGAATAAGAGTTCACGTCGAAGACTTGACCCAGGCCGGGTTCGCGGTCGACGTCGACAAGCTCCTTGCCATAGGACACGATGGTCACGCGTGGACGCGGATACGCCAAGACCTTTGAGCGCCCCACAGCCGCGAGCAAGCCAATCTGCGCTGGGCCCAGGATGGTTCCGGAAGACACGGCAACATCCCCGGGCTGAATGTCATCGCCCACGCGGCGCACGAAGTCACCCGAGCGTACCGGGCGGTGGGAGGTCACGCGCTTACGGCCGCGGTCCGTCCATTCGAGGGGAAGGACGGCGTCGGCAAGCGTCGGCAACGGCGCACCCGTGTAGACGCGCACCGCTTGCTTGGGCTGCAAACGCAGAGGCTGGCGCGAACCTGCGGGAACCTCCCCCACTACAGGCAGAGAACGTTCAACCTCCGTCTCCGTGACGGGAGCATCCGCGTCCTCGGAGTCGTGGCGCGAGCGCGCTTTGAGGGCTTTTTCTCCCCCGACGTCTACGGCACGCACGGCGTAGCCATCAATGGCTGCTTGCGGAAAGCCCGGAAGCGGCTGGTTTGCCTGCACCTCCTCCGCACACTTGAGACCTAGGGCATTCGCGATGGCGATGCGTACCGGTTCAGGTGTCATCGCTGCATCAAGAATGAACGCCATCTGGTCATCGACCGAACGCATGTACCGCCTGCCTTTACTCTGGGGTATGTGGGGCCTAAAGGGATGGAAGTTACTGGAGTAGAGCTTAGCGCGCTGGACGTATGAAGGCTTAGCCCTTCAACCCCTTTTCTTCTTCGTAGTCCTCCACAATCTTCTTGATTGCCTTGTAGAGCGCAGGACCGTACTTCTCATCACGCAGACCAAAGTCAACGTTGGCCGGGATGTAGCCGCCCGGGTTGCCCAAGTCGTGGCGCTTACCCTGGTGGACTACGACGTGAACGGGGTGCCCCTCCTTAATAAGGAGCTCGATGGCGTCAGTCAGCTGCAGCTCCCCACCCTTACCTGGCTCGATACGGCGAAGGGCATCAAAAATCTTCCTATCGAGCAGGTAGCGCCCAGTAGCCACGAGATTCGAGGGCGCATCAGCCGGGTCCGGTTTTTCCACCATGCCCACGACCTTCTTCACTCCCGGCGCGTTCGTGTCCTCGACGTCGAAGACGCCGTAGTTATAGGTCTCTTCGCGCGACACCTCGAAGGCGCACAGCACGCTGCCGCCCAGCGCTGCACGAACGCGGGCCATCTCCCCCATGACGGTGGCCGGCAGGACAATGTCATCCGGGAGCATGACGGCGAAGAATTCTTCGTCATCCTCCAGCACAGATTCCGCCAAGCCCACCGCATGGCCCAGGCCCAGCGGCTTTTCCTGTTCCACGGAAATCGGGTGGATCAACTGAGCAGCGCGCTTGACCTTGGCTACCTGCTCATCTTTGCCGCGGGCGTCGAGAGTCTCGACGAGATCGGGGAACTCCTCGAAGTGCCGCATCACTTCCTGTTTGTTCGGCGCGGTAATCACCGCAAGGCGCTGGGCGCCCACGGACGCGGCCTCTTCCGCGATGAGTTCAATGCCCGGCGTATCAACGACGGGGAGCAGCTCCTTCGGCACGGTCTTGGTGGCGGGCAAAAAGCGAGTGCCCATGCCAGCAGCGGGGACAACGACCGTAGTGATCCCGGTATGGGAATCCTCGTGTGCAATAGCCATAATTTCCACTTTACAATGCAGCCCCCGCGCCCCCGTGCTGCGCTACGCCATCCCGCTATGATTAAAGCCCATGACGACCTCCCACAAGGACGCCTTAAGATCCTTACTCCTTAACGCCCGGCGCGAGCGCAGCGCCGAGCAGCGCGCTGATGACAATGCCGCGTGGTGCACCGGCGTGGGTGAGTTGCTCACTCCCGCGATGCGAGTTGCCGCCTACCACCCACTGGGCACAGAGCCCGGCGGGCCCAACTTCGTAGAGACTGTGGCAACACTCTGCAAGGAGGTTTACCTGCCCATTTCCGGCAAAGACGGTGAGCTTTTATGGACGCTGTATGGCGGGCCGGAGGCCATGTGCCCGGGGGCATTAGGGATTGCAGAGCCCGTCGGGCAGCGCCACAGTAGCGATATCTTGGCGCACCTCGACCTCATCTTGGCGCCCGCGATGGCGGTGAGCGAGTCAGGCATGCGCCTCGGAAAAGGCGCCGGCTACTACGACCGCGCGCTCACCCCGCTACCCACTGGGCACCCGCCCGTCGTCGCGCTAGTTCACTCCACCGAGGTCCGCGAGGTTCCTTTCGAGGAGCACGACCGGCCAGTCGATGGCATCCTCACCGAGCGCGGAATGCGCTGGCTGTAGCCAGCACCCTTGTCTCGCACGCTTCGTTGGCTTGTGCGCTTTCCATCGATTTTTCGGGAACCATACGGCGCCGCGTGCAGTCTAAAAAGGCATGGGTTTTCTTCACGTTCTGCGCACTCCGGGGCATCAACGTAGCGTTATCCTTCGCCGCATAGCAGCCACAGTCTTGCTCCTTGCCGCGGCGGCGAGTGCCCTCGCCTCTACCCGCGAGCAGCCCCGCGTCGTGGTCATGGCCCGGGACGTCGCCGCTGGCGAGACGCTGGCGCTAAGCGATGTCTCCGTAGCACGCGTCCCCTCCTCCGCTCTGCCCGCCACGGCGTTGGGGAGCAACCCGGAAGATGCAGTAGGGCGTGTTCTGGTGGCAGCGGCTAGCGCCGGTGAAATCCTCACCAGCACCCGCCTTCTCAGCTCTGATCTCATCGCGGATTTCGGGATGGAGGACGGCCACCTCATCCCGCTTACCCTGGCTGAGCCAGAAATTTCCCGGAACCTCCATCACGGCGATACAGTCAATATCGTCAGCACGGTCGACGACAGCGACGACATTTCTGCTCCCACTCGTGGCTCGACAATTGCACGGGGCGCACGCGTCGTATCGGTGGGCACTGACGAAGAAGATGCGCGCACGCACACACTCCTCGTCGCCCTTCCTGCTGAGGCAGCCGAAGCCGTCGCGGCCGCTTCTCTTACACAACCGCTCACGGTTGTCATTGTGGGCGACCGCGCCCACAGTTAAGCCATGTTGTGAAGATCATCGCGTTTGCACTGGTAAACCTCCACAAGATGTTGCCACGACATGAAAACTCTGCCTACTATAGGCACATCCACTCGGGCGCTTTATGCTCTTGCAGTCTCGTGACTGCCGCGCGACCCCCGCGGCACCACCTGCAGGATGGCGCACAGAAGTGGCTTTCGCTATTCCAGTATTTCCACATGCTTCGTCTTCCGTTGGAGTCCCTGCGCATCTAGAGCCTCTCTTAGAGAGCATTATTGCTCTATGCCTGCTTTTCTCCGACTTCTCTGAACAGCGCGCCTGCACACAGTGCGGACTACACAAAGCAGACGCTTAAGACACAAGAAGCACCTACCCCCGTAGATAGGACAACCACCACCATGCTCAAGGGCTTTAAAGATTTCATCCTGCGCGGCAACGTCATCGAGTTGGCCGTAGCAGTCATCATCGGTGCCGCCTTCACCGCGATCGTTACCTCCATCACCGATCACATCATCCAGCCGCTGATTAACTCCCTCGGCTCCCCAGACTTTGGTGGCTTGGGCTTCGCAATTACCGATAACCCGGAGACCTTCCTGGACTTCGGTGCAGTCATCACCGCCCTTATCAACTTCCTCATCGTTGCCGCTGTCATCTACTTCGTCATCGTTGCTCCGATCAACGCCGTCACCGAGCACGCAAAGCGCCGCCAGGGCGTTGACCCGGAGGAGCCGGCTCCGACCACCGAGCAGCTACTCGGCGAGATCCGCGACCTGCTCGCTGCTGAAAACGGTGGCACGACCACCAACAAGCCTGGCTCCAACATCTAAGCCAGAAGCCCCAAGCCTAAAAATCCCGCAGAACCGGCATTTCGCCGGAGTTCTGCGGGATTTTCTTTTGCCTTCACACGCTGCTCACGCACTACTGTGTGGTGCCAAAATGCGGCGGCATGTTCTCGCGGTAGAAGGCCTCCCCCGTGACCTCGTCCTCGTTGTCACCACCGGGGCCGCCTGCGTCCATATCAAAGCTCACGGTGCGCAGCTCATCGGCCCCTGCGGCGGAAGAAGAGCCAGCGGCCCCAGACATTGGCCCGTGAGGGACATCGAAGCTGCGGTCGTAATTCTTGGCGGTCGACGGACGTTTCACGCGACGGCGCGCCCGCGGGGTACGCGGTGTGGGCTCGGCCATTAGACGCTGGATTTCTGCAGCTGATCAACGAGGTGATGCACCAACGGCGTCAAAGTGGCCATGCCATCGCGCACCGCCGCGCGGGAAGAAGCGACGTTGACGATGACCGTTGACCCAGACACGCCCGAAATGCCGCGGGAGGTGCACGCATCCACCGCGCCACAAGCCTGGCCGGAAGAGCGCAACGCTTGCGCCACGCCCGGAACCATTTGGTCCAACACCGCGCGGGTTGCCTCCGGGGTCTTATCACGCGGGCCGACTCCCGTGCCGCCAATCGTGAGCACCAGGTCTACTCCCCCGACCACGCCGGTTTCGATAGCCTGCCGGATCTTGGACTTCTTCGAGCGGACGATCACTGCACCGTCAACGGTGAACTCGGCTTCAGCCAGCAATTCACCGGCCAAGCGCGATGTGTCCTGGGCCGCTTCATCCGGGTGATCGGTGACGATCACAACGAGCGCGCGGCGCGGCGCTTGAACGCTTTGCTCTTGTTCGCTGGCAATGAGGAAGGCGTCATCGGGTTCGGTAACATCATCGAGTTCGCGTGAGGCATCGCGCCCCAACAGCTCGGTTGCGTCGGTGTTGTCTGCCACGGAGGTTCTCCTTAAAGGTGGGACGGAATCTTCCGGAAGTAGTTTCTTGAAAAGGTGTCAGGGTGCGAGGTTCACGCGGTGCTGGCGCACCGCCCAAGTATTTGTAAACTTACTCGCTTGCCAGCGTTACCTCTACCTTTCTCGCATCTTCGCTGTCGCGACTCTTCACCTCGAGAGTGACGGTTGCACCAAACTCTTGGGAACGGGTTGCCGCGATCAGGGCATCAGAGCTTTCAATGAGGCGCTCATTAACGCGGGTGACCACGTCACCGGACTTCAGCCCTGCCTTATCAGCCGGGCTATCAGGTTCCACGTCGACGATTTCTGCGCCTTGGGTCTCGCTCTGCGCGCGAACCTTAACGCCCAAGGTGGGGTGCTTGACCCTGCCGTTATTGATGAGCTCATCGGCCATGCGCTTGGCAAAGTTCGAAGGAATTGCAAATCCCAAACCAATGGAACCGCCTTCGGAACTCGAGCCCCTCGACAGCGAGGCAATCATCGAGTTCATGCCAATGATGTTGCCCTCCATGTCCACCAAGGGGCCACCGGAGTTACCGGGGTTTACGGCTGCGTCGGTCTGAATAGCGTCGATCAGCGAGGACTCCCCGCCTTCCTGCGAGGCACGAACAGGGCGGTTCTTGGCTGACACAATTCCCGACGTTACCGTTGCGTTGAGCCCCAGCGGGGAACCAACTGCGACTACTTCTTGCCCCACTGCAGCAGCGTCCGAATCCCCAAACTGAAGGTAGGGCAGGTCATTGGCATCATCAATCTTGATGACGCCAACATCCGTCGTCGCATCCGACGCAACAAATGTAGCGCTATGACGCGAGCCGTCATTCATTGTCACCTCTAGGCGCCCTCCTTGGTCCGCACCGGCAACCACGTGGTGGTTGGTCAGCACATAGCCATCCGGGGAAATGATGGATCCGGAGCCCTCAGCACCACCCGAGCGGGTTATGGAGTAAATGGAGACCACTGCCGGGAGAACCTTCGACGCTACTTCTTCCACAGAGCCATCAGCCGGCTCTTGGCCGGTGCTATTTGCCACTGGCTGACGTTCCAATACTTCGTTGACGGTCGAAGTGGAAGACTTGTCCTTGCCCGCCGCGCCGACCACCGCACCGGTGACACCGCCAGCAGCGACGGCTGCGACGAGCATCATTGCCAGCGCAGTGCCCAGACCTACTTTGCGCTTATTCTTCTGATCGCGGCCCGGCTGCACGCCGTGCACGCCCGCACCTTGTTGTCCTGCATAAGGCTGCGTCGGATTCTGCAACTGCTGGCTGCTCTGATTGGGTTGGCCGAAGCCGTAGCCCGCTCCGCCATAAGGCGCTTGCGCGCCGTAGGGAACCTGGGAGGGCTGAGCACCAAACAAAGGTCGGTTCCCCTGCCCCTGCTGGCCCCCATAAGGGGCCTGCCCGCCAGACTCCCACGAGTTGGTGCGCGGTTGATTCCAACCATTCGATTCGCTTCCCGCCGAAGATGCCTCGCCGCGCTGTTGCGCCTGCCCCCGTCCATCAGAGTTCAGCGGGTTATCCATGGGACTATCCATGTTCGAATTCCTCATATTCATATCAGGTAGTGTGCTCTTTCAAGCTGGTGCGCATCTGTCTCTGCTCTGCCAGTGTGCTAGGAAAGCCTGGACGTTTCCTGTGTGCTCTGAACTGGGGCGATCCACGGCACGTCAACCTTGATTGAACCACCGCTCGGCAAAGATTCGGCCGCGGTCATTGTGGTTCTCCGAGTATTCTCCGGAAGTCTCCTGCGCCTGTCCCGTCGCTTGTTGTGCAGCGGTCGAATCTAACTGAAACTCGTTCGGCTGCTCTTCCAGGCCGTCCACCATGGCATCGCCCTCGGTAGGATGTCCTGGCAGGATGACTTCCATGCGCGTTCCTCCATCTGCAGATTCCTTGATGGTGATGGCTCCGTTGTGCCGCTCAATCACGGATTTCACGATGGCCAACCCCAACCCAGATCCCGGCATCGCTCGGGCTTCCGCGGAACGGTAGAAACGCTCAAAGACCTTGTCGCGTTCCTCTGGGGCAATACCGGGGCCCGAGTCATCCACGCGCAGGCGCACCTTATCCTGGGCTACTTGCTGCATCGATACGCGGACGGTGCCCGTAGCCGGAGACCACTTCGCGGCATTGTCCATGAGATTGAGCGTGGCTCGGCCCAAAGCAAAGGGATCCCCGTCTAGGACCCAGGGGATAAACCGCACACGGAAGTCGACGTCTGGGCGGCGGCGCTTAGCTCGGTTGAGGGAATGCTCCAAAACTTCATGCAGCTCCACCGGCTCGGGTTCCTTTTCGGTGGCATCCTCACGCGCCAAATCCACGAGGTCACCAATCAAAGTCGACAGCTCGGACATCTGCGCCATCACGTCCTCTTCCAAATCGCGCCGGTCTTCCTCACTGATACCGAAACCGCCACCGGATTTATTCAGCATCATGAGGAGCTCAATGTTGGTCCGCATGGACGTCAGCGGCGTTTTGAGCTCATGGCCGGCATCGGCCACGAATTGCGATTGTTGCACGCGCGCGTGTTGGAGTGCGGACAGCATTCGGTTGAAGGACACCGTCAGCTGCGACATCTCATCGTTGCTCTCGACCGCAATCGGGCGCAGATCATTGGTTTGCGTCACATAATCGACTGCACGTTTCAGCCGAGCAATGGGCTCCATGCCTGTCTTGGACACCACCATGCCCGCAAAGACGGACAGCAAAACGCCAAAGGCCACGATGATAAGCAAAGCCGAGCCTACTGCGGAGACGAGGTCTTCGGTAGACCCCAAGTCCTTAGCTAGGACTACCGTCGCACCGCCTTCTTGGTACTTGGCCAGTACCCGCTCACCGCCCAAGGTACGGATGGAGCTTTCCTCACTGTCCCCATCCGACTTAAAATCACCACCCACGGGCAATGCATCACCGTAGGAAAACGCAACCGCAGGCGGAGAGATAGAGACCCGAGTCGAGGGGTTATAGAGCTTAAATGTCGCGATTTCTTGATCGATATTCTCTACAAAGGCTGGGTCCTGAGCTTGCCGCATCAGCACATCCGCTTGTTGCATGATCTGCTTATCGACGCTCGCCGTCATCGACGCTGCAACCAACCAGTAGGTTAAAAAAGTCATTACGGCTACCGCAACGGCGACAACGACACCGGTAACAAGAGAAAGGCGCCACCGAAGCGGCGCCCGCGAAGCCCAGCCACGACGGCCTGAGAGACCCAACCACGCAGTGGTATCTAGGGCTTCAGAAGGCACCGCGTCGGGCGCGGGCCTCCGCAGAATCACGCGATAGCCTCCCTCATGACGTAGCCAACGCCACGCACGGTGTGAATAAGACGCGGCTCGCCACTTTCTTCAGTCTTCTTTCGGAGGTAACCGATGTAGACCTCAAGAGCGTTTCCGGAGGTCGGGAAATCATAGCCCCATACCTCTTCCAAGATGGTATTGCGGGAGAGTACCTTGCGGGGGTTCTCCATGAGCAGGCGCAGCAGGGCAAACTCAGTGCGGGTCAAAGAAATCTGACGCTCGCCCCGAGTCACCTCACGCGTATCGGCATCGAGCTTGAGGTCCTCAAAGCTCAACTGAGTTTCAACTGGCTGCTTCTTAGCAATCGACTCCGCAGCGGCACGGCGGACCAAGGAACGCACGCGAGCTAGCAACTCCTCCAGCGCGAAGGGCTTGGGAAGATAGTCATCAGCGCCCGCGTCAAGACCCGCAACGCGGTCCGACACTCCGTCGCGAGCCGTCAATACCAGAATGGGGCGGTCCCAACCTTCGCTGCGCAGGGTGCGGCAGACCTCCAGACCATCCATGTTCGGCATCATCACATCGAGGATGAGAAGCTCTGGGTGCTCACTGTGCACCATCTCGACAGCCTGTACGCCATCAGCGGCCAATATGACCTCGTAGCCATTAAACTTCAGAGAGCGGCGGAGCGATTCGCGTACAGCCTGCTCGTCATCGACGACAAGAATTTTCATAATCTCAATTATGTCCTATCGGGGCCCTATTCACGAAGTAGAACCCAGCCTGTCGCCCCCTAAAAGCCACCCCTTAAGCACCGCAATAGTTTATACGTGTGCTAAACAATTGTTCCAAGCTGCATAAACAGTGGACACGACAACAAAACAAAAATTTTCAGGCATAACAAAATCCCCGCGAATCCACTTTTCTTTGTGGATTCGCGGGGTAACAGTCATGGCCCTAAGACCTCAACGCTGAAAGCGCCTCAGACCTTAGAACTGCTCGACGTCTACCAGGCCGAGCTTGGCAGCCTTAACCAGGCGGCGCGGAATGCGCACGGTCTGGCCGTCGATGGTGACTTCCTGGAGGGCGACATTGTCAGCCTTCCACTGGGAACGGCGAGAGTGGGTGTTCGCGCGGGACTTCTTAAACTTAGGAGTTGCCATCTTCTTCTATCCTCCTTACGCGTTCTTCTTCTTGCGGCGAGCCATTGCACCGAAGCGCTGGTTGAACTTCTCAACACGGCCAGCGGTATCCATAACGCGCTGCGCACCAGTCCAGAACGGGTGGGACTCAGCGGTCACGTCAACGACGATGAGCGGGTACTCGTTGCCGTCTTCCCACTCAACGGTGCGATCGGAGGTAGCGGTGGACTTGGTCAGGAAGGAGTGGCCGGTACCGGCGTCCTTAAAGACCACCGGGTGGTAATCCGGATGGATATCTTTCTTCATATGTCGATTCCCTCAGGGTTGAACTACGGGTCGGTTCCTTCCGCGACGCGTCCCTTTTCATACCACCGAGCATCGCCGCGACGACGGCGCTCGATGGCTTGTGGGAGCGTGAAAGGATCGTGCCCGAGTTGGGTCTCTATACTTACAAAATTGTGCGGCTCGCGCCGACAACTCGAAATATCCTACAGGCCAGCGGCATTAAAATCGAAATCGCCGCAGGACGCAGCCCACAGAGTTAGGCGCGGAAACCCGCCCCCAACGCCCCCGCCTGCAGCTTCACCACGGGAGAGCCGTGGGCGAGACACAAATAATAAGCGCCAAAGCCCGACGATAATTCAACGGTGATTAGGTTCTACAGTCCGTGGCATGTAAGATTTCCCCTTGCTGTTGTCAAAGTAATCGTTTTACGCCCTCATCAACTGGTGTTCAACGGATATATGCCTCCTGCTCAACCTCACTTTTCGAGCGCCGCGCCTCACCGCGGAATAGGCACTCCGTTAGTCGCTTTCGATGTGGGCGGCTAGGAGAAAGAAGACCCATGTCGGCTATTTGCCAGGTAACGGGCCGCAAGCCGGAATTCGGCAAGCAGGTCTCGCACTCGCACCGCCGCACCTCGCGCCGTTGGAACCCCAACGTGCAGCGTCGTCGGTACTACCTGCCCTCTGAGGGCCGTACCATCACCCTGACCGTTTCCACCAAGGGCATGAAGATCATCGACCGCGATGGCATCGAGTCCGTCGTGGCTAAGATTCGCGCACGTGGGGAGAAGATCTAAAGATGGCACGTAATGACATCCGTCCAATCATCAAACTGAAGTCCACTGCGGGCACCGGCTACACCTACGTGACCCGTAAGAACAAGCGCAACAACCCGGATCGCATCACCTTGAAGAAGTTCGATCCGATCGTCCGCAAGCACGTCGAATTCCGCGAGGAGCGATAATTTATGGCTAAGAAGTCAAAGATCGCCAAGAACGAGCAGCGCAAGGAAATCGTCGCCCGCTACGCGGAGCGTCGCGCTGAGCTCAAGGCAATCATCAAGAACCCGAACACCCCGGACGAAGAGCGCCTCGAGGCGCAGTTCGAGCTGAACCGTCAGCCGCGCGACGCCGCCCGCGTCCGCGTCCGTAACCGCGACTCCGCTGATGGACGTCCGCGCGGTTACCTCCGCAAGTTCGGTCTGTCCCGTGTCCGTATGCGCGGCATGGCTCACCGTGGTGAGCTGCCGGGCGTTCGCAAGTCCAGCTGGTAAAGGGGTACCCATACAATGGCTGTCAAGCGTAATAATCACAAGAAGTTCCGTATGGAGCAGACCCGCCGCCCGAAGAAGAACCCGCTCAAGGCCGAAGGCATTGAGAAGGTTGACTACAAGGAGATCAAGACCCTGCGTCTGTTCATCTCCGACCGCGGCAAGATCCGCTCCCGTCGCGTCACCGGTCTGACCCCGCAGCAGCAGCGTCAGGTTGCTACTGCCGTCAAGAACGCACGCGAAATGGCTCTCCTGCCGTTCACGTCCCGCTAAACACTAGCTGGTTTCAACAGCGCACTTTTGCCGCTGTACTCGTGACACACTAGGACAGGACAAAAGAGCTTTTAGCCGCCGCCTACCTCCCCTACTGAAAGGGGAAAGTAGGCGGCGGCTTTTATTTTCCAACCAGCAACCTTGTGCGCCCGTATCCACCCTGTCATGTTCAACGCGCGCGTGCAGAGTGATAGATTGAAGGGCTAGAACGCCCCTGATGGAAAGGGAAACAAGGACCTTATGCCACTGCACGAATCCCTCACCGATCTCAGTGAACTCGCCACCCATTGCCACTCCCCTGCCCATGCCCGTGGCCTGCTAGAGGAGGCACAGGACCTGCTGCGCAACGCCACAGCCCACCGCGGAGATGGAGTTGAGCTCGCTGCCTGGTTTTCTCGCGTGGTGACCGATATTGTCCGCTCTCCCGGTCTGGCGAGCCCTGTGCGGCTCACCGGCGCCGCTGCCCGCGGCGATCTTCTCCCCTCGCTCCCCATCACGTGGCTGGGCACCGACGAACAGCTGGAGCAGATTATCACTGAAGCCGGTCTATCCTGTGGCGCGGTGCAAGACCTAGCATCGACGCGTGCGGACGCCGGCCTTCCCCTAGGCGCGGGCGGCGAGGAGGAACTCTACGCCGAGGCAGTGTCTCAGCGGCCGGCACCACTGAAGCTCGTCGACGGTCTCCCCGACCGCTCTGCCGACGTGTCCATTCGTCTCTCCTTGCTCGCACCGGTGTCTGCCATCGCCCGTTGGGCAGCTCCCGCGCCCCGCCCCACCCCAGACCGCCTCGCCATTGGCGTCGAGCGTGAGCTTCTTACCTCCGCCGAAGCGGAGGGGCTGAGCCTAGCTTGGGGCACGGGCATCGCCCTCGAGTTGGGTCGGTGGTACGAGGGCGTCGATCAGCACAGCGTTATGCTGGCAGATTTGCCGCCTTTGGACCGCACCGCCTACGGTTCGGCGTGCCGCACTGTCTCTGCTGCTATCGAATCCATCGTGGCTAGGCACGGTAGTGTGGTTAGCTGTAGTGAAAGCTAAGCGTTAACGATCGCCGTTCACGGCGGGGTGTAGGATTACTGACTTGCCGTCAGTTATTACATGAATTTTATCGAAGGGAGTCCGCCTCATGGCAGGGAGCGTTGGCAGGCCACGGAAGAACAGTCCGCGCCGCCGGGGAAACACCGCGCGCGAGGAGATCCTGGATGCTTCATCCGAGCTCTTCACCACCCAGGGCTTTGCGACAACCTCCACGCACCAGATTGCCGATGCCGTCGGTATCCGTCAGGCCTCGCTGTACTACCATTTTCCTTCGAAGACGGATATCTTCCTCACTCTGCTCAATTCCACCATTGAGCCTTCGCTGGAACTCGCGGATGAGCTCGCGGCCTCAGACGCTGCACCGGCACAGCGCTTGTGGTCCCTTGTGGCCGCAGAGTCGCGCCTGCTATTGACCTCAGCGTGGAATGTAGGCCGTCTGTATCAACTGCCGGTGGCCAACTCCCCCGAATTCGGCGAGTATCACGAACAGCGTGACCGCTTGAAAGAGCACTTCCGCACTGCCGCAGCGGGGATTGTGGGCGAGGATGATCCGCGCCTCGAGCTGCCCTTCCACATCGCGCTCTCCGTCATCGAGATGCGCCCCAACGATGGCAACGCGCCATTTGATGCTTCGCAGCGCGTACCGGAGCAGTCTGCCATGCTTGCCGACGCCGCCCTCGCAGTCCTCGGCACCACCCCGCCTAAGGACGCCGAAGCGACCACCTTAGATCTGCTCAAGAACCGCAACGACTCTATTTCCTCCGCTGCCGCCGCCGCGGCCGACCGGAAGAAGTCGACTCGCTAGCGGCCGTAGCGGATGCCCTAGCGGCCGTGCCGGATGGCATAGTGCGCTAGGAAGGTCTTATAAGGCTTATACGCCTTTTCACCGTCTGCTCGGAGGCTGTCCACAAGGCGGTCCATCTTGTGATTCGTCTTCTTTTCCGTCCACCCCAGCTCCTCGGCGATCTCGCGGACCGAAGGGATATCAGCATCGGTGGAGCCCGGCTTCTTGAGGTAGCTGGCTAGCAGGCGCAGCAACTCTTCTTGTTCATCATTGGGAACGTGGCGGGTACGCGTGCGCTCCTCATCGACATCCTGCTCGCGTTTTGTGCGACGCGAGTAGTTGCTGTTTTCCACGTCTATATACAGCTCATAGGGGCATTCGGGAGTCTCAAAGGTAATCCGCGATGGCCCCGGGGGTACAGCCGCTACTGAACGCGGGCCCAAATCGATGCGGGAAAACCCCGTGACACCGCGCAGCTCGATGCGCAGTGGGATATGGCTGCCCACGTTGCAAATCATCCAGCCCTGTCCGCCGTACCACAGCTGAAAAAGCTGGCGGTGCAGGCTGAGGTCCTCCTCGCCTACCCGGAAGTCACCGGCGCGGCCGACAATGACTTCTTGGCCCGGGGACATGACCATCACGCCACCGATCAAATCATCAATGCGCAGCCGCGGCCCCTGAGGAGCGTTCTGCGGTGGGAGTGGCTGTTGCGGGCTCATAGACACCTCCGTAGGGCTGGGAAACGTGCGCACATCGCCATCCATCCCGGCGAGGTGCCTTCAAACAGTGTCCTTCAGTGTAGCGGCTCTCACTTTAGTTCCGCTCGCTAAGTTACTGCCCCACCCCGCTAGCGCTAGGCCACGATAGCCCACGTCACCACGAAGATGAGGATGATGACAACGACAGTGACCGTGATGATAAGAGCGTTTGAATTATCCCTCGCAGGCGGCTTGTTGTTTGCTTGCTGCGGCGTGGAACCGCGTTGGACGGTAGACCCTGGCATCGCCGGCGTAACCGGTGTGGAAGGTGACACAGTCCCTGGGGACGCCATCGGGTTCGAAGGAGCGACGAAACCAGTGGGCCTTGCCCGCTCCACGGATCCGAAGGAAGCGGCAGGTTCCGGCCAGCGTTGGGAGGGTTGAGGATGCCGGCCAAACTGGCTCGGCTGCCCAGCTCTTCCGGCATTTCGCGGTTGCTCCGGCTGTGCCGAAGGCTGCGGCGTGGGCGCTATACGCGGAGCATCGGCCGCCGGTGCCGCCACACGCTGGGCGGGGCGGGACTGGGAGACGTCGCCAAGCGCGGCAATGAAGTCCTGGGCCCGCGCATAGCGCTGCATGGGCACGCTGTTGAGTGCCTTATTCAGTACGGTCTGTACTTCCGACACAACTCGGCTTGTGTCCCCTGCCAGGAATTCGGCGAAGGCATCACTGGACAGATCCGGGATGCGCCGCTGCCCTTCCCACTCGCTGCGCGGCATCGTGTCCTTAAGATGATGCAGCGTAAGCATCTCGAAGGCGATAAGGGCCAAGGAATAGTCGTCCGCGCGCGCCGACATATCATCATCGCCATAAGCATTACCGTTATTTTCCGGGGCCAAGTATTTCTCAGTTCCCACAATGTGGCCGATTTTGGTCAGCCGAGACTGGCCCTCCTCAATGCTGATTCCGAAATCACTCAGCACAGCCGGTGGCAAGCTGCCGGGGTTCTTACGCAATAGAATATTGGCGGGCTTGATGTCCCGATGCACCCACCCAGGGTGCAGCTCATGGTGCATATAATCCAGCGCCGAGGCAATCGGTTTGAGGTAATACACAACCTCCGCCACGCTAAATCCCCGGCCCTGGTGGGCCCGCTCACGGATAGCATGCCCCAAGGTTTTGCCGTCGATGAAGGCCATGACCATCACGTCATCGCCGCGCGGGGTGGACTCCTTGGAATAAAACTGGACTACCCCTGGGTGGCTACCGATCTTCGTGAGCGCCTTCATTTCATTGTGGAAACGGGCGCGGGAGGCTTCATCACGGACGTCATCCAACAGCACCTTGACGGCGAGCTCACGGGAAAGGTCCGGATCCGTGGCATGAAAGACCTGCCCCATGCCGCCTTCACCCAGCAGGTACACGTTGGTGTAGCGCTTCTGCTGGGTCAGCCATTGCACGAAGTAGGAATTAGTCACTGCCCCATTGGACCATATGCACTGGGCAGCATGATGTTGCCATGTCCCATCGCCCCCAAATGGAGGGTACTTAAGCGCGGTTCCGTCCGGTGTTGCCAGGCCGGTTATGCTACGTGTTGTTCTCTACCGTTTTCCAAGGACCCTATGACGACCCCAGGATTTGGCACTAACCATCACGAGCATAAGCCCCCTACACCGGTGTCGGGCCAGTCTCGGCAGCCTCAATCGGAGCAGCGCAACCTCGTTCCGATCATCTGCGCGATCGCAATTCTCATTGCGCTGGTGATTGCAGGCCTCGTTATCTGGTACGACGCCCGCTCCACCAGCCAACAAACGTCCAGCACCAGCGAAAACTCGGAGCAGACAGCCCCTCAGGAGGAGGCTGCCTCCCCGGAGGAGACTGCTGCGCAGAAAGATGAAGAAACGGACGAGGCAGAAGCACCGAGCGAGCAGGCTCCGGGAACCTCAGTGAGCGCCGGGGCTGCCGACGTCCCCGAGGGACTCACTGCCGCCGGTTGGTCCGATTATCCTGAGGCACGCTGCCAACAGGGGGAGGATATGATCTTCGCTGCCCATGGCACCGATCCCGATTCACACATTGTGGTCTGTGAGAAACAGGACTCCCTCTTTTACCGCGGTGTTTGGTCCAGCGGCGCTGCCTTTGGCCCTGCACGTGGTGAAGGGGATTCCTTCAGCGCCACGATTCTTGATCCAACCAGCGGGAAAGACACCGGCTCCGTGCTGAACATTCGCGGCACGGACTATGACATCGACGGCGAGGCCGGCGAATTCGAGGACTATTGGCCGCGCTAGCGCCTTTACATCGCTCGTGCTTCTTAAACAGCGCCCTGCTGGCATCGCGCATCGGGCCACTCGACCTCTGCCGTGGCCAGCTGTTTGACCACGCGGCTCAGCATCTGCTGTGCTTCGCCATAATCGCCGGAAGGCGCTGCGGCATAGATCGCCACTGCCACCGTGTGCCCGCCTAGCGTGATTAATCCCATCTGGCGGGCTTCATAAGATCCGTCCTCGGCCGGCCCCCAGCCGCCTTTCATCACCGCGCCTTCTAAAGCCCGAAGACCATAGTTCTGCGCGGGATCCGGCTGTCCCATGGCTGCAAGGATCGGATCCGCGCCTTCGTGGCACCCCAGCGCGGCGATGAATTCTGCTTGCTCAGACACCGACCACTGTGTTTGGCCGAAGGCGCTAAAACCGGGGCGCGGTGGCGTAGCGGGGACCTCAGTTGTGCCAATGATGGCCTGGGTGGCTTGTGCGGCTTGTTCTCCCCCGCCGAGGGCCTCCCAGAGAGAATCGGCCGCGGCGTTATCGGAATAGGTGATCGCCCGGGATACGGTATCGGGATCCGCCACCCCAGCGCGTTCGGCGGCGATGGCCAACGGGACTTTCACGGTGGACCACGCAGGCAGCGGGCCGGTGTTGCCAGCCGCTGCGACGGTTCCTGAGCCGGCCACCGCGATCCCGGTACCGGGGTTGTCTGCAGCGATGGCGTCGACAGCTTCCTGAAGGTCGGTAGCATTAATCACGGTTGGTTCCTTGTCGAGGGCTGAATCAGCGGCGGGTCCATCAGATACCTCTGCCCCGGAATCAGGCAGCGTGGGCTGTGGGCTGCTCGCCGGAGTGCTGGTCTCAGGTGTGGAGACATCACCAATGGTGCAGGCGCTTAGCGACGCCCCCGCAATCCCCACCAGCGCTGCTAGTACTGCCATCCGGCGCCGCAGCTGTGCGGGGCTGTGACGTCGCATTGCTACCTGTTTCATTGTTGACCGCCTGAGCATTAGAGGATGAGCACAACCGCGTTGTTGCCGCCGGTACAGGTGACAAATTCACCGTTGTCGGAACAATCCATGGTGTAGGTGATCTCGGTGACTGGGCTGTAGGCCTTAATGGTGGCATCAAACTCGTGGGTTTCCACGTAGTGCTTGACGTACTCATCGCGCACAACGTTGGCGAAGGATTCCGTCGTTACCACTGTTCCACGGTAGACACTGTTGAAGTTGCCACCCGGTTCGTTGTTGCGCGCGGCGTCGTTCGCCGGAATCGCCCCCTCCGGCAAGTCCGGGTACTCGGGGCGCTTGTGAGACTGCGAGGTCGTCGTGGTCTGTTCTGTCGTTTCTTCAGAGTTCTCCTCGCTCCCCGCGCTCTCTGCGTCTTCCTGTGCACTCTCATTCTGCTCGGTGAGTTGCGCGGTGGTCAGGGGCGAGCCGGCTTGAGAATGTGAGTCGGCATGTTTGAAGAAAAAAATGTAGGCCAGCGCGGCCATAACGAGGACGACCGCCAGGATCAGCACGGCGATAAGCACAAACTTGCCGGAGTTGGAGGAGCTGCCACGTCCGCTGCTCTCCTGAGAATAGCCAGCGGGGTACCCTGCTGGCTGCTGGTCATACTGTCCGCTACCGTCCTGCGGCACCTGCTGGGACGCGAAGTGCTGCGTCTGGAACTGCTGTTGCTGGCCGTACTGGCCTGATGCACCGGAGGCGGCAAAAGGGTTCGAGTAATTGCGCTCGCCGGAGTGCGCATAACTCTGATTGTTTCCCGTGTTCTGCGGGTAGCTCTGGGGCGGCAGGGGACGCTGTTGCGTTAGCGGCGCTTCAAAGTCCGCGGTTTCCGGGTGGGTATCTTTACGGGAAGGCTGCGGCTGGCCGCTATTTCCCTGCGGGTACTGTGCGCCGAATCCATGGTTGCGATCTGAGTCAGTCACCGAAGCCTCCGTAGATCTAGACGTTCTGGTTATGCCGTATAGGCGTTTTCTATCTTTCTTATCTTTGCACAGCTACCACGATTGCGGTGAGGTTCGTGCATCGTGCTTCATTCACGACGCCGTGTTTCCACGACTTTTCTGATTCTGATGGGGAGTATTCCCACGAGTTTGCATCTCTGCCCGCGCGGACAGCGGTGGAGGGTTTAGATTATTAGAGGTATCTCAAAGCTCTATCTCCCCTGTGCACGGAAAGGTTGTTATTCTCCCAGCCATGACGTTTCCTACCGGCCCTTCGGGCACTCCGCCACGCAATTCCGGTTCCTCCGGCTTCGGTTCACCCGCTCCGGGGTTTGGCCACCCCGGCGCCCCCGGCGGTGCTAACGGCCCACACCAGTCCGGCCCGGGCGGTTCTCCGAGCGGGTTCGGCAACACTCCGCCGTTTGGTGGGCAATCTGCTAGCCCCAGCTCACAGCCTTTCGGCGGGAGCGCTCCAACTCCGCCGAGTCCACCTCAACCCACCACGTACACCGCTCCACAACCGCCGAAGGGCACAGGTCGTTTCAGCGGTGCCATCGCCGCGCTGATTGCTCTGCTCGTCATCCTCGCGGTCATTCTCGGCGTCGGTGCATGGTTTATCTGGGGACGCGAGTCGTCCGGCTCAAGCCACACCGCTGCATCCTCCGAACCGACCTCAACAGCTACGCTTCCGGGAACTCCTCTTGCCACCAGCGGCCGTATCGATACTGACCTGGAGGCTGACGGCGTGGTCATTGCCCGCACCTTCTTCCCGGATTCCTATGTCTCGCGCTCCGGCAGCACTAACATCGCTGATGTGCAGCTGGCCGAAAGCCATAGCCAACTCAACGCGGTCTTTGGTTTCAGCGATGACCGGGAGAATACTGATGTTGCCAGCGCCACCGTTACCGTCAACGGAGCTGACGGTGCTGAGCTGGCTTCCTTCGAGGTCCCGGCAGAGGAGGCTCTCGAGATGCCCATCAACATCGCAGACCACCAAGCCCTGCGCTTTACTTTTACGTATAAGGACGCCAACGGCAATCCTGCGGACAACACTGGCTTCGCGGTGGCTTCCCTCCACGCGCAGTAGCGCACACCCGACGGCCCCTCGCGCGGTAGCGCCAAAGCTGCCCTAGTTGCCAAAGTTATAGCCTCTGACTGCAGTGGCGGCGCATAACTTCGTCGTTTAGGGCAGTTGTTGCCCTCTAGGGAAAAGCTGCCATATATACGAAAGCCGCCTCCTTCCCCGTGCGGCGAAACAGCAACGGCGAAGAGAGACGGCTGCGCGCTGCCTACGGCAGCGGGCTATCCAGGATTTAGTGGAAGAAGTGGCGGGTTCCCGTGAAGTACATGGTCACCCCGGCCTTCTTGGCGGCCTCGATGACTTCCTCATCGCGGATGGAACCACCTGGCTGCACCACGGCCTTCACGCCGGCTTCAAGGAGAACCTCCAGGCCATCGGCAAACGGGAAGAAAGCATCGGAAGCAGCGAAGGAACCTTCGGCGCGGTTGGCGCCGTCGGCCAGCGTGTTAGCACGCTCCACCGCGAGCTTGGCGGAATCGACGCGGTTGACCTGGCCCATACCGACACCCACGGTGGCGTTGTCCTTGGCCAGCAGGATGGCGTTGGACTTCACCGCGCGCACGGAACGCCAAGCGAATTCGAGCTGCGCCAAGTCGGACTCGTTCAACGCCTCACCCGCAGCCAGCGTCCAATTGGCCGGGTTATCGCCCTCTGCCTGGTAGGTATCCGGCTCTTGGGTGAGCATGCCACCGGAGATGTACTTAACTTCCTCCTTGGGCGCTTCATGCTCTGCCTGCAGCACGCGCAGGTTCTTCTTGGCTTTGAGAACTTCGATGGCGCCCTCCTCGTAAGACGGAGCCACAATGACCTCAGTGAAGATCTCCTTGACCTGCTCGGCCATCTCGACGGTGACCTCGCGGTTCACCGCGATGACTCCGCCGAAGGCAGACATTGGATCGCAGGCGTGTGCTGCGCGGTGGGCAGCCGCGATGGACTCCTCAGACACCGCGATGCCGCACGGGTTGGCGTGCTTGATGATGGCCACGCACGGGCGCTCATGATCCCAGGCAGCGCGCCAGGCGGCGTCAGCATCCTGGTAGTTGTTGTAGCTCATCTCCTTGCCGTTGAACTGCTTCGCATTGGCCAAACCAGTGGTACCGATGCGGGTCACGGTCGCGGATTGGTGGGAGTTCTCGCCGTAGCGCAGCGGAGTGGTCACGTCACCGTCGCTGAGCTGATCGACGAACCATGCGGACACCGCGGCGTCGTAATCAGCGGTGTGCAGGAAGGCATCGCGGGCGAGGCCACGACGCTCTTCCAAGGTGAAGCCGCCGTTGGCCACAGCGTCAGCCACATCACCGTAGCGGGCTGGATCCACGACGACTGCGACGGACGGGTGATTCTTCGCGGCAGCGCGCACCATGGATGGACCACCGATATCGATCTGCTCCACGCAGCCATCAAAGTCCGCGCCGGAAGCCACAGTCTCGCGGAAGGGGTACAGGTTGACTACGACGAGCTGGAAGGGCTCTACCTCCAGCTCCTCCAATTGCTTCAGGTGGTCCTCCTTGCGGGTATCCGCGAGGATTCCTGCATGCACGCGCGGGTGCAGGGTCTTTACGCGGCCTTCGAGGCACTCTGGGAAGCCGGTGAGCTTCTCGACGGGCGTGACATCAATGCCCAAGTCCGCGATCTTCTTCGCGGTGGAACCGGTGGAAACGATCTCCACGCCAGCGTTATCAAGTGCCCGGGCAAGGTCTTCCAGACCGGTCTTGTCATAAACGCTAATTAGCGCGCGCTTGATGTTCTTAGGATCTTCGCTCATGGTACGGGGACTTAAGCCTTCCTTGCGGTAATGAGATAGTTAGAGCTGAATGCTGAGCGTCTCGCCCTCCACGCGCATCGCGCGGAGGACATCGACGATAAGTTCTCTTTCGACCACTTTGATGCGCTCGTGCAAACTGGCTTCATCATCCTCTGGCAGGACCCGGACGGGTTCCTGGGCAATGATGGAGCCGGTATCGACACCAGCATCAACGAAATGGACAGTCGAGCCTGTGACTTTGGCGCCATAAGCCAGCGCATCGCGCACGCCATGCGCGCCTTTGAAGGCAGGCAAGAGCGCAGGGTGAGTATTGATGGTGCGACCTTCGAAGCGATCCAGAAAATCCTTACCCAGGATCTTCATAAAACCTGCGGAAACAACAACGTCTGGTTGCGCAGTATCCACTGCGGCAACCAGACGCTTATTCCATTCGGTGCGGTCAGCACCCATCTCTACGACCTCGGTGGCGATTCCCGCCGCCTGCGCGCGCTCGATGCCTTGGCAAGGCACGTCCGCGATGACTTTCACGACCCTGTAGTGCTCATCCTGGCCATCCAAGATGGCCTGCAATAAAGAGCCGGTTCCAGAAACCAGAACCACGACGTTGAGGCGGGCAGTAGCAGCGGGCTGATGCGGTGTAGTCACGCGCTACAGCCTAGCCGCTACCGCTGCGAACCGGGGAATTTTCACTCTTTAACGGAACCTTCGGGCTCTTCGCTCTCCTCTGTTTCTGGAGCGCGCTCCGCATCGCCGTCTTCATCCGCTACTGCTTCGTCCTCGATTTCAGCTTGGGTGTCGACGTCAACATCGCCCGTTTCCACGATTTCTGCATCACTCACATCAGCCTCAGGCACAGCCTCCGTCTCAGCGTCAGCCTCTACTTCGGAATCGGCTTCCTCCGTGTCAGTCTTCGCCTCGGCATCAGCCTCGTCCTCGGTGTCGGTGTCGGCGTCTATGTCGGTGTCGGCGGCTGTCTCGGCACCGGTGTCGTCATCAAGCGCTGCCTGTTCCTGCTCGTGCTCTTCCTGAGCGGCGCTGGTGGAGTCCTCAGTGACCTCCTCAACGTCCTCAGCTGCAGCCGAAGCTTCCGGCTCAGCAACCGGGGCGGTGGCGCGGCGCGCACGCCACGCCGTCACTGCCTGTGCGGCGGCAAAAGCACATCCCACGACGAGGCACCACAGGGAGCTCAAGCCCACCGCAGTCCAGACCTCAGGGCCTGTGTATCCGTACACTCCCAACGTTCCGGAAACACCGTAGATTGCCACGAGGGCGGTCACTGCCACCGTGATGGTTGCAACGAGCACGACCTGGAAAGACACCAGGGCGCGGCGACGAGCAAATGCCGCCACGGCTGCGATTGCTGGGACCACCAACAACACCGCGAACCAAGGGCTAATGGAAGGCGGAATCGCGGCGGCCAAAGGTAGCGGAGGAAGCGGAACTACATGGCCGCTAAAGAGGCTCACACTGGTTCCCTCACCAATGTGCATCTCCGAGCCGCTCAGCACTGCGCCGGCTGCCACCGCGGCGTTGGGCAGGTACACAATGCTCACTAGAAACAGGCCGATTGTTCCCAGCGCATTGAGCACCGGATAGCTGGCAAGCATGTCGGCCTGACGCGACCAACCGAATCCCCACAGAACCACCACGAGGACGAGCCCAGCCGCAACCAGGTATCCGAGGTAGCTCAGGCCGATGCGGGCGGCGTCGACGAAAACGCGCGGAATGCCGCTGCGCTTGGCCAAGGCCTTCCACAAGCGAGGCCCCATGCCACCAATTAGGGCAACCGCATGAAGCAGAAGCATGCGGGGAAGAACGCGATAGAGCTCCGGAGGAGAAACATCATAGACTTTCCCGGCATCCCACAACATCAACCACGCAATGAAAGTCAGGACGAGTGGCACCACCAGCACGCAGGCGCTCAAGACAAGCAGGTCGTTGATGCTCACCCTATCCTTCACCGCCGCGCGCACACGGCGACCCACCAACCAGGCCAAGAGCAGTGCAGGTAGGGCTGGAACGAAGCCCACATCAATTCCACCAGCGCGGATAGGCGCAAGGTTGAACACCATCCAAGCCTCCCCGACGATGGTGTTCAGCCACGCCGACGGGGAGCTGGTGAGAAGAAGTGCTGCGATGGCGACCACCAGGATGCCGAGGACAACAACGAGGTGCGGAACACCGACGACGATGAGCATGCGACGGATGCGCCCGCGCAGTGTTGTTGGGGCCTGTGCGCGGCGGGCACGTGCCTTGTCTGACTCGATTCCTTTAATACGCTGCGCAGGATCCCGGCGATCCCGCCGGTGCCCGCGCTCAGAGTGCTCAGCACCATCACCGCGTCCACGCACGTGCGCGCGTGGACGGGCAGACGACCTAGACTGGGGACTCGTGTTCTTATTCATCGGCGTCCACTTTGCCACGGGCACCTCCCCCACCGGGGGTGGCGCGACGAGGTCTGATTTAAAAGGTCGCGCACACCCCCGAACGGATACTCTTTATCAGCTATATCCTTAGCTGCATCCGCCCATGAGAACTACCCACGCGCACATCGCTACCGGAGATCGAAAGCACCGCCAGGGATTCACTTCATTCACAGGAATCAGCTACCGCATCAAAACAAGCAAATCTTTCGACGTATCAAGAAGAAAACCGCAATCCGGGTTGCTCCGCTCTCGCCGAGACGCTACTGTTACATCTCGTTGGTAACAGGAAGGTCACAATCGGATAACCAACCAGGTTTAGATGTAACGATTGTTCTGGCTGGACGATAGTGAATTAGGACGGAAGTAGAGTTCATGCGAAGCAAGACTCAGCGAAGCGCAGGTCGCCACCGCAAGATCACCACCTCGCAGACCGCGAAGGGGCGCTTGGCGGTAATGACCGTCGCCGCAGGCGCCGTATCCACCGCAGGTGTTGGCGGCGCCGCAGCCGGCACCATTCAATCCGCTGGCACTGGTGAGACCAAGGCACAGTCCATCGACTACACCTTGCAGGCAGATACCGATCCCCTCAAGGGCGCACAGGCCGCCGTTGAGGATGCCGCACCACAGATCCTCTCCATAGCTGAGACCAAGCCGGTCGCTGACCTGGCTACCCAGCTCGACAAGGCCATTCAGGCCGCCGATGCGCGCGCAGCTGCTGACGAAGCCAACCGTGCACCGTCCGTTGCCCGCCCGGCAGAAGGTACTTTCACCTCTGGCTTCGGCCCCCGCTGGGGCTCCTTCCACTCCGGCATCGACATTGCCAATGCCGTAGGCACCCCAATCCTCTCCGTTATGGACGGCACCGTCATCGATTCCGGCCCGGCTTCCGGCTACGGCCAGTGGATCCGCATCAAGCACGATGACGGCTCCATGAGCGTCTACGGACACATGCAGACCCTCGACGTCGCTGTGGGCGAGCGCGTCCACGCCGGCCAGAAGATCGCCGGCATGGGCTCTTTGGGCTTCTCCACCGGCTCCCACCTGCACTTTGAAATTCACCCCACCGGTGAGGGCGCTGTGGACCCGATTCCGTGGCTTGCAGAGCGCGGCGTCAACATTTCTTAGGCCCTACCCAACCTAACCTTCCAACAACTTTTAGGCGGCATAGAGCACTTTTGCTCTGTGCCGCTTTTTGCATCTCTACCACCCCGCCCTTGCCTTCGAGCACGCTCCACCACCTACTCCACACCGGGCAAGCGGACGGGGGTACTGAAAGATTCCTTTCCCGAAAACTCTTGACCGCCCCAAAGGTTACCCGGTAACTTACCGGGTATGTACCGATCGTATTCTCCCTCTTTCCTCCGCGCAGGAGGTGACCATGTCCGTCAAACACTCCGTGCTTGCTCTGCTGAGTGAAGAGCCCGCTACTGCCAGCCACATAAAAACGCGCTTTGCTGAGACCTTCGACAACCTCTGGCCGCTCAACATGGGCCAAGTCGCCCAAACTTTGAGCCGCTTGGAGCGCGATGGTCTCATCGCCACCGACGGTGAGCTCACCGGCCCCACCGGGCGCCGCGCCACCAGCTATGCCATAACCCCAACTGGCCGCGAAGAGCTCTCACAGTGGTGGATGTCCACCCTGCACAACGACGCCATCGAGCGCGATGAACTCGTGCTCAAAGTGTCGCTTGCAGCGCGACGCTCCGACGTCGACGTCATTGCCGTGCTCGACGCCCAGCGCTTTGCCACCGTCCGCCAGCTGCGTGAGCTCAACCGCCAAGCCTCGGAACTGCCCGCAGAGCGCAGCGCCCAGCGCTTGGCTGTTGAGCGCCAAATCTTCGACCTGGAATCTCTCTCACGCTGGCTCGACCGCGTGGAATCCCTAGCCAACCCAACCGCCACCGAGGAGGCCCCGCGATGACCCCCGACTCTATCCCCACGTCCCAGCACATGCCTTTCCCGCTCGAACTCGAGAACATCACCTGCGTCTTCGGTAGTGGCGCCCGCCAGGTCACCGCCCTGGATTCCGTCAACCTGCAGCTGAAACCGGGTGAACTCGTCGCGGTCATGGGCCCTTCTGGTTCCGGCAAGTCCACGCTGCTCAACGTCGCGGGGCTGTTACAGCCACCGACGTCGGGACGCGTGCTTCTCGACGGTGCCGATGCATCCCAGCTTTCCAAAGCCAAGGCCGCCATCGCCCGCCGCCGCCACTTGGGGCTCGTGTTTCAGCACTTCAACCTGGTGTCTTCCCTCACCGTGGGCGAGAACGTGTCCCTCCCTCTTGAGCTGGACGGGCTCTCGCCTGCGCAATGCCGAGAAGCTGCAGAGGAAGCACTCAGTGAGGTCGGTCTCGACGGCACCATCGACCGCTTCCCGGAAGAAATCTCCGGTGGCCAAGCCCAGCGCGTGGCGATTGCCCGCGCGCTCATTGGACCGCGCAAGGTGCTTTTGGCGGATGAGCCTACCGGTGCCTTGGATACCTCAACGGGTGAGGAGATCATGAAGGTTTTGCGCGCACGTATCGACGCCGGCGCCTCAGGCATACTGGTCACTCACGAGCCGCGTTTCGCCGGCTGGGCTGACCGTGTTGTCATGGTTCGCGACGGGCGCCTCACCGGCGAGGAGGTGCGTTAGTATGTCCGGCATTAATGCCGCCACCCGCCCGACGAGGCGCGATCTCAAGCTTCATCCATGGCGCACTTTGGCTGCCGTGATGCTCATTGCGCTACCGGTGGCCCTTGTCATCGGAATGGCACTCTTTGATAATTCCTCTGGTCGGCTCTCCGCGGCCTTGAGCTCACCCGAGCGAACCCTGCAGATCAGCGCCGAACACCCGGAGATTAGTTATGAAGACGTGCCAGGTCTAGCTGCCGACGTGCTTCCTGGAGGCCTCAGCGTCAGCCCGGTCACCGCTTTTTCTAGCACGTCACTAATCCATAATGGGAAGTCAGCCAGCTCCTGGGTAGATCAATTCGACGCAGAGAATCCGCCGGAGCCCGCACAGGAGGCCGTCGATAAGTTCAATCTTGGCCCCAACCAGGCAGTTCTATCGCGCTCTACCGCACACAAGCTCGACGCCTCCGTTGGAGACGTCATCACCGTGCGCACCAGTGCTCTGAGCGGCGACCACCAAGTCACGGTCGCGGCTATTGCTCCCGAAAACTATGACTTTGTCACCTCCCCCACCCTCAATGACGCTCTCAGCGACCCGTCCTTTCAGATAAACACCTCCTGGGTCATCGTGGGTGATACAACGCTGACCAAAGAGGATGCCGACCGCGCCCATGAGGCCGGGCTGGAAATCTGGGCACCGGAGCTGCGAGATACGGACCGACCCGATTCTGAGCCGGATTCCTTTGGCGGAATCCTGAGCAGCATTCTTTTCGTGCTCTTCTTCTTCGGCCTCTACGCCATCGCCGGATTGCTCATCCTTTTCCTTCTCGCGCCCGTCTTCACGCTGGCTACCGGACGCAATACGCGCCTGTACGCGCTGATGTCGAGCCAGGGTGCATTACCACGCCACATCATGTTCGCAGTGATGGCCTATGGCCTGCTGATGGGACTAATCGGCGCCACCATCGGTGTAATCGTTGGCCTAACGGTCTCATGGGTGTGGTGGACAGCCCGCTATCCGGACTTTGCTGCACGCCCGCCCTTCCTAGCTATTGGCCTCGCATGGCTCGTGGCGGTGGCAGGCTGTGTCATTGTCTCCATCGTTCCCGCGTGGTTGGCGCAACGTGGCGCCCTGTCCACAGCAATTCAAGGCGCCGCCCCCGACCGCCTCTTGCGCTTCCGTCGGTGGATGGCCATCGGCCCGGCATTCTTGCTTCTGCTCGTGCTCTTCAGCTTCAGCCCATGGGGCGGGTATATCCCCACGGTGCTGGCTCTCTTCGGAGTCATCGCGGTTGCCGCGTCTGCCCCCGCTTTGGTCTTCCTATGCTCCTTACTATCTCATCGCGGCCCCCTCGCGTTGCGTCTGGCTGGACGCGGCCTGACCCGGCGCAGCATGCACGCCTTGCCGACGTCCATCGCTCTCGTCTCAGTTGCCTTCGTCGCCTCCCTGTTTGGCGTGGGCATCATGACGGATAGCGCAAAGAGCGTAGCCGAAGAAGCGCTTGTCATGCCGGAGACCACAGCGCTGATTGAAGAGACGACGTTTGACCAACCAACGCAGGTGTCCACGCCGGAAGAACGCGCGGCAGCAGAGGCCATCCAGCAGGCTACCGGGGTTCGCACACACTCCTTCTACGCTTTCCCTTCGTGGACGACGTCTTTCAGCCTTCCGGAGGATGGCACGTTTTACGAGCTCACCACCGAATTTGATTACCAGTGCGAGCAGGTCGATCTCAGCAAGCCAGTTGAGAGGGCAGTCTTCGTGGATAGCCAGGGGCGGCGCACCGATGATTCTGAAGAAGCGCGCCAGGAGTGTGCGCACGAGTTGATGACGTCATTTCCTTATAACCCGTTGATCTATCAAAGCAGGATGGTCCAAACGGATTCTTCCCAGCTTGAGCTCTGGCAGTTCGACTCGGAAGAGGATCGACGCGCAGCGGCACAGACGTTGGATGCCGGCGGCATCGTGCTTCCCCACAGCAGCCACGTCGGGGATAACACACATGGAACGGTGACCGTAAAATCCTATAACCGCATTGACAGCCAAGAACCGAGCAGAACACAGGAGGCTGATCTGCCAATTGTGGAGGCCCTCCCCACTGCGGCCCGCGACGTAGTCTTGATTAGCCAGCAGGCAGCAGAAAAGCTGAACATGGAGCCCTTCTACGTGGGCCAAGCCCTCACGTTCGACGAACCCCCAAGCGAGTCAGAGCGCGAAGAGCTGCGAGACCTGACAGCGAGCGCCTCGCAGTCGCAATACTCGCTAAGCTTCGCAGTCACTACTCCCAAGAACTTCCGCTACTACCTGGGCCTCGGAATGGGGATCGTCTGCCTCATCGTGCTCGCGCTCATCATTGCCAACGCAGTGAGCAGCATGCGCCAGGAAAGCACCGTGCTGCAATCCATCGGCGCCCACCCTTCGCTGATGGCCAAGGTAGCGGCGTGGCAGACCTGGATGCTGGCCACCGTAAGCATGCTTTTCGGCGTAATTGCCGGTCATCTCGGCACGTACTTCTTTGCCGATAGTTCTGGATTCGTTTCCTCGACCCCACCTTATGGTCTGCGCCCGCAAGACTACTTCACCCCGGATTGGTGGCAATTCCTCGCCGTGCTTATCGTGCCGCTTCTGGCCGCCGCACTGGCGGCTGCGGTGAATCGCAGCGATAAGACGGGGCCGCTGACCGCACGGGATCGCAGCGAATCACGTTCGCTGACATAGCTCCGTAGGCCCCGTTGTTCCCTGGCCGAGCTTTCGGCTGGGGAACTACTCTTTTCACACCCCCATAGCCTACCCCCATTCTTTAAACCTCTACTTTACCCCTGTAACAATTTTCACTTCTTTCACATATGTAACACGCTGGGGTGTTCGATAGTTTTTCGAACAATCCCTGTATTTACCTGCATTTTTAGACGTTGCGCAGGGTGATAGCTCGGGATAGTTTGTATCTCGTTGCCACAGAGCCTCAGCACGCAGCTGCACCCGCGCCGGCGTGTCGCAGGCTTCAAGGCGCATAACGGCTGTATGGCCGTGCCCTATCGCTCACAAGCTTCCTGCCGCTGACGCCGGCGGAAGCGAGCCACAGCAGGACTTAAGGACGTGAAGTTATGAAGCGCACGCTCAGCGCACTCGCCGCCGTGGCGGTCACCACCGCTACCGTGACGGCCCCAGCGTTCGCCGCCGAACCGGCAGCAAGCGTGGATGTCTCCGACGGGTCCTCCCAGGGCCCAACCGCCGGCGACATCGAAGTCAAGGAAGACTCCAAGGCCGACCTCTTCAAAGCATTCTCCGGGCTAATCGTTTCCACGGCCGGAGCCCTCAACGGGGCCTCCACCCCGGAAATCAACTCCACACAGGACGGATTCGATATCGTCCTCGATCCCTCCAGCATTCCTGGTCTCGCCGAGGCCTTCGCCCCACAGGGCGATCACTCCGGCCTCACCCCTACGCGCGGCCAGGATGCCAACGGTAATACCGTGGTCTTTCCGACCTCCGGTACTTTTACCTCTGGCTTTGGCCCGCGGTGGGGTTCCTTCCACAACGGCATCGATGTAGCGAACCCAGTTGGCACGCCCATCTACGCTGTCATGGATGGAGAGGTCATCTCTTCCGGCGCAGCCCAGGGCTTCGGCAACTGGATCCGCATCCAGCACGACGACGGCACTATCACCGTCTACGGCCACATGCCCAGTGATCAGCTCTTGGTCAACGTCGGTGACCGAGTCACGGCCGGCGACCAGATCTCCGTCATTGGCAACGAGGGCCACTCCACCGGCCCACACCTGCACTTCGAGGTGCACCCGGGCGGCGGCGCGGCCGTTGATCCGGTGGATTGGTTCAGCGAGCGCGGCATCCTCATCTAAAGCTTTAAAGCTTTTCCATCGGCACACCGCCGATGAGCATGAGGCGGACCTTGCCCGCTGAGCCGAAGTCCACGGTGACCGTCGCCCGCGCGCCGGTACCGGAGGCTTCGATGACCGTGCCCAGCCCGTACTTCGCGTGGTTAACACGGTCCCCCACAACTAAATTGAGATGGTTATTCTTCGGCATCGATGTTGCCGGAGCTGGCTTGCGCGAGCGCTGCGAAGGGGAAGACGCAGCGCCCCGCGAGCCATAGCCGCCCCCACGGGACCCAAAGAACCCGCTACTTGAGTCGAAGGTTCGCCCGTATTGATAGGAATCATCTCCACCCCACGCGCCGGACAGCGAGCTGTCTGGTTCTTCACGGCGCCAGTCGATGAGGTCTTCCGGGACCTCGGCGAGGAAGCGGCTGGCCGGGTTCGTCACCGGGTTACCCCAGGACGAGCGGAGAATCGCGCGCGTGAGGTAGAGCTGTTCCCTAGCACGCGTAATACCCACGTAGGCGAGGCGGCGCTCCTCACTGAGCTCCTTCGGGTCCCCCAGGGAGCGCATGTGTGGGAATTGACCATCCTCCCAGCCGGTGAGGAAGACAACTGGGAACTCCAGACCCTTCGCGGTGTGCAGAGTCATCAGCGTGACTACTCCTGACTCATGATCCGGAATCTGGTCTGCATCCGCCACCAGCGAGACCTTTTCAAGGAAGGCTTGAAGCGAGCCCGGCGCGGCTTCACCTTCCGAGAGCTCCGGGGCTTCCTCTGCGTCTGCGCCCAAGAAGGCCATCTCATTGGCCGCCTCAGAGCTGAACTCGCGCGCCACCGACACCAACTCGTTGAGGTTGTCGAGGCGTGCCCCATCCTGCGGGTCGTTGGAGTTTTCAAGCTCCGCGCGGTAGCTGGTGGCATCGAGAAGCGCGTTGAGCAGCTCTCCCAAATCCGGTTGACCCGTCACTTCGTTGACCATGCCCGGAATCTGCGCGCGCACGCCCTCCATCATCTCGTTGAATTTGCTTACGGCATTCACTGCCCGTGTGCCAAGCCCGGCAACCTTGCCCGCTGCCGCATCGCGGAGAGCAGCCCCAAAACTCACCCCAAGGTTCTCCGCGTGCAGAGCAATCTGTGCTTGCGCCTTGTCACCAATAGCGCGCTTCGGCACGTTAACGATGCGGCGCAAGCTCACCGTGTCATCCGGATTATCCATGATGCGCAGATAAGCCACCATGTCCCGGATCTCGCGGCGCTCGTAGAAGCGCGTGCCACCGACCACCTTGTACGGGATGCCCGAGCGCACGAAAATATCCTCCAATGCGCGCGAAGCATTGTTGGTGCGGTACATAACCGCAATATCCGAATAGGCCGTGCCTTTATCCGCTAGGGAATCAATTTCCGAGGCGATATACCGCGCCTCATCGTGCTCATTATCCGCCACGTAGCCGACAATTTGCTCACCCTGGCCGTGGGCAGTCCACAGGTTCTTCTCGCGGCGGCCCTCATTCTTCGCAATGACCGCATTCGCCGCGTTCAGGATGGTCTGCGTCGACCGGTAGTTTTGCTCGAGCAGAATCGTGTGCGCCTGCGGATAATCCCTCTCAAACTCCTGAATATTCCTGATGGTGGCTCCACGGAAGGCATAAATTGACTGATCAGAATCACCCACCACGCATAGCTCCGGCGCATCCGGCGGCAGCTCTCCCCTGCCCACCAAGGCCGACACAAGCGCATACTGCGCGTGGTTGGTGTCCTGGTATTCGTCGATAAGCACATGCTTAAAGCGGCGGCGATAAAACTCCACTACCTGTGGGTGCTGGTTAAAGATGCGCACCACTTCCCCGATGAGGTCATCGAAGTCCACCGCGTTCGCGGCACGCAGGCGGCGCTGATATTCCTCGTACACGCTCGCCACGGTGAGCTCGAAAGGATTCTTCGTCCTCTCTGCCTCCGCGCGCGCCTGCTCCGGAGAGATGAGCTCATTCTTGCGGTTGGAAATCTGGTTCGCCAGAACACGTGCCGAGTACTTCTTGAGATCCAGCTGCATGTCTTTGGCAATCATGGTGAGCAGCCGACGCGCATCATCGCCGTCATAGATGGTGAAATTGGTATTCAACCCAGGCACCAGTTGGGCGTTATTACGCAAGATACGCACACAAATGGAGTGAAAAGTGGACACCCACATTCGTTCTGCCACAGGCCCGACAAGCTGGCCCACGCGCTCCTTCATCTCCGCGGCTGCCTTATTAGTAAAGGTGATGGCAAGGATCTGCCACGGGGCGACCCCGCGCTCGCGCATGAGATATGCAATGCGGCGGGTCAACACGGCGGTCTTGCCCGAACCCGCGCCGGCCACGATGAGCAACGGTGAGCCCGAATGCGTCACGGCCTCTTCTTGTTGGGGGTTTAATCCTTCCAGCAACGGATCAGAAGCCTGACCGGAAGGGGTATCCGCGTTGGGTCCGGGCGCGGGAGAAAAACCACCGGCGGAGGCGTCGGTGGAAGGAGCGGAAGAAGAACGGGGCCTAAACGGAGAATTGTTATTCATAATGCTCTCCAACCTACTAGCACCACCGGACATTGCCTTCCCACACCACTTCCTACCGGCGAAGACCAACGTCACGACTCATAATTCCCCTTTGCTCGAACGTGGTGGCACAATCTGAAGACATGAGCGCTTCACAATCTGGCCCCCCTGACTCGGGCTTGGGCCCCGAACACCAAGACCCCAACGTCGTGGACAACGGCCTCGATATTCGTATGTCCTCGGGCACCGATGATCCACTGAGCGATGCCGAGATTCAGCGCTACCGCGAAGAAATCAACCGCCTCGACCGCGTTATTCTCGACGCCATCAAGCGCCGCACCGATATTTCCCGCACCATTGGTAAGACGCGCATGAGCTCAGGTGGTACCCGTTTGGTGCATACCCGCGAAATCGCTATCCTCAACGAATTCCGCAGCGAGTTGGGCGAGGAAGGCCCCGCCATTGCCTCTGCCCTGCTGCGATTGGGACGCGGCAAGCTTGGCTAGCTGAGCGGCCCGCGGAATAATCCCCAACGCACGCGCCTCACGCTAGGTCGTGAGCTACTCTCTCTTCATGCGCTTTTTCTCTCGTCTCGCTGCAACTCTCGCCGCAGCTACTTCCGCCTTCGCGCTGACCGCCTGCAGCGGTTCTTCCTCCCACGTCGCTACCATCACCACCACAACCCTGAACCTTCCTGCTATCGGTGATTCCGGCCGCGCACAGGACTCCGGAACAAATAGGGGTTCGGAAGAAGTCCTCGACAGCGATTCTCTCTGGGATAACACCACTGAAATCCCCCAGGCGGAACGCCCCGATCCCCGCGTGGATCTGGCCCAACCGGAGGCAGCTGAATACTTCATGACGGCTGGTGTTCTCACTCCGGGGGTCGCAATTTACAACGCAGACAGCAGCGGACGATGCTCCGCTGGTCATTTCGTTGGCGACGGCGAGCGCCTCTTTATCCTCACCGCCGGCCACTGCGGGGATCAAGGCGACACCTTTTTCTACAAGGATCGCGCTGGAGACAACGTGAAGATCGGCGAGATGGTGTTAGAGGCCCGCAATACCAATACGGACAGGATTAACTCAGCCGACATCGCGCTCATCGAGGTCTCCAACCCAGCCGCCCAAGTCTCGACGTCACCTGCTCTGAACGCGCCTTTGGCGGGATGGATGCCCCTTGAGGACGTTGCTTTGACGAAGCCCACAATTTGCCGCGCCGGCTCCACGCGAGGAGTCTCCTGTGGCAACTTCATCGACCGCCACGAGGATCAAGGGCTGTTTACTTTCGGCAATGACAGCGCCCCGGGAGATAGTGGCGGACCAGTCTATGCTTCCATCGACGGCAAGCTCTGGGCCGTTGGTGTGCTGTCCTTCGGCAACGACCAGGATCCCTCTGACGTCGAAGTGGGCGCCATGGAGATCGGAAACACGATGAAGCAATTCGATTTAAAGCTCTACGCCTAGTTCATCGCAGTGCAGCCTTCTGCTTCGGCAGCGAAGGGATTTCTGGACTACGGTGGACACAGTAAGTTTCATGTCTGCTACCTGCCAGAAAGGCTTTTGCAATGGACATCACCGCTCAGCCGCAGTGGGCCGCGCTCACCTCGCTTTTTGAGAGCAAAAAGGACCTCAACCTGCGTGAGCTTTTTGCCAACTCCACTTCCCGCGCCGCAGATTTTTCTTTCGATGCTGCGGGCCTGCACGTGGATCTGTCAAAGAATCTCATCGATGAGGAAGTCCTCAACGCACTGGTGGACCTCGCCCGCGCCGCCGACGTCGAGGGACGCCGCGATGCCATGTTCGCCGGCGAGCATCTCAACAACACTGAGGACCGCGCCGTGCTGCACACCGCGCTGCGCCTGCCTGTTGAAAAAGATTTGAGCGTGGACGGCCAGGACGTCGCTGCCGACGTCCACGAAACTTTAGGCCGCATGCGCGACTTCGCCACCGCGCTGCGCTCCGGCACGTGGCTGGGACATACGGGCCACACCATCAAGAAGGTGGTCAACATCGGCATCGGCGGCTCCGACTTGGGCCCGGCCATGGCCGCGAAGGCCCTGCGCTCCTACGAGGTAGCGGGCATTAGCGCGGAGTTCGTCTCCAACGTCGACCCGGCGGATCTCGCCGCAACTCTCGACGGCCTCGATGCCGGATCCACCCTCTTCATCGTCGCTTCCAAGACCTTCACCACTCAGGAAACCCTGGCCAACGCTCACGCCGCGCGCCGCTGGCTGATTGAGCAGTTTGATGGTGACGAGTCGGCCGTCGCCAAGCACTTCGTTGCGGTCTCCACCAACGCGGAGAAGGTCGCGGAGTTCGGCATCGACACCCAGAACATGTTCGGGTTCTGGAACTGGGTGGGCGGACGCTACTCCGTCGATTCCGCCATCGGCCTGTCCCTGATGTGCACCATCGGCCCCCTGGACTTCATGCGTTTCCTCGAAGGCTTCCACGCCATGGATAAGCACTTCCGCACCGCTCCTCTGGAGCAGAACGTGCCGGCTCTGATGGGCCTGCTCGGCGTGTGGTACTCCAACTTCTTCGGTGCGCAGACCCACGCGGTGCTGCCTTACTCCGAGGACCTCGGCCGCTTCCCCGCCTACCTTCAGCAGCTGACCATGGAGTCCAACGGCAAGTCCGTACGCCGCGACGGCACTGCGGTGAGCGCCGGCACCGGGGAGATTTACTGGGGTGAGCCGGGCACCAACGGCCAGCACGCTTTCTTCCAGCTCATGCACCAGGGCACCAAGCTCATCCCGGCGGACTTCATCGGCTTTGCCCGCCCGAAGGAGGACTTCCCCACTGCAGATGGCACCGGTTCGATGCATGACCTGCTCATGGGTAACTTCTTCGCGCAGACCAAGGTTCTGGCCTTTGGTAAGACTGCAGAAGAGATTGCCGCCGAAGGCGTGGACGAAGCCCTCGTGCCGCACAAGGTTATGCCGGGCAACCGACCGTCCACCACCATTCTGGCGGAGGAGCTCACCCCGCAGACCCTCGGCGCGCTCATTGCGCTCTACGAGCACATCGTGTTCACCCAGGGCATCATCTGGGATATCAACTCCTTCGACCAGTGGGGCGTGGAGCTGGGCAAGCAGCAAGCTAATGACCTAGCACCAGCAGTCTCCGGCAAGGAGGAAGCCGCATCCGGCGACGGTTCCACCGATGCTCTGATCGGTTGGTACCGCAGCCACCGTTAAGCACTGCTTGGCGACGTCCCCCGGCCGAACGGTCGGGGGTTCACGCCTTTTTTGGCGCGCAATCGACATGTGCGATCGCCAACGCCGCGGAGGCCCTTGTGGGCGTCCGCGTGGTGTTTTACCTTCCTGCGGGCATCCGCGTGTCTTTTGTGTTGCGTGGCGGTTTAGCTGTCGGGCGGTCCAAGTCCGTGCTGCGCGGCTTGATAGGCAACCTGGGCGGTGATTGGTTCTCCCCAGGGTGGGATGTAGTCCACATCACCGCGCAGTCGGAAGACATAGCCGGCCCCGGTGGGTTTCTCTGGGTCATCATCGTTAATGCCGTTGTGATAAGCACACAGCATCGTCAGATTCGGCGGGTCGGTGGTACCTCCTGCTTTCCACGGAATGAGGTGGTGCACCTGGGCATAATCAGCAGGCTTATTACATCCTTTCCTGGCACAGGTGGGATGCTCAGCACTAGCCATCATGCGCTGCTCAAAACCGGCTAAGCGTTTCATGCGGTGCAGCCACACCGGCCCGATGGTGGGGTGGATGAGGGTGACGTAGCCGATCTCGGCGAACTTATAGTTCAGAAACTCCCGCCCTGTCATCCGTCCACCATTGGTCAGCTCTAGGACGATGTCATCGCCGTCGCCGCTGACAATCTTGTCGAGCTTGTCCAAGGTCACCACCACACTGGTGAATATGGCCGGTTTGGTTCCGCCGTGGGACTTGCTGAAGAAGACGTGTTTGGCTGCCTTCAACAGATTGTCCTGGTTGAGAGATTCTAGAACGCCGCGCATCTCGGTGACGGTCATGGGATCATCGGTAATGGTTAGCGAGTGCGGCCCATCAGCCCGGTAGGTCATGCGCACACCAGGTGTAGGAACGCGCTTGGGTTTGAGCTCCTTTAAGCGCTTGACTGCCACGGCTGGGATGCTGTGGGCAGGTGTGCCGGCAAGCTTGACCCGTAGATTCCACGCGTGTAGCTGGTTCTTCAGCTTCTTGGTGTAGGACTCAATCAGGCTTAATGTGGCTAGGTCGTGGCGTTGCTCTGCGGCCCGGGTACGGGCAGTGCGTTGCTTACCCGTGAACTTCGTAGTGCCGAAGTAAATGTGGTTCAGGCGTGCCAGTTCGGCAGCGTCGGCAGGTGAAGCGCCGAGTGTGCGTAAGTGTTTCTCGCCTCCTACCGCCTGCTCCACCAAAGAAATCCCCGAGTTGCGGTAGGAGAAATAGGTCTCTAAATCCCCCATGACTCAGCACACTAAAGCACCCTGACCACCCCCGCAACCGGAGAGAGAATCGTTAAAGCTTGATCATCGACTCCCAGCCGAAGGGGATCTCATCTGAGTCGACAATCTTGCGGCCGAACGGGAAGCATGTCACCGGGATCATCTTTAGGTTGGCCCAGGCAACTGGAAGGCCCACGATGGTCACGGCCTGGGCTGCTGCGGTGGTCACGTGGCCGATGGCTAGCCACAGGCCAGCGACCAGGAACCAGACAACGTTGGAGAACCGCGACATGCCACCAGTCCCCTTGATCGGCTGAATGACGGAGCGTCCGAAAGGCCACAGCGCGAAGTTGGCCATGCGCATCGAGGCCACGCCTGCGGGGATGGTCACGATGGGGATGCACGCCAGGATTCCAAGAAGGAAGTAGCCTAGGGCGAGGACAAGGCCACCAGTTGCCAACCAGATGATGTTAAAAATGATCTTCATACATCCCAGCCTAGCGGCGCGGCTGGCAGTGTGGGCACCACCAGATCACACGCTCCAACTCGCCTTCGTCGCCGCCGGCGTCCACGCCACCCAGCGTGGATTTCTCAATGAGAGTGCCGCAGCGCCGGCAGCGCTGACGGTTGCGGCCAAAGACATACGTGGTCTCCCCCGCCCGCTTCACACCGGTGGTGACACGCACCGGCGAGTCCCGGTTAGCCCAGATGAGGCGGCGGGAGAGGGTGAGGATCTGGGGGACGTCGACAAGCGCTACCGGCGTCGCTGGATGAACGCCGGCCAAGAAACAGATTTCGGCGCGGTACTCGTTGCCCAAGCCCGCCACGTTGCGCTGGTCCAAGAGGGCCGCACCGATACTGCGCTCAGAGCGGGACTCGATGCGGCGCACGGCCTCCTCGAAGCCTCCTTCTTCCCATTCTGGCGCGAGGATGTCGGGGCCAAGGTGTGCCATGCGCTGCTCAAACTCGCGCGTGGGAAACACTCCCACGTGCCCCAGCCAGTGCCCTACTAGCTCGATATCACGCGGGGCGTTCTCCATCTGTAGCACTACGCGCGCGCTGTGGCCGGGCTTGCGCCAGCGGTCACCGGCGTAGTGGATGGCCCACGTGCCCTCCATCTTGAGGTGCGTATGCAGGATCAGCTCGCCGTCGAAGTCCATGAAGAGGTGCTTGCCATAGGGCCAGACTTCCTCGCACACCAGCCCGTCGAAACGCACGGTGGCATAGCGCGGCACGCGCAGGGAGGAGGAGGTCACGCGCCGGCCCTCCATGAACTGGAGCCGGTTCGACAGCTGCAGAACGGAATCACCCTCTGGCACAGTAGAACCTCCTCACCAAACGGGTGCCTACTCTACCGGCGCATCCTTTCCCGCACCGAATGCCAGCGCGCCCGGCTCCCACGGGGTAACCACGTGCTGCCGGCCTAGGTCTTCGATCCTCTTCACACCGAGCAGCTGCAGGGTGTTCTTAAACTCCTCCGCCAGCAGCTCAATGACGCGGTCGACGCCTTCCTTGCCGCCGGCCATCAGCCCGTAGAGGTAGGCGCGGCCGATGAGGACGAAGTCCGCCCCCAGCGCCAGCGCAATGGCGATATCGACGCCGGACATGACGCCGGAGTCGTAGATAATCTCCACGTCCGGGCCCACTTCTGCGCGCACAGCCTCAAGGGCCTGAAGGGTGTTGACCACGCGGTCGAGCTGGCGCCCGCCGTGGGAGGACACCACGATGCCGTCGGCGCCGAGGTTGATGACCTTGCGGGCGTCCTCGGGGTTGACGATTCCCTTGACAAAGAGCTTGCCCTGCCAGGACTCGCGGATCCACGCCAGGTCTTCGAAGTTAAGGCCCGGGTCGAACATGGTGTTGACCAGCTCGCCCAGGGTGCCGGTGGTCGAGGTCAGGGAGGCAAAAGTAACCGGGTCCGTGGTGAGGAAGTTGAACCACCACTCCGGGCGCCACGCGGCGTCGAAGACGGTTCCGGCGGTCAGGCGCGGCGGGATGCGCATGCCGTTGCGGGTATCGCGCAGACGCTGGCCGGCCACGGGCGTGTCCACGGTGACCACCAGGGTGTCATAGCCGTTGGCCGCCGCGCGTTCGATGAGCTCCTGGCAGGCGGAGTGGTCCTTCCACAGGTAGAGCTGGAACCAGCGGCGCCCGCTAGTGCCTTGCGAGGCCGCGACCTCCTCCACCGAGCGCGTGCCCATCGTGGAGAGCGTAAACGGGATGCCTGCGTCGCGGGCGGCTTGGGAACCGGCGTCCTCACCTTCGGCGTGCATGAAGCGGGTAAAGCCGGTCGGCGCGATGCCGAAGGGCAGGGCCGCGGGCTCGCCGGCAATCTCGGTGCTTAAGGAAATGTCGTGTGCGCCGTTGAGAACGTTAGGGAGCAAGCGCACGTCGCGGAAGAAATCGCGGGATTCTTGGTAGCTGACCTCGTCTCGGGCGGCACCATCGACGTAGTCGAAGGCCGCCTTCGGGGTGCGGCGCTTGGCTATCTTGCGCAGGTCCCACACATCAGCGGCCTCCGCCAAGCGGGCAGCCCGGCGGTCGAGGTTGGGTGCTTCAAACCTCATGAGGTTCTTCAGCTCGGACACGTTAGGCAGTTGGCGCTTTAGCCGCATGGCAACAAGACTCCTTTTCTATAGGTCTATCAACATCTGAGGGTAGACCTAGGAAAAGCCCATGCCCAAACGCTGCTAAATAAAATTCAGTGCCGCCGCCGACGGGGGCGAAAACCTCCTGGGCTCCCCGGTGTATCGGGCGCACCGGGGTCCCCCAAGGCCTCAGAAGCTTCGCTGTCCAGATCATCGAAGGAGAGCTCCTCCATCGCCTCGACGGCGCGACGCCCACCGCGACGTGCGGGACGGTAAGGTTCGGCGGAGCGCGCGGCTTCTCCAGAGTGACCGTGCTGTCCTGCACGGCCGGAAGAGGCGGTGTGGGCAGATCCGGTAATCCGCACGCCCTTCGGGGTCAGTGCCGCCCCCAGTGCGCGCAGCTCACCGCCAAGCTTTGATTCGAAGATGGGCCGCCCGTTCGCCTTCTCAATGACCAGCTTGCTCAAGCGCCCGGCGGCCACCAGCTCGTTGAGGCCTGCAAGCACTGCGGCTAGTACCTCGGTGCGCTCGATGCCCTCGGGAAGAGCGTTAAAGAACGTCGTCAGCGTCTTCCCGCCGCGGGTTAAGTGCGCCACCGGCAGGCCATCCATGAGCACCACCAAGGCACCCGCGGCGCGGGTGGGGCGGGCACCAGAGTCACCAGCATCAGTCGGCGGCCAAGACAGCGCTGCGCCATAAGGGTTGGCCGGGTCCGTCGCGGCAAGAACATACGTCTGCGGCTCGCGGGTGCCGGAGGGCCAGCCTGTAACGTCCGGGGAATCATCCACACCGCGCAGGCGGTCGATGACCGCGGGCGTGGAGAACTGCGCGGCGCCCAAGCCCTCAATAACGTAGCCGCGCATGGCCTTGCCGGATTCCTCAAAACCGGAGAGCACCTTATAAGCCAAGGCGAAACCACCCAGGACGTCCTCGGCCACCACTGATCCGCGGGTGAGCACGCCATAGCGGTCCAGCCAGGCCTCGCCGTGGGCAATGGAGCGCGACGTGGCATCCGTGGCCGCGGGAACGGACAGCGACCAGCGCCCCACCACGTCTGGTGCGACCTGCGCACCAGACACATTGTGCGCTTGCGCAAAGGACGTGCGCCCCATGCGCAGGCGCGAGCGCGCTGGCCGACGCCGCGCGCGATGCGCCGCACGCCCGGCGCGCCCACCTGCGGCCAGGTGGGCCCGGATAGGAGCGAAGGAATCGGGGCTGACCAGACCTGCTTCCACCAAGCCCCAGAGCGCCTCCCGGACCTCCTCGGGTGTGCCGCTGAGCTGCGGTTGAATATCGGAGATGAGGTAGCTGCCGCCGCCCTGCAGGGCCTCGAGCAACTGGGTCTGCAGCAGGGGCACGCCCGCTTCCTCCGCAGAGACCTGCGGGGCGAGCTGTGCGGCATAATCCACCGGCAGCAGCATGATCCACGGGTCGTTGGAGCCGGCCTTACCCGCGCCGACGATGAGGACTTCGCCACTGGCGGTGAGCTCATCGAGCATCGTCGGCGAATAATCCCCGACGCGCGCAGGAAGGATGAGGCTCTCCCAGGCCGAGGCCGGCAGGCGCACGCCGGCCAGCTGCTCGATGACGGCGAAGACGCCGTCCACCCCACGCAGCACTGGGCGCCGGCCCACCGCGGCTACCTGCTGCCAGTCCGGCAGGAAGCGCCCGAAGGCCGCGGGAGAAACAGGCTGCGTGGCAGCTCGGGCAGCCGCCAGCGAGCGCGAGCGGATGACCTTGAGCACCTCCGCCGCGCAGTACTCCTGTTCCTCCACGCCTTGCCGGTAGTGCCCCGCCAGGATGGAATCCAGCCCATTCAGCGTCGAGTGCGCCACCGCGGCTGACAGGCCAAAAGCTTCCTGCACATCGCGCGCTACAAAGGGCCCGCGCGTGCGCGCCCAGCGGCTGACCAGCTGATCGACGGCATCGGTAATCGTGGCCTGCTGTGCAGGAATACCGGGCGGGACGGGGATTCCCAGGCCGTCGCGAAGCAACGGCGCATCGAGCGCTTGCGCCACGTGCTCGCGGCCGTTGATGCGCACCCGCATGATCCGCGCGCCGAGCGCATCGAGTGCGCTGGGTGGCACCGTGGCGTGCGCGCCGAATTCCTCGATCGGGATGGGGCCGAGCACGCGCAGCAGGTCCGCGACCTCCTCAGTGGTGCGCGCCTGGCGTTCCGGAGTGGTGCGCTGCAGCTGGGCGTGGACTTCAGCGATGATGGAGCCGTCGAGAAGCTCGCGCAGCTCCACCGTGCCCAACAGCTTCGCCAACAGCGCCGGGTCCAATGCCAAGGCCGCCGCGCGCTTTTCCGCCAGGGGCGAGTCCCCCTCGTACATGAACGCGCCGGTGTAGTTGAACAACAGCGAGGATGCGAAAGGCGAAGGCTGCTCCGTGGTGACCTCCGCGATGCGCACGCGGCGGTGCGCCAGTTCCCGCATGACCTCCGTGAGTGCTGGCAGGTCATAGACATCCTGCACGCATTCGCGCACGGTCTCCAGGATGATGGGGAAGGATGGGTAGTTGCGGGCGACGTCGAGAAGCTGCTCCGCGCGCTGGCGCTGCTGCCACAAGGGCGCGCGCTTGCCGGGGTTGCGCCGCGGCAGAAGCAGCGCTCGCGCCGCGCACTCCCTAAACCGGGAAGCAAAGAGCGCGGAGTTGCCCACCTGCTCGGTGACGATGTCCGCGATCTCATCGGCGTCGAAAAGAAAGAGCGCAGCATCGGGGTCCTGCTCCCCCTGCGGCAGGCGCAGCACGATGCCGTCATCGCCCGCCACGGCCTGGGCATCCATCCCGGTGCGCTCCGCCACGCGCTGCCCCACCGCCAGCGCCCACGCCGCATTCACCGGCCGGCCAAACGGGGTGTGCAACAGCACGCGCCAATCCCCCAGCTCGTCCGTGAAGCGCTCCAGCAGCAGCGTCTTTTCATCCGGGATAAGCCCGGTGGCCTCATTCTGTTCCTGCAGGTAGGCGGCGATATTGCGCCGCGCATTCTCATCCGCACCGCGCACCACCGACGGATCCGCGAGCGCCTCCCGCCGGAATGCACCCAACGCCTTGCCCAGCTCATAGGGACGCCCAGCTTGGTCACCGTTCCAGAAGGGCAAACGGCCGGTGTGCCCCGGCGCGGGTGTCACCAACACCTGGTCGCGCGTGATCTCCTCCACTCGCCAGCTCGTCGCGCCGAGGGTGAAGATATCCCCCACCCGGGTTTCATAGACCATTTCCTCATCGAGCTCACCCACGCGGCGCGGCGATTTCTCCTCACCGCCCACGAGGAAGACGCCGAACATGCCGCGGTCCGGGATGGTGCCGCCGTTGGTCACCGCCACGCGCTGCGCGCCGGGGCGCGGGGTGAGCACGCCCGTCACGCGGTCATAGACCACACGGGGTTTGAGCTCCGCAAAATCCGTCGACGGGTACACACCGCTGACCAAGTCCAGCACGGAGTCGAAGACCTCGCGCGCCAGGTCCTTATAGGGCCAGGCACGGCGCACGGTGTCATACCAACTGTCGGCCTCGAGGCCCTCGCTCGCGCCCGCGCTTGCCGACGCCACCACCGCCGCCACCGTCTGCTGTGCCAAGACATCCAACGGGTTGCGCGGTGCGTGCATCTCCTCAATGAGGCCCTCCTCCATGCGGGCGACGGTGAGTGCTGATTGCACGAGGTCCGCGCGGTGCTTGGGATAGAAAGAACCGTGAGAGACCGCACCCACGGAGTGCCCGGCGCGACCCACGCGCTGCAGGCCGGAGGCCACCGAGGGTGGAGATTCCACCTGCACCACCAGCTCCACCGCGCCCATGTCGATGCCCAGCTCCAGGGAGCTCGTGGCCACAACGGCTTTGAGCGTGCCTTCCTTGAGCATCGTCTCCGTCAACGCGCGCTCGTCCTTAGACACCGAACCGTGGTGCGCGCGGGCAATAACGGCAGGTGCCTTCCCGGCGACGTCCACCTGCTTCATCAGCTGGGCCGGGTCGCGCCGGGTCGCTGGGCTCAAGGATTCCGGATCGTGCTCCTGGGCATAAAGCTCGTTGAGCCGGCTAGTAAGCCGCTCGGCGGTGCGACGCGAGTTGACGAAGACAAGGGTGGAGCGCTGCTCCATAATTTCGGCGTACAGCTCTTCTTCGATGAAGGGCCAGATGGACTTCGCCGTGGGCAAGGCGGAGTCTCCTGCCCCGCCGTGTGTGTCCGTTTCCCCACGCTGCGCCTGCACGCGCAGGGCGTCTTGGGGGCCTTGGGTGATGCCAAGGGGGTCGTCGACAGTCGCCTCCCCGATGGGGGATCCCTGCTCCGGGGTGGGCAGGTCCGACATGTCCTCGACCGGCACGTGGACGTCGAGCTGCCAGCGCTTCTTCGCGGGCGGGGCGATGATGTCCACGGGACGGTCGCCGCCCAAGAAGTTCGCGACAGCACTCAGCGGGCGCACCGTGGCGGAGAGCCCAATGCGCTGGAACTCCCCGGCGATAAGCCCGAGGCGCTCCAAAGTCAGAGCTAGGTGCACGCCGCGCTTGGTGCCAGCCAGAGCATGGATCTCATCGATGATGACGGTATCCACGGTCTTCAGAATCCCCGCAGCTTTGGAAGTGAGCATGAGGTAGGCCGATTCCGGCGTGGTGATGAGGATGTCTGGCGGCTTGCGCACCTGGCGGGCGCGCTCTGCCTGCGGGGTATCCCCTGAGCGCACGCCGACGGTAATATCCGGCACCTCTAGGCCCAGCCGCTCGGCGGTGCGGGCAATGCCGTTGAGCGGGGCGCGCAGATTATTCTCAACGTCCACGCCCAAAGCCTTGAGCGGTGAGATATACAGCACTCTCACGCCATCATGAGCTCCCTCGCGGGAGGGTTCATTACTCAGCGGTAGCGCGGTCTGACCCTCGCGCTCCACTAAAGAATTCAGCGCCCACAGAAATGCCGCGAGCGTCTTACCAGAGCCGGTTGGCGCTACAACCAGTGCATTCGCACCACCGGAAATCGCCTCCCATGCCTGCTCTTGGACGGGGGTGGGGGCGGCGAAAACGTCCTGGAACCACCCGGCCACCTGTGGGCGAAACTTCGCCAGAACGTTTTTAGACATGCCCTACTGTATCGCGCGCGCTAATCTGGTCACTATGACCGTTGAGATTTCTGATTCCCGTCTAACCAACTCCCTCGCCGATGGCTGCGGCGAAATCCTCAAAGGCGTGCGCAACGGTGGCCTGCTGCGCGGCTTGGCGCTGGGTGATGCCGGCGATGAGGCCGCTCAGGAGTGGATCTCCCGCGTCCTTGAGCAGCACCGTCCCAAGGACGGCGTCCTGTCGGAAGAGGCTGCCGATGACTTGAGCCGTTTGAAGAAGGACCGCGTGTGGATCATTGACCCGCTCGACGGCACGAAGGAGTTCGCTACCGGCCGCCAGGACTGGGCCGTCCACATCGCGCTGGTGGAAAACGGCACCCCCATCCACGCGGCCGTCGGCATGCCGGACATGGGTGTGACCTTTAAGTCCTCCGACGTGCGCGCGGTGACCGGCCCGCTGTCGAAGAAGTTTGTGGTTTCCCGCAACCGTCCGCCGAAGGTGGCGGATTACGTCGCGGAGAAGATGGGCTTTGAGACCGTCGGCGTAGGCTCCGCAGGTGCGAAGGCGATCCACGTGCTGCTCGGTGACTATGACGGCTACATCCACGCCGGTGGCCAGTACGAGTGGGACCAGGCCGCCCCGGTGGGCGTGGCTCTGGCGGCGGGTCTGCACTGTTCACGACTGGATGGCTCCCCCATCAAATTCAACAATGAGGACACCTTCATCCCGGATCTTTTGATCTGCCGCCCGGAGTTGGCAGACGAGATTCTGGAGCACGCCACCGCCTACGCTGAGGCCAACGGCGGGTACTAACCCCACGCGCGTGGCACGGGCGCAAGAGTGCTATCATGGCGACCATGATTGAGACTCCGTACGAGGACCTCCTGCGCCGCGTCCTGGAAGAAGGCGCTCCCAAAGGCGACCGCACTGGCACCGGCACCCTCTCCCTGTTCGGTGCCCAGCTTCGCTATAACCTGGCGGAGTCTTTTCCCCTGCTGACCACCAAGAAGGTCTACTTCCACGGCGTGATTGGTGAGCTGCTGTGGTTCCTGCGCGGCGAGTCCAACGTGAAGTGGCTCCAGGAAAACAAGGTCCGTATCTGGAACGAGTGGGCCGATGAGGACGGTGAGCTGGGCCCCGTCTATGGCGTGCAATGGCGCTCCTGGCCCACGCCGGATGGCCAGCACATCGATCAGATTCAGGTCGCGCTGGATACGCTCAAGAACAATCCGGATTCGCGCCGCAACTTGGTCTCCGCGTGGAACGTTTCTGAGTTGGACAAGATGGCGCTCATGCCCTGCCACTTGCTTTTCCAGCTTTATGTCGCTGACGGCAAGCTGTCCATGCAGGTCTACCAGCGCTCGGCGGACATGTTCCTCGGGGTTCCCTTCAACTTGGCCTCCTACGCCGCGCTGACTCACATGTTTGCGCAGCAAGCAGGCCTTGAGGTGGGCGAGCTCATCTGGACCGGTGGGGATTGCCACATCTACAACGACCACATCGAGCAGGTCAAAGAGCAACTCTCTCGTGAGCCCCGCGAGTACCCACAGCTCAAGCTCCACAAGGCTGAGAGCCTCTTTGACTATGACTTCGATGATTTTGAGGTCATCGGCTACGACCCCCACCCCACCATCAAGGCACAGGTATCCGTCTAATGCTGGGCGCAATCTGGGCCCAGTCCCTCGACGGTGTCATTGGTGACGGCGTGGTCATGCCCTGGCACGTGCCGGAGGACCTCAAGCACTTCAAGGAAGTCACCCTGGGCGAGCCCGTCATCATGGGCCGCAAGACGTGGGAATCCCTCAACCCCAAGTTCCGCCCGCTACCCGGTCGAGAGAACATCATTTTGTCCCGCCGCGAACCTGGCGAGTGGTCCGAAGGTGCGACCGTAGTGGGCAACATCGACGCCGCACTCGAAACCGCGCTCGGCGACGCCTGGATCATCGGCGGTGGCCAGCTTTATAACTCCGCCCTCGACCGCGTGGATACAATCGAGCTCACCCTCATGGGTGTGCAAGTGGGCGATGCCTACGAAGCAGATGCCGTCCTGGCCCCGAAAGTGCCGGATGAGTTCAGCTTGTCTGCCGATAGCGACTGGCTCACCTCCGCATCCGGTCACCTCACCATCCCAGGCCAGCCGCCCAGCGAGCTGCCGATGAAATACCGATTCCTCACCTACGACAGAAAGGCTGCTGCATAATGAGCACCAACGTTGCCACTCCCGAAACCACTGAGCACGTCACCATCTTCTTCGCTGATTGGTGCCCGTTCTGTGCAAAGCTGATCAAAAACCTGGATCGCACCGAAACCCCATACGAGCTCGTCGACGTCGAAGCCGACGGCACCGAAGACATCAATGCGTGGATCGAGTCCGTCAACGACGGCAACCGCATCGTTCCGACCGTCCTCTACTCCGACGGCACCCACGTCACCAACCCTTCCGCCAGCGAGGTCCGCGCCAAGTACGCGGAGCTGGTCGGCGAGTAAACCCAAGGCGACACATTTACCGCCACACCGCGCGGTGCTGCTAGTCTTACCTAGGTGCGCAACGCACCCCGCCCCAGTAGCTCAGGGGATAGAGCACGGCTCTCCTAAAGCCGGTGTCGGAAGTTCGAATCTTCTCTGGGGCACACTGTGAAGTCTCGAGACATCGTTCCGGTCGGTGTCTCGAGATTTTTAGTTTTTAGTTGCCCCGTTGGGGGTTGAGTTCGTTGTCTTTCTTGTTGTAATAGATCTTTTCTTCGGTGAGTGTGTAGGCGGCGATTTGTGCCCCGGTGGCGGTTATTTTGATGTCGACGTGGTTGTTGACGCAGACCATGATGGGTTCTCCGCCCCATCGGCGTCCGATGTAGAGACGGCGTAGTTTGTCGCCCCATCGCAGGGTTGTCTTGCCGTTCGTGCCTACTTGGCCGGTGCGTAGTCGGCAGTCGTGCTCTGGTTTGATGTCCGCTTATCTGCATTCACCCCCATTAAGGGTGAACCTTCAGATCAAAACTAGAAATAGTTTATAAACAGTATTATATGTATTAGGCAAGCCTTACCTTGCCTGATTTTCATGAATCGAGGTTTACTATGACCAAACAGTCCTCTACGCCCGCACGGAGTACAAGCTCATCCAGTGGGTCGACGACACGTTTAAACACCAGAGATCTCATCAACGCTGGCATCTTTGCTGCACTTTACTTTGTAATCACCTTTATAAGCGGAATGATTGGATTCGCAGGACCACAATTCATGTTTATTGGATGGTTTATCGCGGCAATCGCAAACGGAATCGTGCTAGCGCTTTATGCCGTCCGCACGTCCAAAATGGGTGCTTTCACCCTCGTCGGTGGTATTAACGGATTAGCATTCATGCTCACCGGACACTACTTCTGGACCTTGCTGGGAAGCATAATTCTTGGGTTTATCGCAGATTTGATTATTACAAAAAGCCACCTCAGTATTGCCAAGTCCTTCCCTATTGCCTACGGCATCTTCTGTGTCTGGATTTCTTTGCCTTTTATCCCGCTAATTCTGGATACGGACTCATACTACGTCGATATCGCAGACCAAATGGGTCAAGAATACGCCGATGCTATGTCGGATATCTTCCAGCCATGGACCATTGGAGTACTGGCCATTTGTGCGCTCATCGTCGGCTTTATCGGAGGAAAGGTCGGAGTTCGCGTCAGCCGCAAACACTTTGAAAGCGCTGGTCTCCTGTGAGCCTGCAAAAACAGGGCGTGCTTCGTCGATCTTCGATCGATCCACGAACCGTGCTGCTTTCTGTTCTAGTAATCAATGCGGTAGCTCTCAGCCACGGCCACCTACCGACACTGCTGATTTCTATCGCCTTCAGCTCCATCGCACTAGCTACAGTAAAGCCACACTATGGTCTTATTTGCCTGTTCGCTTTTGCATTATCCTATCTAGGGTATTGGGGCCTATTACAGCTTCCTGGCTCCACATTTTTCGCTTTTTCAGCGGCAATTTTTTCGTGGCTAAGCCGTTTTGTCATCAGCATGTCCATCGGCGCATTCGGCTTGCTCACTCTCACACCATCCACGTTGACCTCAGCACTGCGGGACCTGCGTTTACCAGGCTGGGCCACCATTCCACCGGCGGTTTTCCTGCGCGTTTTGCCGATAATCGTGGCAGAAGCCAAAGCGATCCGCGATGCCATGGTCCTTCGGGGTCTCCAGCCTGGAGTAAAAAGCTGGATCACACAGCCCACACAATCGTCCACGATGCTGATCATCCCCCTATTAGGCGCCGTCGTCCGCGCTGGTGATGAGCTCGCTGCCTCTGCTCTTGTCCGCGGATTGGGAGGCCCCACACGCCCAACCACCACCGCCGATCTTTCCTTCAAGCTTGTCGATGCAACTGCACTAGCTGGGTTGGGCCTCATTGTTGCCTCTGTCTGGCTCCCCACGGAGGTCCACTTATGAACGAACGCAGTATCGCAACCAGTGTAAACGCCCACAACGCTTCTTTTACATATCCATTGGGCGCTCGGCCAGGCATTCAAGGTGTATCTGATGTGTCTTTTTCTGTCTCTCCAGGACAGTGTCTACTGATTACCGGTGATTCCGGATCGGGAAAGTCCACGGTACTCAAGTTGATCAACGGACTCATCCCCCATTTCAATCCAGGAGAGCTACTAGGCGCCATCACTATTATAAAGGATGACCAGGCTTTTAACCCTGCGGAAGAACCGCTGTCCCGAGCCATCGAGTTCAGCGCCTCAGTATTCCAGAATCCAAGGACACAATTTTTCACTGAAAGCGTCAATGCAGAATTGGCCTTCGGGCTAGAAAACCTTGGTGTGGATCCCACAGAAATTGAGTCGAGGATTCAATCAGCGGTCGAGCTACTAGGCATTAACGATCTTCGGGGCCGGCGATTCAAAGAATTATCCGGTGGACAGTTACAAAACGTGGCATGCGCATGCGCGCTTGTGTCCCCGGGCAGTCTCGTGCTTCTCGATGAACCCACGTCCAATCTCTCCATGGAAAGCATCGATATTCTTGCACGCACGCTACACCGCTTGAAGGAATTAGGCACAACGATCATTATCGCTGATCACCGCCTCTTTTTCTTAAAAGATATCGCTGACCAAGTTATTTACTTGACTCAGGGAAAAATAACGCGGAGTTTCCACGCTCAGGAGTTTTATGCCTTAGACGAACCCGAACGCAAACAATTGGGGCTACGCAGCTTACACCACGTTCCCCTGCCCGCGAGCGTGCCGGTACCACCCACGCTCGAAAACGCCGATCCCCAGCGGAGCGGACTCGAGCTAAGCAACATCTGTTTTTCTTATGGCGCACATGAGGTATTAAACATTGACCACGCATTTTTCCCCAGCGGCGAAGTCACCGCCTTAATCGGGCCCAACGGCGCTGGAAAAACCACCCTCGCCAGGATCATTTGTGGTCTTGCTTCTCCCAAACGCGGCGGTAGTCTCCGTTTGAACAGCAAACGAGTAGGAGCGGCTGCCCGCAGACGTGCCGCGTACATGGTGATGCAAGATGTTGGCCGCCAATTATTCGCAGCCACCACCGAAGAAGAAGTCACGCTCGGACTGGCAAAGAAGAAGCGGGACCACATCGATGTCAATGAGATTCTCCATCGCCTCGATCTGGCAGGAATGGCCCAACGGCATCCGCAGTCTCTGTCCGGTGGGCAACGGCAACGCTTAGCCATAGCTTCAGCCCAAGCCGAGCAAGCAGCGATCTACATCTTCGATGAACCTACCTCTGGCGTGGGCTGGCGCCAACTGCAATCCATCTCTGCGCTACTTCGATCTCTTGCAGCAAGCGGAGCAGTGGTCATCGTCATCACCCATGACCACGAATTCATCCAAGAATCAGTCACCAGAATCATCGAGATGACTGACATCAACAAGAATTGAGAAAGAAATGTCTGAACTAAAACAAAGTTCCACAGAATCAAGCGGAACCCACGCACCAGAATCACACGGTGCGTCACCGGAAGAAGAGGCTCGCGCAAAACTAAAAGCCGGCCAGGTCGCTCTAAAAAAACTACTGGCCCCAGTGCAAACAACCATCTACTTCGCACAGTTTCTCGCGCTTATATCCTCGGTACTCGCCGTAGCACCCTACGTCGCGTTGGTGGCACTGGGAAATGCTCTAATCGACGGCAATACTGATGACGTCGCGTCCATTGTGAAATGGCTACTTGCTGCATTTTTGGGCCAGCTATTCTTCTATTTCCTTGCCCTTGCAATCACCCACTTCGCTGATGCAAAGCTGGTGGGGATTAACCGGCGCCGAATTATTACCGCTATTGCGAAAGCACCACTCTCGTGGTTTAGCCAGACTAATTCCGGCAAAGTCCGCAAAGCCGTCGAGGACGATACGTTAACTCTGCACACCCTGACAGCCCATGCTCCTGTAGAGAAGGTCGCCGCGATCTTTACGCCCCTCGCGCTTCTGGTTTATGCCTTTATCTTGGATTGGCGCCTTGGTCTACTTTCTATTGCCACTGTGCCCATTTTCCTAGCAATCCAAGCATATTCAATGAAAGATATGGGCACAAAAACTGCGGAAATGGATAATTATCTGGGTGAGGTCTCTGCGACTGCGGTGGAGTTCTCCGAAGGTATTTCCGTCGTCAAGGCTTTCGGCACCGTTGGCAAAGCCCACGCTCGATATAGCGAAGCTGCCCAAAAATTCGCGGAATTCTATTACGAGTGGGTACGTCCGCTTCTGCGTGTTTCCGCAATCTCAGAGTCTGTGGTGGCGGTTCCTGTCCTCATCCTTATCAATCTAGGAGTCGGTTCCCTGCTGATAGCTGGTGGCTATGTCACGGTCGCTGAAGTCATCGCAACAACGTTAATTGCGCTGGTGCTCCCGGGCACGATTCAAACCGTCGGCCAAATGATGTGGTCTTACCAGCTCGCTGGCAATGCGGCGTTGCGCCTTGATGAAGTCATGACAATTTCCCATGTGAAAGAAGGCCAAAAGAGCCTCGACGCCAATAGTCAAGACATGGAGGTGGAGTTCCATAAGGTCAGCTTTAGCTACGCCCCAGACACACCAGTCCTCCAAGACTTTTCTGCGCAACTAAATGCAGGCACTGTCACGGCATTGATTGGCCCCTCCGGGTCTGGCAAATCCACAGCAGCAACGATGTTGGCGCGTTTCCAGGATCCAGATTCGGGCACAATCACTATCAACAACGTGGATATCCGTGATCTCACTTTCGACAGTTTGTACCGCACTGTGGCTTTCGTCTTACAAGATCCTCACTTACTGCGTATGAGTATTCGGGAAAACATTCGCCTTGCACGCCCAGAAGCCCGCGATGAAGAGATCTGGCAAGCCGCAGAGGCTGCGCACATAGCTGCTGATATTCGCGCTTTACCGGCTGGGCTCGACACCGTTGTTGGTGAGGACACCTCTTTATCCGGTGGACAACAGCAACGCATTTCTATTGCCCGGGCAATCATTACCAATGCCCCAATCTTGATCCTGGATGAAGCTACTGCGGCAACTGATCCTGACTGCGAAGCAGAAATTCAAGCAGCTCTAGCCACACTCGTCAGAGGCAAGACCGTCTTAGTCATCGCCCACAAGCCGGAGTCCATCCAAGGAGCAGACCAAATAATCTGCCTCAAGCCTATGAAGGATAATTCTCATGTCTAATGCCACTACGCCTGTTAGTTCGCGTCTTCGTGATCCGCTACTCACTCGCAGTGTCAAAAAGCTGCAAAGTCCTGTAGGCCATAAGCTCAATAAAAGGTATGCTTGTCTATCGCTTATCGTTGGCGTGCTTGATGGCCTCGCCGTTCTCACGCTCGTGCCACTTACAAAGGCACTCGATGGGGATACGACGATCGCACCATGGATGTGGACGCTTTTGGCAATTGCGCTCGTAGCTTTTGCGCTACGATTTTTCGCAACCATGGCCTCTTACCACACGGCCTTGGATTTCATCCGAGCCGCGCACACGACTGTGGGCGATAAATTAGCAACGCTACCGCTCGGCTGGTTCGTACCGGCTAATACCGGCGGCCTATCTCGCCTCGTTTCAGATCGCTTTATGGTGGCGGCCGAGACCATTGCGCATATTCAAGGAACGATATACCGCGATAGCGCGGCACTTGTCACCTTGTTAGTAGGAGCGTGTTTCTGGAACCCGAAGCTGGGCTTGGTCCTTCTTATCATCGCACCATTGGCGCTCGTGGTGATGCAGTTGGCTGCATGGATTCGTGAGAAAGCATCGAACCGCGCACTGGGGCCGAGTAAAGAGCTCTCCCAGCGCATCGTAGAATTTGCTAACCGTCAACCAGCCCTGCGCGCGGCAGGACAATCACAAGTTTTTGCGCCACTAGAGCAAGCGCTAGAAATCGACCATAAAGCACGAATACGCGAGCTATGGGTATCCACATTAGCTTTGCTACTCAACGGCATAGTAGTGCAGATCTTCATTGTGGCTCTCATTATGGTCTCCGCGGATCTTGCCGTTGAAGGCGCCCTATCGCCACTAGAAACAATTGCGATCATCGGAATCAGCTTGAGGTTTACCCGCACGCTTGAGCAGCTGGGTTCTTCTTTCGTCGGTTTAGATGCCGGCCGTATCGCGCTCACAGAAACTGAGCTCATCACCGATGCCCCTTCCCTACCGGAACCCACTACTCCGCGCCCAGGCGATGGTTCGGGAAGTGTAGAGCTGCGTAATGTCACGTTTGGATACGGCGATAAACCAGTATTGGTAGATATCGCTTTCCATGCTCGACCAGGCACCGTTACCGCCATTGTCGGTCCTTCTGGCTCCGGAAAGACCACAATTGCGCGCCTTATTTCGCGATTCTGGGATGTAGATTCCGGGGCGGTGATGGTTGACGGCGTAGATATCCGCGAGCTTGGAACCGAACAGTTAATGTCCAGACTGTCCATGGTTTTTCAGGATGTCTACCTCTTCGACGACTCGTTAATCGCTAATATCCGCGTTGGTCGTCCCGACGCCTCCGATGAGGAAGTCTTCCGCGCAGCTGATCTTTCAGGCGTGACTTCTATTGCCAACCGCCTAGGGTGGCATACTCCTGTTGGTGAAGGCGGTCGGCTTCTATCCGGTGGTGAACGCCAGCGCGTATCTGTAGCTCGCGCGCTTCTCAAGCAAGCGCCGATTGTACTCTTTGATGAGGCTACCTCCGCGCTCGATGCAGAAAATGAGGCAAACATTCTTGCTGCGATGGACGAGCTACGGGAGCAATCTACTTTTATTGTCATCGCCCATAAGCTGGATACAATCAAATCTGCTGATCAAATCGTAGTCTTGGATGAACACGGGCAAGTCAGCCAGCTGGGCACGCATTCTGAGCTTTCCGATGTCCCCGGTATCTACCGTCACTTCTGGCAGCAACGCAAAGCAGCACGCGGGTGGAAAATCAGTTCGGGACGCGATTAACGCGGGCACCGAGATCGGCGTTGTTTGCGGGGGCACCCTTCTCCCCCCCCGCAGCACGGAGCACCCTAAGTGCACCGACAAAGCTCAGAGCGAAGAATGCGGTAGCGGCTACGAGCGACCACTGCGCGGCGTTGGCCATGCCTTCGCCAGTTTGTTGTTCATGATGGTTCTCCTTAATCTTCAGTTCCTTGCGCACGGGCAAGCACATGCTGCCCTAGCGATTTCGGGCCCACGAAGCACTGTGAAGCCGAATCAGTCAAGCGACCTTTCTAACAAATAGAGGCCGCCGCGAAACGTGGCTTTGGCCCATGGGATTTTCGCTGCCGCGTGGTCGATGTATTCCACAAGGACGGCCGCTGCGGGTTCACCTACGGCACCCTTCCCGGACACCTTGAGCGCGGCGAGGAGACCTTCGCTCTGGAGCGCCTGCGCGATGGCCGCACACTGCTGCTTATCGACGCCGCCTCAGAGCCCTTCCTCCCCTCCCTGCGCCCACTTGTGGACGTGCCAAGGCGCCTGCTGATTAGCCAACTCTACCTTCACGCCTTAGACGATTAGCAGGATTGCGCATACGACAAAAGCCGCCTCCCCGAGCCCTGGGAAAGCGGCTTAGTATCAGCGCTGGTTAGTTCTTGCGCTTGTCTTCGATGGACTCGCGAGCATCACGGACAGCGCCCTTGACGCGGTCAAAGAAGCCACCCTTCTTCGTGGACTCCTCTTGGTACTCGTGTGCCTTGTCCTCCACGAAGCCCTTAGCGCGCTGGAACGCATCGCCGACGGCGCTACCAGCCTCGGATGCCTTGTCCTTTAGCTGATCCAGGCGCTCAGAGGACTGCTGACCGTTGACGTTGTCCTGGTTCGGCGCAGTAGCAACACGCTCTTCGTTTGCTTCGCCTACGATGTGCTGGCTCGGGGCGTAGTCAGAGTTACCCTCGTCCAGCTTCTCCTGCAGGTCCGGTTGCTGCGGGGCGGAACCAATGTGCTCTTCCTGCGCGCCGCCTACGATGTGCTGGCTCGGCGCATAGTCCGAGTTCTCCTCGTCCAGCTTCTCCTGCAGGTCCGGCTGCTGCGGGGCGGAACCAATGTGCTCTTCCTGCGCCTCACCTACGATGTGCTGGCTCGGCGCGTAGTCAGCGTTGTTCTCATCCAGCTTCTCCTGCAGGTCCGGCTGCTCGGAGGCAGAGCCTACATGCTCTTCGTCGGCGCCAGCAACGACGTGATTCTGCGGCTCGTACTTGCTGGCGGTAGATAGGCCGGCTGTGCCCGCGGCGCCTGCCGCTGCAACCCCTGCACCTGCTGCAGCCGCGCCGGACCGAGCGGAGGTGCCAGAGTTAGCTGCCGAAGACACAGTGTCCTCAGATGCCAGGTACTTGTATTCGTTGCGATCCAGGTCAACTTCGTGGCCTAGTTCGTTTGCCATTGCTACGTACTCCTTTAAATAGATTTATCTTCTTCCTTCTAGGGTTCCAGAAAATTCAGGAGCGTGCACGGAAATGGGTATGGGAAAGCGTCGACCGGTGGAGGGATCAGTCATCTCTAAACACTCAACATGGAAGGTTTCGCGTACGAGTTCAGCGGTCATCACCTCCTCGGTGGCCCCTTCGGCCACAATGCGTCCCTCACGCATGGCTACGATTCTATCGGCGTAACGCGCGGCATGGACCATATCGTGGACCACCATGACCACTGTGACCCCGGCGCCATTGAGATCTCGAATCAGATCCAAAATGGACAATTGGTGCGCGGGGTCGAGGTAAGTAGTCGGCTCGTCAAGCAAGGTAATTGGCGTTTCTTGGGCCAAAGTCATAGCGAGGAAGACGCGCTGGCGCTGACCACCGGAAAGGTCTGCCGCGGGGGCGTCGAGAAGCTCGCTCACCCCAGCACGCGAGGCAGCACGCTCAACCGCTGCATGATCTCCGGCCCGCATCGTCGCTAGCGCCCCTGTATAGGGATAGCGGCCGTAACCGATGACGTCACGCACTAATACCCCTTCCGGAGCCACGGGATGTTGTGGCAGAAAAGAAACTTCACGGGCAAAGGCACGCGAGGAATACTTGCTGATATTTTGGTCCGAGAGGTACACCGCACCTGCGCTGGGCGTAAGTTGGCGGCCCAATGTCTTGAGAAGCGTCGACTTGCCGCAGCCATTCGGCCCGATCAGAGCGGTTACTTGACCGCTGGATAAGTGAAGATTTACGTCCTTGACCACATCGGGTCCACCGTAGCCCACGGTTAATCCGCTGCACGTCAGTGTCATGTCTAGCCTCCGTTTCGCACTCGGGTCAGTCGAGTCAATAGGAAAATGAAATACGGTGCACCGATCAGCGCGATGAGCGCGCCAACGGGGATTTCCGTGGGGGCGAAGGCCCAGCGACCGAGCGTATCGCATGCGGTCACAAGGACCGCGCCGCCTAGGGCTGCCACGGGTATTTGCCAGCGCAGGTTCGCGCCAACAACCAAGCGAGCAGCATGGGGGACGATGAGTCCGGCGAAGCCCAAGACCCCGGCCGCGGCGACTCCCGCGGCACCGAGGATGACGGCTAAGGCTACTGCTATTAGGCGCCATATCTTGGTGCTCACGCCGATGCCGGCCATGGTGGAATCATCCAGCGCGAGCATATCCAGGTGTTTTGCCACCACCATCGCGACGGTTAGGGCGAGAAGGATAAAGGGGGCGACAATGGTGGCATCGCCAAGCGAGCGGGCGTAAAGCGAACCTTTCAACCATGTCATGGCCGCTCCTGCCTCTGGGGCAGCCCGCACCAGGAGCAATTCGGTGATGGCGCCCAGCCCAAAAGATACCGCCACCCCGGTAAGCGGCAGGCGCACCGGATCACTTGCCCCGCGCCCGGCGAGGAGAAGAACCAGCCCAGTTCCAGCCAACGCTCCAATAAAGGCTATGAAAGTCAGCAGGTGGGCCGGCAGGGCGCCTGATCCCATGAGTACCGCAACGGCCGCGAGTCCGCCGCCGGAGGTAATACCCACCGTATCTGGTGCGGCCAAAGGATTGCGTAGCGCGGACTGCAATAGACAGCCAGAGACGGCCATGGCAATACCAGCGCAGATTCCCACCAAGATCCGCGGGGCGCGGTACTTCCAGATGAGCGGCTCTCCGGTAACGAAGGCGGTGATCACCTCGCCCGGCGGTTTCATCACCGCACCGACGCCCATGCCGATGATTGCGCTCAACGCCAACGCCAGGATGAGTCCTACTAGCACCCCAACAAATCTCTTATGCCGCATGCTTCCTCCTCCCCAGCGCATGGACGGCCCACAACACTAATGGCATGCCAGCCAAAGAAGTCACGATGCCCACTGGGGTCTCGGCTGGCGCCCAGATTGCCTGGCCAACCGAATCGGCCACCAAAAGCACCGCTGCTCCAACAATTCCAGCCACGCACAGCCCCATGCGGTGGTGTGAGCCGCACACCCGCCACGCTACGGCCGCGGCCATCAACCCCAAGAAGCCAATCGGCCCAGTTGCAGCTACGGCCGGAGCAATAAGCACTACCGCCGCCACAATGGCTGCCAACCGAATGCGCTCCGGCTTCGCGCCGACAGCACCAGCCACGGCATCGCCTGCTACGAGCAAGTCCAGCGTTTTTGCACCGACTAAGGTCAAGGGAACCACGACCAGCACGGCAATCAGCGCCGGCATGATACCGCTTAGGCGCACACCGGCAAGCCGACCAGAAAGCCATGACATCACCGTAGCCAGTTGAGCTTCATCTACTACCAAGAAAATGGAGGTCAATGCGCTACACAGCGCGGAAACAGCAACGCCAACGAGTACCATGCGCTGGATCGCACCGCTCTTACCGACGCCCACCGTCACCCCCACAGCAATCCCCGCACCCAACAGCGCACCGGGCAACTGGTCAACACTCGAGGTTTCGCTTCCTATAAACATTGCTGTTGCGACTGCGCCGAGTGCCGCACCGGAGTTCACACCAGTGATGGACGGATCGGCTAGCGGATTCGCAGTTGCCGTCCGCAGCAATAACCCGCCTACCCCTAATGCGATACCGACGACCGTGGTGGCAAGGAGACGGTCAAAGGCCACGCTATGCAGCTCTTCTTCCAGCCACGGGGTATCAGCTGGCACCTGAACATGGCGAAGCCGCCACCACCACACGAAGGCGACGGCAGCGGTTGCAAGGACCAGGCAGGCGCTGGTTTTAGTTCGAGGTGCCACTACTCTTCGGCGGCGATGATGTCATCGAGCATATGCTCGGCGGAAAGCGGCCCGCGGGCGCGCGACCAGATATCTTGGTCCACCTCTACGATGTCGCCGCTACCCTTGGCATAGGGCGTCTTTTTAAACGCATCGACGTCCTTGTACATAAAGACTAGGTCAGCCTTCATACCAGGGAGCTTATCGCCGGTCAGTTCCGCTACATCAGTCTTAGATTCGATGGATGACTTCTCACCTTCGAAGGCATAGTCATAGCCCACCTCACTTAGTAGCGACTGGGGGAAGGAAGGGTTGACCCAGGTATAGAGCATCTCACTGGACCAGCCAGCCACGACCGCACGACTCCCCGGCTTTACCGCGTCCTTGGTATGAGCAATCTTGTCCTCGATGCGCTGACGGACTTCTTTGGCCTTTTCCTCTTTACCTAGCTTGGCCGCGATCTCATCCATCGAGTCCAGCACGTCCAAGTAAGTCTCATCTGGGTAGGATTCGGTCTGCCCAATCTCTTCCAACTGCGGCATGATATCGGCTTGACGGGTAGGGCTAGCCAGGATCAGATCCGGCTCCAAGGACTGGATAACCTCTAGATTCGGCTGCTTGGCCTGGCCCACAGAGGTCGCTTGACCCAGCTGCCCTTTCAAAGTGGTCGGTGCCTCCGACTTACCGATTTCCACGATTCCCACTGGGTCCACATCGAGGGCCTTGAGAATTTCCTCGTAGCGCCAATCAAGCGCCACAACTCGCTCGATCTTCTTTTCTCCGTTTCCTTCCTTAGAAGAAGAATCAGAAGAACACGCAACAAGGCCTGCGCCTAGGGCTAGAGTGGCTACGAGTGCGATAACTGCACGCACATTCATGAAGTCTTTCTTTTGCATAGCCTTACCTTACTTAGGTAAGGGTTTGATGTCTAGGGTCTGATTGCCACGTTCCCGATACGGACCATGTTGCCGCACGTCCGCTAAAATGGGTTAAGGGTCAGAAAGTGTGTCTGGGATCGGTGATTTATAGTCACTGTCCAGTGTGATTGTTGAAAGTATAGGCTTCACGACCGTATATCGCTGTCCTTGACGGTAAATCCCCGGTGTTTCTACCTGGATGTGGTAGGCCCTGGTGGTGTGGTGGCTTGATGCCGAAGAATCGACCACGCTGAAGCGTCCTGGGTTTAGTTCCTACCTCAGCTA
>NZ_KV803706.1:0-48791 GCF_001811145.1 Corynebacterium sp. HMSC062A03 | reverse complement strand
CCCGCTACGCACCCCGAAACCGGAAGAGCCCCTTTTCGGTGCCTTGGTGATCGTTGCAACCGTGGCTTGCAACATGATGCGGGTGAAGATCGTCGTGAGTGACGACGACGTAGCGGTTTCCATCCTGGATATATTCACGAAGAGGATTCCACTCAGTGATATCACCGGGGCAAGCATCGGTCCCGAGACTGGGCTCAAGGAAGGTGCGGGACCGCGTGTTGTCGACGGAGCACCGGCCTACATCGTTTCTGGGCCGACCGTGCGTATCGAGCAGGGCAGAAGCTCTCTTATCGCCTCGGCTAAGAATCCGGAGGAAGTGGTCGCGGATATCGAGGTGCGCTTGCGCTAGTTCTATATCCCCAGACCTAGAACCCGCAACCTCCAAGTGAGTGGCTCGGTGCCGCGAAGCGCTGGGCGACGCCCACCTGCAGGTTGCGGGTTTCAGGTCTGGGGGAATGCCGAGAGCGAAAGGCTTTCCCGCACTCGTGGCATCGTTGAAAATGAGGGCCGGGTTGCGGCCCGATGGGAGAGGGTTGTGGGCATGAAAAAGTGCCCCTGACACAAAGTGCCCCTGACAGGGATCGAACCTGCGACCTTCGGTACCGGAAACCGATGCTCTAATCCGCTGAGCTACAAGGGCATTGCTGGCGAAATGCCAACGATGCGATTCTAGCCTATAAAGACTGAAGCGCAGTAATTGGCCTCACGCCGATGGGGGTGTGGTGGGAGGAAAGGCGCGGCTAGGTAAGCCGCGCCTTCATTGTTCCCGCAGCCTTTCTGGCTAGGCGGGCTGTTACTGAGCCTCGGGCTGGTCAAAGAAGCCCGGCGCATCCGCAGTGTGGACCTCACCGGTGCGCAGGTAATCAACCACAATCTGGTCGACGGCCTTGTTGCCCATGGCGAAGTGGCCGTGGCCTGGGCCGTGCACAGTCACCACGCGGGACTGCATCGGATCGGAAAGGCCGCGGTAGAAGGCGTACGGGGTCTGCGGGTCACCGGTAGCCTGCAGCTGCAGCGGCTTGGTCTGCAGCTTCTCACCGGAGACGGCAATCGGGGTGCTGACCGGCGCGCGACCGCCGCAACCCGCGCCAGAGGCGTACATCGAATTAAACAGAGTGAACGGGTCAATCGTCACGTAGTTCGACCACAGGAACGCCGGAATGAGAGTCGGATCCGTCGGCGCGGTATTCTCATTGCACATAATGATGTTTTGCATGCTCATTGCATTGACGAGCTGCTGCTGGGCTTTTTCTGGATCCTGTTGAGGCTGTTGTGCCGCCTGCTCCTCAAAGTTCATAGGCTCAACACCTCCGATGTGCTTGGCCAGTGCGTCCCACATCTCGGGGCGGGGGAGGAGCTCACGGGTCGCGCTCAGCGTCTGCGAAGAAGCTTGAACAGCCTGCGGGTTGCGTACCTTGCCTGCAAGGTGCTCTACCTGTACGCGCAGCTCTCCCGTGGCGGTCATGACGTTGGCGCCGGGCTGGCCAGCAAACTCCAGTCCTGGCGGGAGGTCACCAATCTGGGCGTTCGGGGGAAGCACAGTCGGGCGCACGCCTGCTTCCTTGGCCACGATCTGGGACCAGCGCTCATAAGCCTTCAGCGGCGTGGTACCGGCTTGGTAGGTGGCGTCATTCTTGGCCACGTACGCAAAGAAGTCATGGAGGGCATTCTCATAGCCTGCCTGTTGGGAGGCGAAGATCTGGTTCCATGCCATCTTCGGATTCATGCCGGAGTCCAGCACGACCTTGTCGGTGTGCTGCGGGTAAAGCGTGGCGTAGGTGGAGCCTAGGAAAGTGCCGTAGGAAAGACCGGCGATGTTGATTCTCTCCTCACCGAGCGCCTGGCGAACAACCTCCCAGTCCTTAGCGGTGTTCTCCGTGGTTAGGGAGTCGGTGTAGCCCGGGGTGTTCTTCTCACAGTCATCGCGGGTAATCGCGCCGATCTGCGTCAGCTGCGCTAGCGGGTTTCCGCGTACTTCGCTGGACGAGCAGTTCACTTCTCCGGATTCGCGCAAACCGCGGGGCTGGACGCCAATGATGTCGTAGCCCTGCTTGATTTCCTCAGGCCACGCCGCAAAGTTAGCCCAGCTGTATGCGTCACCGCCCGGACCGCCAGGGTTGGTGAATAGGGCGCCCTGGCGGTTGCCCGTGGCCTTGAGGCGGATGAGGCCGACATCGATGGTGCCCTTTTCCGGCGCATCGTGATAGGTCGGAACCGTAACGTGACCGCACTCGGCGCGCTCTTCGGTGACCCCCTCCGGGCACGGGCCCCAATTGATGGTGGGTTGGTCTGCGTGAGCGACAGCGGGCGCGGCAACCAGACCAGCAGCGATAGCCACGGGCCCCAGCACCGAGCCTAAAACACGAGAAAGACGCATAGAATAAGGCTCCTCAAATCGTTAGTTGGTACGGGCCTTATCCTATGCGCCGGGGGCGATGTGAGCCGAGTGCTCAAAAAGGGTGGGTGCACCCGATCGTCACATTACTTAACAATCACCACAATGAGATCGCGCGGGCCGTGGACGCCCTCCACGCGGGAGAGCTCAATATCCGAGGTAGCAGACGGGCCAGAGATCCACGTCGCTGGGCGCTCCGGGTTCATACGGGAGACAACCTCCGGGATGCCGTACACGATCTGCTCCTTGCGAACGATGCACACGTGACGGTCCGGAACCAAAGTCAGCGCGCGGCGGCCGCACGTCTCATTGGACTCGAGCACGATGGTGCCGGTCTGCGCGGAGGTGACGTGAGATTCGGTCACCACGGCATCGACAGCGTCGAGCTCGCGCGGGTCCTTGGCGTTGTCATCAGGAGTGATGGTTCCCTCGAAGCCGTCCAGAAGCCCAGCGTCCATGCCGGGTGCGTAGACGACGTTCGAGCAGCCGCGCTCCTTCAGGATGCCCACGAGGGTGGAATTCAACCCAGACTCATCGGTGACGTGCACGTCAGCCTTGTAGTCTTCGAGGCGGTCCACCAGCATCTCACGCAGCTCATCCTCGTTGAGCGTGCCTTCCTTCTGGTACTCGCGCGGAATGTCTACGTGGTCCGGCAGGCCGGCCTGCTTCTGGGCGGCGGAAATGCGGTTGAGGATTTCCTCTTTGGCGGTGGTCACTTGATGCCCTCCTTCTTGGCTTGGGCGAGGAGTTCTTGAGCTTCGTCAGTGTCGAACCATTGGCGGAAGGACTTCTTCGGCGGAACGGCGGTATCGCGTACCTCGGACCAACCAGACATAAACAGCGGTAGCTTGTCGATGACCCCGTTGAAACCACCGAGGACACGGCCGAGCGCCACCATGTGGGTGATCTGGTTCCAGATCTTCGGGTTCTTCCACACCAGCTCAACTACCTGGAAGAGCTTCTCTTCGACCGGCGGGGTGGCGTGGGTGACCTTCTGGTAGCGGTTTTCCAGAATGACCTGGGAGAGCGGGATGCGCACCGGGCATACCTCGTCGCAACGGCCGCACAGGGAGCAGGCATAGGGCAAGCTTGCCGACGGATCGTTGTGGTCCTTCATGCCAGTCAGCTGTGGCGTCAGGGAGATACCAATCGGGCCCGGGTAGACGGAGCCATAGGCGTGGCCGCCGGCGCGCTCGTAGACCGGGCAGACGTTCAGGCAGGCAGAGCAGCGGATGCACTTGAGCGCCTCGTGGCCCTTGGGGGAGGACAGAGCAGCGGTGCGGCCGTTGTCCAGCAGCACGATGTGGAAGTTCTGCGGGCCGTCACCTTCGGTCACGCCAGACCACATGGAGGTGTATGGGTTCATGCGCTCTGCAGTGGAGGAGCGCGGCAGAAGCTGGAGGAAGACCTCGAGGTCCTGGAAAGTCGGGACCAGCTTCTCAATACCCATCACGGTAATGAGGGTCTCTGGCAGAGTCAGGCACATGCGGCCATTGCCCTCAGACTCCACGATGTTGATGGTGCCGGTTTCTGCCACACCGAAGTTAGCGCCGGAGATGGCGACCTTGGCCTTCATGAACTGCTCGCGCAGGAACTGACGGGATGCTTCAGCCAATTCCGCCGGCTCGGCCTTGAGCGAGTCATCGGTATTTGGCATCTTGTTGACGAAGATATCGCGAATCTCCGCGCGGTTGCGGTGGATAGCCGGGACCAGAATGTGGGAAGGCTTGTCCTCACCCAGCTGGACGATGAGCTCCGCCAGGTCAGTCTCTTGGGCGTGGATGCCGGCTTCTTCCAGGTGTTCGTTGAGTGCGATTTCTTGGGTGGCCATGGACTTGATCTTGACCACGTCGGTCTCACCGGTTTCGCGGATAAGGCCCTCGATAATCTCGTTGGCTTCCTTGGCGTCGCGTGCCCAGTGGACGATGCCTCCGCGCTTGGTCACCTGCTCTTCGAATTGGAGCAGCAATTCGCTCATGCGTACGGCGACGTCATCCTTGAGCGCGGAGCCGGCGTCGCGAAGCTGCTCCCAGTCCGGGGTCTCGTCAACGGCGTGCTGGCGCTTATCACGAATCGTGGTGGTGGCGTGGTGCAGGTTGCGGCGCTGGGTGGCGTTGTTAAGACCCACGTGAGCCAGCGGCACGAAGGCCTTCGAGCCGCGCAGGTTGCCGTAGCCTTCAGGAGCACGCGGAGGAGTGGTGTCGAGGAAGGAAGTCATTAGAGCATCTTCTCCTTGGAGTAGGCCGCAGAGGTAGGAGTCCACGGGTGTTCCTTGGTGGAGGCGAGGATTTCCGCCAAGTGGATAGCGCGAACACCGGAGCGCTGGCGAGCCAGAGCACCACCGATATTCATCAGGCAGGAGGAGTCACCGCCGGTGACGTACTCGGCCTCGGTTTCGCGGATGTGGCGGGTCTTATCACCGACCATCGCTGCGGAGACCTCCGCGTTCTTGAGGGCGAAGGTGCCGCCGAAACCGCAGCATTCTTCTGCATTAGGCAGCGGGGCGAGGTCGATTCCCTCGACCTCCTTCAGCAGTTGGTAGGGGCGGTCACCCAACTTGAGGAAGCGCAGGCCGTGGCAGGAAGGGTGGTAGGTCACGCGGTGCGGGAAGAAAGCGCCGACGTTGGTGACCCCGGCGACGTCGACCAGAAACTCCGGCAGATCCAGGGTCTTGCCGGCTGCCTTCTTGGCGCCGTCCACATCGGCGGAAGTGCCGAAACGATCAGCGATCATCTCGTGCTGCTCACGCACGGCGCCCACGCAGGAGCCGGAGGCGGAGACCACGTAGTCGATGGAGGGATCCGCAAAGGCGTCCGCATAAGTGCGGATCATGCCCAGGGTCTGCTCCTGGTAGCCGGTGTTGATGTGCATCTGGCCGCAGCAGGTCTGCTCCTCTGGGAAGACGACGTCATAGCCCAAGCGAGAGAGAATGAGGGCCGTGGCCTTATGAGCATCGGGGAAGAGTGAATCACCGATGCAGGTGGAAAACAATGCTATTCGCATTCGCGTGTGCTCCTTAGTCTGCCTCTCTGTAGCTTGTCCTGTGCTTGGCACAGCGATGGTGTACTCGGATGCGCGCTACCAGGACAGCCGCAGTGGGCATTTTTCGAGTTTGTATCTATGAGCCTACCGCCCAAAACTCACATTATCGAGGCGGAATTAGCCCTCCTACCTGGCGTTTTATCGCAACATTAATGTTGTGAAATTCCTTACGTGCAGAGATGAAGCGGTCACAAAAAGCGGGCAAGCGAAAACCCCCAGATGTGGCGAGTGAAGTGCCCTATTCTGGGGGTAGTTGGTGCTGAGGACTGAGAACTTAAGGAACCAGGAAGCCCAGCACGTTGGTCATGAGAAAAACGATGATGCACACGACGGCAAGGAAGGCCACGGAGTAGCCCACAACGGCCTTGAAGATGCGGGATTCCTCGCCCTCCATTTGAACCGCAGTGGCTGCAATGGCCAGCGACTGCGGGGAGATCATCTTGCCCACAACGCCACCCGAGGTATTGGCAGCCAGCATGAGGTCCGGGTTAACGCCGATGCGCTCAGCAGCGGTGACCTGGAGGTTGGCAAAAAGGGCGTTAGCGGAGGTATCCGAACCGGTAACAGCGGTGCCGATCCAACCCAGAACGGGGGAGAAAAGCGCGAAGATGCCGCCGACGGAGGCCACGAACTGGCCGATGGAGATGGTTTGGCCGGAGTAGTTCATGGTGTAGGCCAGCGCCAGAACCAGGATGATGGTCAGCGCAGAGAACTTCATGCGGGAGATAACCTCGCCAAACTTAGCTAGCGGTGCCGATGCCTCCAGCGTGTAGCGGCCGTTCTCGTTGAAGGACATGTAGATAACAGCCACGATGATGCCGGAAATCAACAGCAGGGTGCCCGGGTTGCCCAACACGTTGAACTTAAACGCGGTATCCATGGCGTGGCCTTCGGCGTCGAAGACGGTGCCTTCGAGAAGCGGCCAGGCAACGTTGAGCTGCAGGAAGCCGAAGATGGACGGCCACGCGGTGGCGATGGCGAAGACAGCGGTGACCACGGCATAGGGCAGCAGTGCCATCCAGATGCGGCTGCCGTTGAGGTCCGTGACCTCCTCTTGGGCGGGCAACTCCATGCGCTCACGCAGGCTGTCCACACCCTTGGGCTTCCACACACGCAGGAAGAGGAAGCCAGCGCCGAGGGAGACAATGCAAGCCACGACGTTGGTGAGCTGGTAGGCAAAGAAGGTGGCCGCGGCCCACTGAGCAATGGCGAAGGAGATGCCGATGACAGCGGCGGCGGGACCTGCTTCTTTAACACCGCGCATGCCGTCAAGGATGAAGAGGATAAAGAAAGGCACGACGGCGGCGATGAGCAGGACCTGCAGCGAAATCAGTCCGGCGATATCAGCGGTCTGTTCGGCGGTACGGCCGCCCACGGAGCCTGCGGTGGTCACCGGGATGCCTACCGCGCCGAAGGCCACGGGTGCGGTGTTGGCGATGAGCACGGTGGTGGCTGCCTTGAGGGGTTTGACGCCCAGCGCCAGGATCATGGTGGCCGTAATTGCTACCGGAGCGCCGAAGCCGGCGAGCGCCTCCAAGAGGCCACCGAAGCAGAAAGCGATGAGAATGGCCTGGATGCGAATATCGCCATCGCCCAAGAGGTCAAAGGTCTTGCGCAGGTCATTGAAGCGGCCAGAGGCCACGGTGACCTCGTAGAACCAGATGGCAGTAATGATCACCCAGACGATGGGGAAGAGGCCGAAGAGCCCGCCGCGCACCGCGGAGGACAAAGCCATGCCGGTGGGCATGCCCATGCCAAAAATGGCGATGAGAACCGCGACGAGAAGCGCTACCGCACCCGAGGTGTGAGCGCGGGCCTTGAGCCCTAGGAGCATGATGAAGAACGCGATGAGCGGCAACGTGGACACCAGCGCGGTGAGCCCGATGTTGCCAGCGATGGCGTCGGTGGTGATGTTGAAGGTTGACATAAAACTCAATTCCAGTTGGCTCCCGCTGGCGTCTTTGTGGAGGTCCCCAGGATGCGGCACCGCATGTGTCGGCCAAGCGAGAAGGCGGAAGGTTGGATCGATTCAGATAACGCCTTTAGGGTAGAACTTGGTGCTTCGCTGTGCCGCATTGTTCACCTGATGGGGGTGAGTGACCTTGCTAACCTCTGCGACCTGATAGCGCCTCCCAGCGGCGGAGACGATAGACTTTGGCCCTATGAATCCTGAAGATCTTTCCGTCCTGATCAAGAACACTGCCGCTGCCGTGCTCACCGAGCATGAACTGGACGCCTCCGTCCTGCCAGAGACTGTCACCGTGGAGCGCCCGCGCAACCCGGAGCACGGTGACTATGCCACCAACCTGGCACTCCAGGTAGCCAAGAAGGCTGGTGCCCAGCCCCGCGAGCTGGCGCAGTGGTTGGCGGAGGCCCTCGCCGGCAACGACGCCATCGATGAGGCCTCCATCGCGGGCCCGGGATTCCTTAACATTCGCCTCGCTGCCGCAGCGCAGGGCGCCATCGTGGCCCAGGTGCTCAATGCCGGTGCAGACTTCGGCAGCAACACCACCTACCAGGGCAAGAAGATTAACCTGGAGTTCGTCTCCGCGAACCCGACTGGCCCGATCCACCTGGGCGGAACCCGCTGGGCTGCCGTGGGTGATTCGCTGGGCCGCGTGCTCGAAGCCTCCGGCGCGGAGGTGACCCGCGAGTACTACTTCAACGATCACGGCGGCCAGATCGACCGCTTCGCTCGTTCCCTCGTGGCTGCCGCCAAGGGCGAGCCGACCCCGGAGGACGGTTACGGCGGCGATTACATCAAGGAGATCGCTCAGGGTGTGCTGGAGCAGAACCCGGACGCCCTCGACGGCAGCGATGCCGAGGTCCAGGAAGCCTTCCGCTCCGCGGGCGTGGAGATGATGTTCGCCCAGATTAAGGAGTCCCTCCACGAGTTCGGCGTGGACTTCGATGTCTACTTCCACGAGAACTCCCTCTTCGAGTCCGGTGCCGTGGAGAAGGCCATCCAAAAGCTCAAGGACAACGGCAAGCTCTACGAAGCTGAGGGCGCATGGTGGCTGAAGTCCACCGAGTACGGCGATGATAAGGACCGCGTGGTCATCAAGTCCGATGGCAACGCCGCCTACATCGCCGGCGATATCGCCTACGTGGCTGATAAGTTTGACCGGGGCCACGACCTGGCCATCTACATGTTGGGCGCAGACCACCACGGCTACATTGCCCGCCTGCGCGCTTCCGCTCAGGCTTTGGGCTATGACCCGGAGGCCGTCGAGGTCCTCATCGGCCAGATGGTCAACCTGGTCCGCGATGGCCAGGCGGTCAAGATGTCCAAGCGTGCCGGCACCGTCATCACTCTTGATGACCTCGTCGAGGCCATCGGCGTCGACGGCGCGCGCTACTCCCTGGTGCGTTCCTCCGTGGATTCCAGCCTGGACATTGACCTGGGTCTGTGGGCTTCGCAGTCGGCGGATAACCCGGTCTACTACGTGCAGTACGGCCACGCCCGCATTTGTTCCATCCTGCGCAAGGCAGCAGAGCTGGGCTTCGACACCGCCGAGCTTGCCGACGCCCCTCTCGACCTCCTCACCCACGATAAGGAGGGCGACCTCATCCGCACCCTGGGCGAGTTCCCGGAAGTTGTGGCCACCGCTGCCACGTTGCGCGAACCGCACCGCATCGCGCGCTATGCCGAGGAGCTTGCCGCCGTGTTCCACCGCTTCTATGACCAGTGCCAGGTGTTGCCGAAGGCTGGTGAAGAGACCGAGTCGATTCACTCCGCACGCCTTGCCCTGGCCAGCGCCACCCGCCAGGTCATGGCCAATGCCTTGACCATGGTGGGGGTCAGCGCACCGGAGAAGATGTAAGACAAGGTATCGATGACTGATTTCAATTCCCTTCCGGCCCACGTGTGGCCGCGCAACGCTGCTCGTGACTCCGATGGCGTGGTCTCGATTGGTGGCGTTTCCCTGACCGAGCTGGCTGAAGAATACGGCACCCCGCTCTATGTTTTCGATGAGCAAGATTTCCGCTCACGCTGCCGGGACATGGCCCAGGCCTTCGGCGGCCCCGACCACGTGCACTATGCCTCTAAAGCTTTCATTACCAAGCGCATCGTGCGCTGGGTGGATGAGGAGGGCCTGTGCCTTGACGTGGCCTCCCTCAATGAGGCCAAGCTGGCGCTAGCCGCGGACTTCCCGCCGGAGCGCATGACCGCGCACGGCAATAACAAGGAAGATGAGTACCTTGAGCTGTGCGTAAACGAGGGGATTGGCCATGTGGTCTTGGATAACGCGGAGGAGCTCTCGCGGCTTAACAGCATTGCTGCGGCCGCTGGCCGTGTGCAGCCGGTGATGATCCGCGTCAAGCCCGGCGTGGATGCCCACACGCACGAATTCATCGCCACGGCTCATGAGGATCAAAAGTTCGGCATTTCCCTGTCCACCGGCGCCGCCTTCGATGTCGCTCGCACGGTGCTGGAATCCGCGAACCTAAAGCTCGTGGGCTTGCACTGCCACGTGGGCTCCTCGGTGTTTAATGCCGATGGCTTCAAGCTGGCTGCCGAGCGCGTGCTGAGCCTATATAAGCGCATTCACTCCGAGCTCGGTGTTGCCCTTGAGGAGCTGGACTTGGGCGGCGGCTTCGGCATTCCCTACATGGAATACGAGGAAGCCCTCGACGTCGCCACGCTGGCTAAGGACCTGCTCGACGCCGTGGAGCGCACCGCCACTGAGCTCGGTATCAAGCCGCCCTTCGTGCTGGTGGAGCCCGGCCGCTCGCTGGTGGGTGCCTCCGCGGTCACCGTATACCGCGTGGGCACGGTCAAGGACGTGGAGACCGGCAAGGCGGATCTGCCGATGCGCCGTTACCTCTCCGTGGACGGTGGCATGTCCGATAACATCCGGCCGGCGCTCTATGGCTCTGAGTATGACGTGCGCGTGGTCAATCGCCGCACCCAGGGCGAGCCGGTGGACTCGCGCATCGTGGGCTTCCACTGTGAGTCCGGTGACATTCTGGTCAACGAGCGCCGTTTCCCCTCGGATATCACTACCGGGGATCTCCTCGCTTTCGCTACCACCGGCGCCTATCAGTACATGATGGCCTCGCGCTATAACGGCGCTCTGCGCCCAGCAGTAGTTTCCGTGCGTGACGGCAAAGCCTCGCTCATGCTGCGCCGGGAAACGGTGGAGGACTTGCTGGCGTTGGACGTCGACTAGCGCGGCGTTGCCACAGCTCACCGCATTTTATTCACAAAGACATGGCCGGTCGCGCGTTGTGCCGGCCATGTCGTATAGAAATAGACAGCTCGTTCTGTATAGTGATGGGCTAGCACGTAAGAATCTTTCGCAATTTCAACAAGGGGACACCATGACGACGAACCGTAGCAAGAAGCCCGAAGGCGAACCCGTAGGAATCGCGCTGCTTGGATTTGGTACTGTGGGCGCTGAGGTTTTCCGCCTCGTGCAGGAGAACGCTGACGCTTTTGCACACCGCATCGGCGGCCCCGTGGAGATCCGCGGCGTTGCCGTGCACAACAAGAACAAGCTGCGCCCGGGCGTTCCGGCGGAGCTGCTGACCGACGACGCCAAGGCACTTGTCCTGCGCGATGATATCGACCTTGTCGTCGAGGTCATCGGCGGCATTGATTTCCCGCGCGAGCTTGTCCTCGCCGCCCTCAACGCCGGTAAATCCGTGGTCACCGCCAACAAGGCTCTCGTGGCCGCGCACGCGGATGAGCTCGCTGAAGCTGCCGACCGCGCCGACGTTGACCTTTACTTCGAGGCCGCTGTAGCCGCCGCCATCCCGGTCGTCGGCATGCTGCGCCGCTCCCTGGCCGGTGACAAGATCCAGCGCATCTCCGGAATCGTCAACGGCACCACCAACTTCATCCTGGACGCCATGGAGTCCACCGGTGCCTCCTATGAGGATGCGCTGGCTGAGGCCACTCGCCTGGGCTACGCCGAGGCCGATCCCACCGCTGACGTGGAGGGCCACGACGCTGCCTCCAAGGCTGCCATCCTGGCATCCCTGGGCTTCTATACCCGCCTGACCTTCGACGATGTCTACTGCGAGGGTATTTCCAAGATCACCGCCGATGACATCACGGCTGCCAACCAGGCCGGCTACTCCATCAAGTTGCTGGCCATCTGTGAGCGCCTCGTGGATGAGGAGACCGGTGCGGAATCCGTCAACGCCCGCGTGCACCCGACGTTGGTTCCGAAGGAGCACCCGTTGGCTTCGGTCAGCCAGTCCTATAACGCCATCTTCGTTGAGGCGGAGGCCGCTGGTTCCCTGATGTTCTACGGCAACGGTGCCGGCGGTAACCCGACGGCATCTGCTGTGCTGGGTGATGTCATCGGTGCGGCACGCAACATCGTCCACGGCGGCCGTGCGCCGGGGGAGAACACCTATGCCAACCTACCTATTGCGGAGTTCGGAGAAGTGGAAACTCGTTATCACGTCGACATGGAAGTTGAAGACCGCACCGGCGTGCTCTCCGCCATCTCCGGTGTCTTTGCCCGCCACGGTGTCTCCCTGCGCACCGTGCGCCAGGAAGACGGCGATGCCACCGCCCGCCTCATCGTGGTCACCCACGCGGCGAAGGAAGCGGTGCTCGAGGATATCGTTGCTGCCCTCGGCGAGCTCGATGAGGTCAAGGCCGTTCACTCCGTCATCCGCCTGGGCGTTTAAGGGGCTTAGGTACAACAATGAGTATCGATATCGAAGTAGGCACCAAGGTCACCGTCCAGGTCCCGGCCTCCTCGGCCAACTTAGGCCCGGGCTACGACACCCTTGGCATCGCGCTGAGCCTCTACGACACCGTAGAGGTAGAAGTCACGCGCTCCGGTTTGGAAGTGGAGATCTTCGGCGAGGGCGCCGATGAGCTTCCTCGCGATGGCTCCCACTTGGTAGTCAAGGCCATCCGCTCCGCGCTGAAGGCTGCCGACGTAGAAGTATCTGGCCTGCGCGTGGTATGCACGAACAACATCCCGCAGTCCCGCGGTTTGGGTTCCTCGGCCTCCGCTGCGGTAGCCGGTGTGGCCGCGGGCAATGGCCTGGCTGGTTTCCCGCTCTCCGAGGAGCAAGTCGTTCAGCTGTCTTCAGCCTTCGAAGGCCACCCGGATAACGCCGCGGCCTCCGTGCTAGGAAACGCCGTGGTCTCTTGGACCACCGTGCCTGTCGACGGCCGCTCGCTCCCGGAGTACCGCGCCGCCACCTTAGACGTGCACCCGACTATCAAGGCCACGGCCTTGGTCCCGGACTTCCATGCATCAACCCAGGCGGTGCGCCGCGTGCTTCCCTCGCACGTCACTCACGCCGATGCCGCCTTCAACGTCTCCCGTACTGCGGTGAACGTGGCGGCGTTGACCGCCTATCCGGACCTGCTGTGGGAGGGCACCCGCGACCGCCTGCACCAGCCGTATCGCGCTGATGTCCTGCCGGTGACCGCGGAGTGGGTCAACCGCCTGCGCAACCGCGGCTATGCCGCCTACCTGTCCGGTGCTGGCCCCACCATCATGGTCTTGCACACCGAGCCCATCGAGGAGGCAATCCTCGAGGATGCCCGCGGACAGAACTTGCGCGTGCTGGAGCTGGAGGTCGCCGGGCCGGTTTCCGTCGAGCGTGGATAGGCTAGCTGGCTAGCTAGCCTCCTTTTCCACGCTGATCCGGCACACGCCGTTTCCGGACTTCGGGATCAGCTTCAGGCTTAACCTCCCACCGGAATCGGCAGCCGCCTGCTCCAAGTAGCCATCGTGGATGGCGCAGACGAAGGGGGAGGGCTCCACACCGGCGCTGACAAATGGGCAAGCGTGTAGCTCCACATCAGTGCGGCCCTCCTCGTCGAAGTGATCGGACGAGGTTACCGGGTCAAAGCCCATATCGCGCATCATCAGATAAAGCGAGCCGAGTGCCTCAGCACCATGGCTGGTGGCCGCAGTTTTGGCCCATTCGCGGCCAAGCTCCCGCGCCTGCTCCGAGGAATAATCGTTGAGCTGGTCTTTTTCCGCCAGCGCTGTGATGAGCACGCTGATCAGCGTGACGTATTCCTCCGCCACTGAACGGTTGTCCGGCACCCGCACTTGGAAGATCAGTGAGGGGCGTCCGCGCCCCTTCGCCGGAGCAGTAACTACTCGCACCGCGCCAGCGCGAACGAGCTCATCTAGGTGGCCGCGCGCGGTGTTGACATGCATGCCCATCTTCTTCGCAATCTCTGCAGCCCGTGCTCCTTGCGGGAATTTCTGTAAGGCCGAGAGGACGTCGCGCTGCTTGGGGGAGAGCTTCATCGTGTCAGGAAACAGCTCGCTGGAGGAGCGGGGGCTAGGCGTAGCAAATGCGGACATGAACTGTGACTCCTTGAAAAACTCTAGAAGGATTCTACATCCGAGGTCCTGATTTTCTTCCACTGCGGTGCTCAGAGGCACCACGACCTGCGTGACGACGTGGGTAAAATCCCATGGATTAAGTACGGGTGTAGACCGTGAGGGCGGTGGCGTCGAGGGCCACGGAGACCTCGTCGCTGGGAGCATTGTTGCCTGCTGGCTCGCCCACTGTGAGCCGTTGGCCGTCAATGTCAATAAGGGTGGTTTTGCCCAGATCGGCCACAATGGTCGCGCTCAGTGCGCCAGCGGGGTCGAAGCGCAGCGCAGACTGGGGAAAGGCCGCCCAGTGCTCGCCGTTGCGAGCTGGCTGAAATGCATCATTCTGGTGGTAGCCGCGAAGCACATTGACGCCCGCCAGCTCTGCCATAAAACGGGACGGGGGCCGTTCCAGTAGGCGCTCCGCGGAGCCTTGAGAGATGATGTTGCCGGCTTCCATCACCAGGATGTCGTCCGCCAGCGTGTCGAGGTCCACGCGGCTGTGGGTGACGATGACCGTGGTACGGTCAGCGGCTGAAAGGCGCAATAAGTGGCGCCAACGCGCGGCGGATTCTACGTCCATGGCGGCAAAGGGCTCATCCGCAACCAATACCGCCGGGCGCGCCGCCAGCGCGCGGAGGAGGGCAACCTGTGCGGCTTGACCACCGGAAAGCTCGGATACATGGCCCAGCTCTTGCAGTCCGGCGGCGTTGATCAACTCTTTGGTCCTTTGCGGGTCTTTGGTCACCATCGTCAACGCTTGAGCCACGGTGGCAGTGGGCGGCAGCCCAGGGTTTTGAGAAAGCATGATCACGCGTTCGGCGTTGGTGTGTGCCCCTTGGAGTCGCCCGCTAATGAAACGCAGAAGCGTGGTCTTTCCGGCACCGTTGGGCCCGACCACCGCGGTCATGCGCCCGCCCCGGAACGTGGTGGTGGCGTTGCCGATAGTTACGGAAAGATCGTGGGCTGAGTCCACAGGGGTGGTGGCAGTGCGAAGTGCCGCAGGATCCATCGGCTTGAGCATGCGCACCTTCGGCTCGCGGCGACGCCGCAGCAACAGGGGCAGTCCGGCGGCGGTGAGCGCAAGGATGGCTATTCCAATAAGCACGGCGGAAAGGGCATAGGCATTGTCCGCGCTGACCTCGCGCTCTAGGTAGATTCCGCTCGGCATGGTTCGGGTCGAGCCGGGCAGGGAACCGGCGAAGGTGATAGTTGTTCCGAATTCACCCAGTGAGCGGGCGAAAGCCAGCGCACCACCGGTGAACACAGCGGGGCGGATGGCTGGGAGAATGATGCGCCGAAGGATGGTTCCCGCTCCTAAGCCGATGCCGCGCGCGCTGGCGATGACCTCAGGATCGAGTTGCCGCAGCGCGGAGTCCACCGCCACCACCGCGAAGGGAAGCGTGACGAAGACATGGGCTGCCACGACACCCGGGAAGGCGAAAGACACGTGCAATCCAGCCTGCTCCAGAACAGGACCAAGCAGTCCGCGGCGCCCCAGCAGGGCAGTAAGAGCCAAGCCGCCCACGACGGGAGGCATGGCCAAGGGGAGGTAGACCACCAGTCTCACCAGGTGGGAGGCGTGGCGTAGCTGCTGCAGCCACAGCGCCAAGCAGGTGCCCAGCAACGTGGACAACACTGTAGACCACGCCGCCGCGAACAGGCTAACGCGGAGAAGATCCTGGGTCATCGGCGAGCTTAGCGTGTCCGAGAGTTGCCTCCAGGGCACCCGCACTCCCAAGGCGAGGACTGGGGCGAGAATGTAGATAGCTGCCAGTGCGCCGGCGGCGATGACCGGCCAAGGGGCTCGTGGGCGCTGTTCGCGCAGAATCATGCGCGACACCTAGTTCACCGGAGTGAAGCCGAAGTGTTCCCAAGTGCTGTCAAAATCCGACTCAAGAAGCGAGAGGACAGCGCGCGCTTCTTCATGCCGGGATGAAGAAGCCACCACAGCACCCATGATCTCATTGCGGAAGTCTTCCGCGTGGGCGAGCGGGATGGCCTCGACATCTTCGCTCGCGGCGGCGTCGGTGGAATAGACCCACCCGGCGTCCGCTTCACCGGAGGCAACCTTTCCCAGGACATCAGCGACTTGGCTCTCCAAAGATGATGCGTACAGATGCCAGCCATTGGCCTCTATAATGCGCGTGGAAATGGCTCCGCAAGGCACGCTCGGGTCACAGAGAACTAGGCGTGCCGAGGGCTCCAGGTCTGCTGCAGAGCGAAGACCTTGAGGATTACCTTTCGGCACGACCATAACCATGACGTTGCTGGCTAAGGCCACGGGCGTCTCCACGCTGCCCTGAGCGAGTGCATTCTCCATGGTCTCCCGAGAAGCAGTGAGGAGAAGGTCTGCGGGCGCTCCCTCATCGACTTGCTGCACCAAAGCAGAAGAGCCGCCGTTGTTGAAGGCCAGGGGAGTCCCGGAGGCGCTAGCAAGCTCGTCATTCAACACTCTTGTCGAGGATGCAGCAAACACCTGCAAGGGCTCTGTGGAATCAGAGGCGCAACCGGCAACAGTCAGCGCGGCGGCGATGACGGGGGCAGCAATTCTAAGAAGGCGCATGCTTCGTTAGGGTACGGCAGCATTACTCGGTGCGCGTGAATTTGATGTGGACGTCTTGTGGTTCTTTCTTAAGAAACTCGTGAGTGAAAATCTCCTCCCGCTGGTCCACCTCTTTGAGCAGCGGAAGGGGGTCGTGCGGAGCTATGAGGATCATGGCTTCGCCCACGTTGAGGGTGCCGAGTGCCCCATGGATGGCGCCGTGGCGCACCGCGTGAGGGATTTCGGAGGCGTTGAGGGTGGGGATGTCGTGGCCCTTGGAGGCGTCGATAAGCGGCAAGTTCATTGATCTTTTCCGTTTCGATTTTCTAGGGGGAGCTGGCGTTGCTGCCCGCGTCTTTAATTTACTACGATTATATCCGTGCAAATAACTAAGTCAGGTATATCTGTGCGGGATGTCTCGTTGACGTCGCGCCGGCGTTGGCACACCATTGCCTTTAGCCTCGTGGCCTTGTGGATCGCGGTGGGCGTGGGAATCACCGTGGCGAGTTATCTGGGAGCACCCGTCGTGTGGTGGGATCGCATCCATCCGTTTACCCTCGGAGCGCTGACCACCGCGATCCTCGTATTCAGCACCCACTTCACGGAGGCGCTGACCCGCACCCCAGCCGTCGGGTTCCGCGGGGTGGGCACACGGGTGGGCCTAGTGCAGGTAGGTCTGGTCCTGTTGCTCGTCGACCGCGCAGGCTACGACTGGGGAATGCTCGCGGATATTGGCTCCTCACTCGTCATCGTCGCGGTCACGTGGCACCTGTGGACGTTATGGACCAAGCTTCGAGGCTCTCTTTCTGGCTCTTTCGCAGTCACCGTGCCCTTTTATCTGGCCGCGGCCTGCTTCATGGTGGTCTCTGTGCTGTTGGTTATCCTGGCTGCGCACGGGGTGGGTAATTACTCGCTGTTGGTGGCGGCGCATTCACGCGGCATGGTGTGGGGGTTTGCACTGCTGACCATCGTGGGCACCGTCGTCACGCTGCTTCCCACCTTGACCCGAACGCCAATTTCATCAGCCGCCCGGGCCCGGTGTGGTCGAGCATTGACCGTGCATTGCGTGGGGCTGGGGGTGGCCATGCTTGCCGACGCCTCCGGGCTCACCCGCGCCGCCGGCATGGCGCAGCTACTCACCGTCCTTGCCGCTGTGTTCATCATTCAGCCAGTACTTGCCGGTGCGCTTGGTGGCGTGAAGACCACGGCAAGCGTGTCCGCGATGGCGGGACTGGTATGGATGCTGGCACTGTGTGCCGGTGACGCGGCGGCCACTCTCGCCGGGGCCTACCCGCGCGCGGTGACGTTACTCCTGATGCCCACATTCGTCGGCGCCGGCCTCCTGCAGCTCGTGACCGGGGTACTCCACCACATGCTGCCCATCCTGGCCGGGGCTGCTCATCCCGCGCGAGGCCACCTTCCAGGGTTCGTGCGCGTAGCGCTCATCAACCTTGGCGGCGTGCTGAGCCTCACTGGCATTACTAGCGTGTCCTTCGCCGGGCTTACCATGATGGGGCTAGGCCTCATCGCCAATTGTGCGGCCCTAGTGTGGGCCGTCTCGTCATCTCAAGGAGAAGTTCATGTCAAGCGTGCCCGTTAAAAAGGAGCATTCTGAGAAGCAGTGGGCATCCTGGCTCATCATCATTGTTGCCTTGGTGGCGGTCATTGCACTGGCAGTGACCAATTCGCGGATGGGGAAACAAGATCCGGCGCTGGTAGCTTCCGCCGATGCCGTCACTGTGGATGTCTCTGTCGACGGCATGGCCTTTGTTCCGTCCTCTATTAACGTGGCTGTGGGCAGCCACCTGGTGGTGAATTTTCATAACACGGGCGACCAGGTCCATGACTTGAAGATCGGACGTGAGGAAACCGGAAGGGTAGAACCAGGTGAGACCGTGCAGCTGGATGCTGGGATCATCGATGAATCCGTGGAAGGCTATTGCACGATCGCCGGGCACAAAATGCAGGGGATGACGTTTATGGTCAACGTCGACGAGCCAGCATCTGGGGACCATGAGCATGCGGGGGCGTCGCCAAGCACGGGCTCTGCTGGTGCCCCGGCGACGGTGCCCTCAGCAGCCGAGCGCATGGCGGCACGCGAGGGCTTCGACGCCGTCGATGCCTCCCTTGCTCCCGCGGAAGGCGACCTTCACGAGGAGACCTGGGTGATGACAGAAGAGGAGGCTGAGGTCGCCCCAGGAGTGCGCCAAACCCGGTGGCTCTTCAACGGGCAGGCACCCGGACCAACCCTGCGCGGCAAGGTCGGGGACCGATTTCGTATCACCATCAAGAACGAGGGCTCGATGGGGCACTCGGTGGATTTTCACGCTGGTGAAGTCAACCCAGATAAGAACATGAAGACGATTCAGCCGGGCGAGTCGCTGACATACGAATTTGTCGCGCACCGGGCAGGCATCTGGATGTATCACTGCTCAACGATGCCGATGAGTCTACACATTGCCAACGGCATGGCAGGAGCAGTCATTATCGATCCGCGTGGTGAGGATGCACTGGGGGACGTTGACGCGGAGTACGTCATGACGGCAAGCGAGGTTTTCCTCGCCACCGCGGGCAGGGAAGCTGAAGGTGCGGATGCGCAGCGAGTCAGCAATGGCGACTATGACCTCACCGCCTTCAACTACTATCCCAATCAATACGACGAGGGCTTAGCACCGCTGCGCGCCAAGGTGGGCGATACCGTGCGTATCTGGCTGGTTAACCTCGGCCCGGATTTGCCATTGAGCTTCCACGTCGTGGGCGAGCAATTCGACACCGTGTACAAGGAAGGCGCCTATCTGCTTAAGGGCGCGAAGGATTCCGGATCCCAGGCGCTGGACCTCTTGCCCGCCCAGGGCGGATTCGTGGAGATGACCTTCAACGAGCCGGGCACCTATTCCTTTGTGAACCACCTCATGACGAACGCAGAGAAGGGCCAGCACGGTCAGATCATCGTTGAGTAGTTCGGCGCTCGCGCCGTTCGCGAAGCTCGTCCAGGGTATCTATATCGTGCACTGCGGCGGTGCCTTCGATCTCGGTGATGTTCTTCGCGAGTCCCAATAAGCGCATGACTGACCTATTGCGGGGATTGCCGAGCTCGTGCAGAGCGCGGGCGAGAGACTCGGTGCGCCACAGCGCGCACAGCGGCTGCGGCAGCCCATCGAGCGTGGCCACCGCGACATCAGCGCCGGAGCTTGCCAAAGCCACCTCGAGTGCGGGGAGCATCTGTGGGGAATCCGGGGCATCGACGGCAAAGATGGCGGTCGTAGACTCTGCGGCACCAACCAGCGCGGCGTGGCCCGCGGCGATTCCCGCGGCTGGCCCGCCGAAGAGGGGCTTTTCACATACCTGGGGCATGCCTAAGTGGTAGGGCGAGACAACCGCCACCGGCGCATCATAGGGCAATTGGCGCAGGAGACGGTCGATAAGGCGCTCACCGGCGAGAGTGATACTTGCCTTGTCCACACCACCCATGCGTGTGCCGCGTCCGCCCGCCAAAATAATGACACTTGGCATTGTTTTCTATCCTTCCGCGCCGGGCAGCTCACGGGACCAATCACCCGAGCGGCCGCCGGACTTCGCAGTAATGCCGCAGCGCCGGATATAAGCGGAGCGATCCACACCTTTGACCATGTCAATGAGAGCTAGCGCAGCAACGTTCACCGCGGTCAGCGCCTCCATTTCTACGCCGGTGCGGTCGGCGGTGCGCACGGTGGCTTCGATGAAGACGTGGTCTTCGCGCAGGTCTATGTCCACTGCGCAGCCATGCACACCAATGGTGTGGGCCAGCGGCAGGAGATCCGGGACCTTCTTCGCCGCCGCAATACCGGCCACTCGAGCAACCGCAAGCACGTCGCCCTTCGGCACGGCTCCCTCCCGCAGTGCGGTGAGGACCTCTGGTGAACACGCCACCTCGCCTTGGGCGGTGGCGGTGCGCACAGTGGGCTGTTTTTCGGTGACGTCCACCATGTAGGCGGAGCCGGCCTCATTAAGATGAGTGAACTTCATTGTTGCAGCGGGTCCTTTCCTTGGGTAGACCCAGCCTATCTGACGAAGAGTGGGCCGATTCGCGTTTCTGAGGCGCGATCTTTGGCAGCAACGGAGGGGTGGGGCTGTAGAAGGGGAGACCCTGAATCTAGTAGGGGTAGACGGTAAGTTGCTCCCCTGCGGTGACGGAGCTCGTCAGCAGCGCGAAACCTTGCGTGCCCGGCAGTGCTGCAACGTGGTGGCTGCGCATGCGTGGACCAGGCGGCGGAGAGGCGGTAATGCTTCCTCCCAGAGCAATTGAGCACGGCTGGATCAGCGGGCGGTGCGGATCCGGGAAGTCGGCCCCGGCGACGGCCGTCAGATGCGGCCGGTCTAAAACTCCGGTGGGGCGGGGAAGGCCGCGCAAGGAACACAGAAGCGGGGTGAGGTAAAGGTGTGCGGAGACGAACGCCGCCACCGGGTTGCCCGGCAAACACACCACGGGAACGGCGTTCCACAGCGCGTGGCCCTGTGGCGCGCCGGGGCGTTGGTTGACGTGCCCGAACCAATAAGAGCCGCGTTCCACGACATCCTCAATGACCGCGCGAACCACGTCAAAGGCTCCTGCGGATACCCCGCCGGTGGTGACGATGAGATCGGAATCAGCAGCAGCCGCGTCGAAGCGGCGGCGCAGCTCAACGGGTGAATCGCCACATACCGTGCGAGTGATGTCAACGGGCCCGGTGGCACTCATGAGTGCTTCGAGCATCGGCCCATTGGAATCCGGGAGCTGGCCGTTGCGCAGCTCCTCTCCCGTGGCGATAATGCTCACTCGCGGGATGCGGTGGACCACGGCGGTGCTGACCCCGGCAGAAGTGGCGGCGGCGATGAGGGAGGCGTCGACCAGCGTGGCGGCACCGGCTAGTTGGTGCCCGGCCTCGATGTGGGAGCCGCGCCGCCGGATGTGGTTGCGCTCGGGAAGTCGGTGCACCGTAACGGTCTCGGGCAGCGGCCCGGGGCCTGGCGGAATATCGGTGTCCTCCACAGGGATGACCAGACCATCAAAGCCCGCGGGTACTGCACCACCGGTCATGATGCGCAGCGCAGTGCCGGGCTGCGGGGCCTGGGCAGACGCGCCGGCAGGCACATCACCCACGACGGGCAGAGTGAAAGGAACGGTGAGGCTGTCGGGTGAGGAGGACTGAGGAATGAGGAAACCATCCATCGCGGAATTATCTTGCGCTGGCAGGGGCAGGCGGGCGACGAGGGGCTCAGCCAATACGTGACCCTGCGAGAGTGGGACATGCTCCGCAGGCAGGGCGCGGACCAGCGCGTGGAGGCGGTCGAAATACTCCTCGATACTTAAGTCAGTCCCAGTGCTTGTCATTGCACCCAATCTAGCCGCCGATGGCGGACATCGGGCGATCTGGTTGGAGGAAACCTTCATCATCGACCCCATGGCCCGGTAATTTCCTCCACATTTCACCCGCCCACGCGGTGGCGAGCTCCGCATCGCTGGCACCGGCCCGCATGAGGTCGCGCAAGGAGGTTTCCGAGTTGCCGAAGAGGCAATTGCGCACCGCGCCGTCTGCGGTCAGGCGCGTGCGGTCGCAATCCCCGCAGAAGGGCCGCGTCACGGAGGCGATCACCCCGATGTGTCCTGTGGGGAGGGAGCCATCGCGCGAGACCGCGGACCACAGTGCAGCCGGCGCGGAGCCGCGGGGTTTCTTAGCCGGGGTGAGCTCGAAGTCTTCGGCCAAGCGTGCCAAGATGTCCTCCGCGGTGACCATCTGGGAACGCGTCCACTTCTCCCGTGGGCCCAGCGGCATCTGCTCAATGAAACGAAGCTGCGCGCCGCGCTCTAAACAAAAACGGGCCAACGGCAGGATGGCGGATTCGTTGACGCCTGGCATGATGACAGCATTGACCTTGACCGGATCCATGTCGGCGGCCAGCGCGGCATCGATGGATGTGAGCACATCTGCCAGGCGGTCGCGTCGGGTGAGCTGGGCATAGAGCTCCGGATCGAGCGTGTCCAGGGAGATATTGACGCGGTCCAGCCCGGCGCGCTGCAGCCCCGGCAGGCGTTTATCCAAGCCCAGCCCGTTGGTGGTGAGAGCAACAGTAGGAGAGCGGCCCTCATCGGTAGTGAGCGCTTTTGTGGCGGCGATGATTTTCTCTAAGGAGCCGCGAAGAAGGGGCTCGCCACCGGTGAAGCGCACCTGCTGGATGCCGAGCTTGTCCACTGCGAGGCGGATCAGCCGGATGGTCTCTTCATCGCTGAGCGTGTGTTCGGTGGGCAGCCACTCATAACCTTCGGCGGGCATGCAGTAGGTGCAGCGCAGGTTGCAGCGATCCGTCAGAGAAACGCGCAGGTCGCGGGCCTGGCGGCCGTAGCGATCCACGAGTGCACGGCGGCCGTCTGGCCCTGCCGCTGGCAGGTCCGTGGGCAGCGTCCCCGCTCCCCGTACACGCGGCAATGGCAGAGTCAGCGGGACGGAGGTGCGTGGCGAAGGCTGGGATGGCTGGGCGGACATTGCTGGCAAGTCTAGATCGAAGCGCGCCAAATGAATAGGAGGGGACTAAGCTTCCCCGTCGCCTTCTTCGGCATCGAGGCGCTGCGCCTCACCCGGGCCCTTGAGACGGATGATGTTGTATTCGCCCTCCGCAAGGTGGGCGCGCAGGTCCTTCTTATCGAACTTGCCCACCGAGGTTTTATCGATGGATTTCACGAAGGTCCAGTACTCCGGCAGCATCCAGGAGGGCAGCTCAGAGCGCATTCCATTGCGCAGGCGCTCGGCGGTCTCAATCGTGGGGCTGATATCTGCGGCGAGCACGGTGACAGCCAGCGGGCGCTCGACCCACTGTTTGTCGGGGTAGCCAATGACGGCGCATTCGAGTACCACCGGGTTGGCCATGATGAGGTTCTCCAACTGCACGGAATAAATCCACTCACCACCGGAGCGAATGACATCGCGTGCTCGGTCTTCCACGGTAAGGAAGCCATCCTCGGTGACGAAGCCGACGTCGCCGGTGCGTAGCCAGCCGTCCGCCGTGAACTTGGAAGCCGCGTCCTCGACGTCTTTCCCGCGGAACTCGTGAGCAGCGCCGCCATCCTCCGAGGCGGGCGAGTGGTAGTAGGCGCCAGTAACCAGGTTGCCGCGGACCTGAATCTCACCGGCGTTGCGGTCCGTCGTGTTGACCACGTGGCCGTCGTTAACCACGCGGTATTCCAGGGCGGCAGGGAAGCGCCCTTGGGAAATACGGTAGGCCCAGCGGGCCTCACCCGAGGCGCCTGAAGGCGGGCGAGCCACGGTGCCCACCGTGGTGGTTTCCGCCATGCCCCACACGTGGACCACGTCCACGCCGTAGCGCTCTTCCCAGCTCTTGATGAGCTGCGGCGGCACAGGAGAGCCGCCAGCGAAGATCTCCGTCAGGGTCATGCGCTCCGGTGGGTTCTTGAGGTAGTGCACGAAGAGCTGAATCCAAATGGTGGGCACACCGTGCGCCACGCGCGGGGAGGTGGCGGCGATGACCTTGGCCAGGGTGGCGGGGGAGACGTCGGCGTCGGGAAGCACCAGCGGCGTGCCCGTCATCCACGCCGCGAAGGGAACTCCCCAGCTCAGCACGTGGTAGATGGGGATGCAGCACAAAAATGTCTCCCCGTGGGTCACGCACAAGGAATCGGAGGAGCGCAGCTGCATACCTTCCAAGTACAGGGCGCGGTGGGAGTAGAGCACGCCCTTGGGCGCACCGGTGGTGCCGGTGGAGTAGCACAGTGCGGCGGCGGTGTGCTCATCCAGAACCGGCCAGTCATACACGGTGGAGCGCCCATCCAGCAGTTGCTCATAGCTATAAATCTCGACGTTGCCCGGCAGAGCGGTGCTGGGCTTGTCGACACCCGTGAATACCACCGCACGCACACAGTCCACGCCTTCTAGAACCTGGGCCAGTTGCTCGGCGAGGCGACAATCCGCGACGATGACGCGGACCTCAGCGTGGTTGATGATGTGCCGGATCTGATCATTCATGAGCTGCTTGTTGAGCGGGGTGAATACTGCCCCCTTGCAAGCGGTGCCAAAAAGCACTTCGAGGTGTTCGGCGCAGTTCCACATTAGGGAGCCCACACGTTCATCGCCAGTGATGCCGAGCGTGTCATGCAGGGCGTGGGCGAAGGCAGCGGCGCGCGCGCCGATATCGGCGAAGGTGGTTTCTTCGCGTTCATTGCCGGGATTGGCGCTGTGCCACGTAACCACCTGGGTTTGGCCGTGGACAGTGGAACCGTACTCCAGGATGCGAGTGAGGGACAGCGGGATATCCTGCATTGTGGAGAGCATGCGCACTACTTTAGCCGTGTCAGTGTGAGCGCGGTGGAAGGATGCGGTATAGTTGTCGGCGACTGGCGGGGAAGGCCTTCCCCGCACCTCCGAGCTCCCTCTACGGCGCACACACCTGTGGTGAAAACTCATGGCAGTCCAACGGTGTGCGCGACGGTGAGAGGGGAGAGACACGCTCGCAGTCGCCTTCTTAAAATATCTCCCCGCGATTGACCCGCGGCCGCTTCCTCGAGAACTTTTCAGGAGTTCTGCAAGGAGTTCTTCATGTTCCGTACCGCAGGGCCGGAGAGGGGGGAGAGCCAAAGAAAACCACCGCCCACGGGGATCGCGGTCGCGTGAACTCGCTGGTGGCGGTGGACCATCTCAATTACACACTGGCTTCCAACGCCCGCTTGGAACAGCACCACACACAGTGCAGGTGCGGCAGATAAGACAGCGCGCGTTGGTGAAGCGACGAAAGGATATCCGTGAGCGATACGGACAAGACCGCAGCACAGGATCTCGCATCCCTGAAGCTGCCGGAATTGCGCAAGCTGGCTGCGGAGCGCGGACTTCGCGGCGTTTCTGGACTGCGCAAGGGGGACCTCATCACTGCACTGACCACCGGCCAGGTTCCGGCACGCGGCGCAAAGGCTGCTGCCGAGGGCGAGGCTAAGGACGCACAGCCGCGTCGCGCGGCCCGCAAGGCCTCGCGCCCCGCCGGTGCTGCTGACCAGGCCTCCGAGCAGCCGGAGCAGGACAAGAAGAAACAGGACCAGCCACAGCAGGAATCCGAGAACGCCCAGAAGGGTGAGGACGGTGCTCAGGAGTCCGAGCACAAGGACGGCCACGACGAGCAGCGCTACGAGTCCCGCTCCCAGGCCCGCCGTGCTCGCCGCAACCGTGCGCGCCGTCAGGAGCGCGAGGCCCGCGGAGAGTCCAAGGGCAACGGGAATGACAATGGCGCCGAGGACAACAACGGCAAGTCCGAGGACAACCAGTCCCGTGGCGGAAAGAACTCCGACAACGGTGACCACGGCAACGGTGGCAACGGTCATAACGGCGGCAATAACGGCGGTGGCCAGAACAACAACCGCCGCGATAACCACCGCAACGATGATGACAACAACGGCGGCGGAGGCCGCCGCAACCGCCGTAACCGTCGCAACCGCCGCGGGCGTGACCGCGATGGCGGCGGCAACGGTGGCAATGACCTGCAGATCCGCGAGGGCGATGAAGTGCAGGTAGTCGGCGGCATCCTCGAGGTCGTCGACAACAACGTGGCCTTCCTGCGCACCACCGGCTACCGCGCGGCGAGCTCCGATGTCTTTGTCAACAACAACCTCGTGCGCCGCCTTGGCCTGCGCTCAGGCGACGCCCTGACCGGCAAGGTCAAAGTTTCCGGCCCGACCCACACCCACGGCAACGGCCGCAACCGCCGCAAGTACAACCAGCTGGTGGAGGTCGACACCGTCAACGGCTTGGATCCGTCCACCGCGAAGGAGCGCCCGGACTTCGCCAAGCTCACCCCGCTGTACCCGAACCAGCGCCTGCGCCTGGAGACGGACCCGAAGATCCTCACCACTCGCGTCATCGACCTGATCATGCCGATTGGTAAGGGCCAGCGCGCGCTCATCGTCTCCCCGCCGAAGGCCGGTAAGACGACGATCCTGCAGAACATCGCCAACGCCATTGCCACGAATAACCCGGAGTGCTACCTCATGGTGGTCCTCGTGGATGAGCGCCCCGAAGAGGTCACGGACATGCAGCGCAGCGTCAACGGTGAGGTCATTGCCTCCACCTTCGACCGCCCTCCGTCAGAGCACACCTCGGTGGCGGAGCTGGCTATCGAGCGCGCCAAGCGCTTGGTGGAGCAGGGCAAGGACGTCGTCGTTCTGCTCGACTCCATCACCCGCCTAGGCCGTGCGTACAACAACTCCTCCCCGGCGTCGGGCCGCATCCTGTCCGGTGGTGTGGACTCCAACGCCCTGTACCCGCCGAAGCGCTTCTTGGGCGCTGCCCGCAACATCGAAAATGGCGGCTCGCTGACCATCATCGCCACCGCGATGGTGGAGACGGGCTCCACCGGTGACACTGTCATCTTCGAGGAGTTCAAGGGCACCGGCAACGCCGAGCTCAAGCTCGACCGCGCTATCTCCGAGCGCCGCATCTTCCCGGCCGTGGACGTCAACCCCTCCGGTACCCGCAAGGACGAGCTCCTGCTCGTTCCGGAGGAGGCACGCATCATGACCAAACTGCGCCGCATCCTCTCCGGCTTGGACTCCTTCGCCGCCATTGACCTGCTCATCAAGCAGCTCAAGAAGACCCGCTCCAACGGCGAGTTCCTCATGCAGGTCGCTTCGTCCGCGCCCATGGCGGCAGACACGGACGAGGAGGACTACAAGTAATGTCTAACCAGGTTTCCCTCGTTGATGACATCATCTCCGAGTACCAAGGCATCGAAATGCAGATGGCTGACCCAGACGTAGCCGGGGATCAGTCGCAATTCCGCAAGCTGTCCAAGCGCTACGCTGAGCTGCGCCCCATCGTCGCCGTCAACGAAGAGCTGGTGCAGGCCCGCCAGGATTTGGCCGACGCCAAGGAGATGGCCTACGAGGATCACGAGTTCCAGTCTGAGGTTGACCGCCTCGAGCCGCTCGTCGTGCAGCTGGAGGAGCAACTTGCGGACCTCCTAGCCCCGCGCGATGAGCATGACTCCGAGGACATCATCATGGAGATCAAGGCCGGTGCTGGTGGCGAAGAGGCAGCGCTCTTCGCCGGTGACTTGGCCCGCATGTACGAGCGCTTCGCCGACAAGGCAGGCTTCCAGTGGGAGGTCCTGGGCCTCAACGAGTCTGACCTTGGCGGAGTGAAGGATATGTCCATCTCCTTCAAGTCCAAGACCCCCTCGCGCGATGGCGCGTGGAGCGTGTTCAAGTTTGAAGGCGGCGTCCACCGTGTACAGCGCGTGCCGGTGACCGAGTCCCAGGGCCGCATCCAGACCTCTGCTGCTGGTGTGCTGGTCTACCCGGAGCCGGAGGAGATCGACTCCGTCAATATCGATGACAAGGACATCCGTGTCGACGTTTACCGTTCCTCCGGTAAGGGTGGTCAGGGCGTGAACACCACTGACTCCGCTGTGCGTATTACCCACCTGCCCACTGGCCTGGTGGTGACCTGTCAGAAGGAGCGCTCGCAGATTCAGAACAAGGCGCGTGCCCTGCAGGTGCTGCAGGCTCGCCTGGACCAGATGGAGCGCGAGGCCCGCGAGGCCGAGGCCGGCGAGCAGCGCGCCTCCCAGGTGCGCACCATGGACCGCTCGGAGCGCATCCGCACCTATAACTGGCCGGAGAACCGCATCACCGATCACCGCATTGGTTACAAGGCCAATAACCTTGACTCCGTGCTCGACGGCGATATGCAGGATCTCATCGAAGCTCTGCAAGCCCAGGAGCGCGCGGAGCGCCTTGAGGCCGAAGGCTAGAAGGCTACGGCACGGTTAGATACGGTGACTTTTCACACCTATAAGGAGGCGCTTCGTGATGCCACGGAGCGCCTTCGCGCTGCCGGGGTACCCTCACCCGAGTGGGATGCGCGCCTGTTGGCTGCCCACCTCATTCACTGTGGCCACATGGATATCCCGCTAAACGAGGCTCCGATCCCCGGCTTTGACGTGGCATATGGGGCGTTGGTGGGGCGTCGTGAAGCGCGCGAGCCCCTCCAGCACATCCTAGGAGCGGCGTGGTTTGGCCCCCTCGAACTCGAGGTCGGCCCCGGTGTGTTCATCCCGCGCCCAGAGACGGAGGTGCTCGCCGACTGGGGAGTTAAGTTTCTGAAGAAACTTAACTCGTGGGAGACGAAGAAACTTAACTCGTGGGAGACGAAGACTAACGCGCACCCTCCCCGCGTCGTGGATTTGTGCGCCGGATCCGGTGCACTGGCGTTGTACGTCGCCCACTACGTGCCGCAGGCCGAGGTGTGGGCAGTGGAGCTTGCCGACGCCGCCTTGGCCTACACCCGCCGCAACGTTGCACGTCATGACCGTGATGTGCAGCTGATCCAGGGCGACGTGACGGATCCATATGTGCTTTCGGAGCTGCACGGCACCGTCGACCTCGTGCTGACCAACCCGCCCTATGTCCCCGAGACCCCGGACCTGGATCCGGAGGTCTACCAAGACCCCCACGAGGCGGTGTTTGGGGGAGCAGACGGCATGGAGACCATCACAGCGATGATTCCGACCATCGCCGCACTGCTTCGCCCCGGCGGAAAGGTGGGCATTGAACACGATGATGACACGTGTGAACAGGTGCAAGAAGCCCTGCGTGCGGATGGCGGGTTCACGCACATCGAGGTACTTAAGGATCTGACTGGCACCGCCCGCTTTGTCACGGCCGAACGGGGAGTACAGTAGATTGGTCGAAGATTGGTCGACAAGCCGATAGGAACGGAATTAAAGGAGAGACCAATGCAGGGACAGATTTATAACTGTGCGGACGCGGCAGAACGCGAAGAAGGAATGGCCCTTGCCGTCAAGGCAGCCAAGTCAGGGCGGCTCGTCGTCATGCCCACCGATACGCTCTACGGGTTGGGCTGCGACGCCTTCGATAATGACGCCGTTGCGAGCCTGCTGGCCACCAAGCACCGCGGCCCCGACATGCCGGTGCCGGTGCTCGTGGGATCCTGGGACACCGTAAAAGGCCTTGTCGCCACTTTGGATGACACCGCACAAACGCTTATCGAGGCCTTCTGGCCGGGTGGTTTGTCCATCGTGGTCCCGCAAGCGCCTTCGCTTCCGTGGAACCTGGGCGATACCCGCGGCACGGTGATGCTGCGCATGCCCCTGCACCCCATTGCAATCGAGCTCCTCCGCGAGGTCGGCCCGATGGCGGTGTCCTCAGCGAATATCTCTGGACAGACTCCGCCGACCACTGCGATTGCTGCCAAGCAGCAGCTGGGTAAGGCCGTCACGGTCTACCTCGACGGGGGAGAAGCTGAGGTGGGCAAGCCCTCCACCATCATTGATCTGTCCGGCTCACACCCGTATCTGCTGCGCGAAGGTGCTTTGAGCGCCGAGCAGATCGGCGAGGTCATCGGAGTGTCTGCAGAGTCCCTGCGTACACGCCCGGGCTCCCAATCCTCTTAAGGAGACATCAGTGGCTGGAACCGGAGTGCCGCTGCGTGAGCTGGCGTTGGTGATCTTCGTCGCCGCGGCGTTTACCTACCTCACCACCGGACTGGTGCGCACCTTTCTGGTGCGCAGTGGCCAGGTGGCGGAGATCCGCCTGCGCGATAGTCACTCCCAGCCCACCCCGCAGCTTGGCGGAGTGGCGATGTTTACGGGGTTTGCCGCCGCCGTGTACCTCGCCGGCCAGCTTCCAGCCTTGACTCGCGGGTTTATGCCCGTCACGCCAGAGATGAACGCTGTGCTCTGGTCCGCTGCCGCCATCGTGGTTGTCGGTGTGGTGGATGACCTGTTGGAACTGAGTGCTTTGGTCAAACTCATCGGGCAGCTCGTTGCCGCAGCCATTATGAGCGGATTGGGCTTGACCTGGACGCTTCTCTTTCTGCCTTTTGGTGATGGAACCACGGTCATTCTGGACCAGGTCCAGGGAACACTCTTGACCACATTCTTTACCGTACTGCTCATTAATGCCATCAACTTCGTCGACGGCCTCGACGGCTTGGCGGCTGGGCTGGGCATGATTGCCGGCGGGGCCATCCTGGTCTTCTCCTTGACTGTTCTGCATGACCAAGGCGGTACCGTATCGGCCTATCCGCCGGCGATTATCGCGGCGGCACTTGTTGGTGTGTGTGCCGGATTCCTTCCGCATAATTTTGAGCCCTCCCGCATTTTCATGGGGGATAGCGGAGCGATGCTGATTGGTTTGTTGCTCGCCGCGGCGTCGACCTCAGCCTCCGGCAAGATCAACATGTCCCTCTACGGCACCGTGGACATCGTGGCGCTGATGTCACCCGTCATCGTCGTCGTTGCCGCGGTCTTTATTCCAGTCCTGGACCTTGTCTGGGCGGTCATTCGGCGTGTTTCGCAGGGGCGCTCGCCCTTCGCTGCCGATAAGGCGCATATCCACCACCGGCTGCTGTCTCTGGGGCATACGCACCGCCGCACCGTGCTGGTGCTCTATCTGTGGGTCTCCGCGGTGGCTTTCGGGGCGGTTTCCTTCTCCATCGTTCCAGCCCCTGTCGCGGTGGTGCTCGCTGTTTTTGCGCTCCTCGTAGCCTTTGGCGTGACCTTGATTCCGCTGCGCCAGGGCAAGATTGGACGCCGGCCGCGCTCGACTAGCGTGGTGCTGGAAACGGATCCCTCCTGAGGTAGGGTATGGGGCTGTGACTGATTCAACGACTTCCGAAGAGCTATCGCCCTATGACGATCATCGTCGTCCCCTCAAGCGCGCCCTGCGCCTCGGAGCCATTGGCCTCGTCGTAGTGACCATCGCATCCCTGGCCCTCTGGGGTGGCGTTCGTGGGTTGCCCGGCATCTGGGGAGTGCTCGTCGGCGCTGCTATTGGAGGCGGCTTCGTGCTCTTTACCGCAGCTTCGGTGCTCCTTACCGCGCGGACTACTCCCTCGACCACGATGGCTGTGGTGCTCGGCGGCTGGTTGCTCAAGGTGGTCATCCTCATCATGGTGCTGTTGTTGATTAAGGACTTGGAGTTCTATGACACGATGGCGCTGTTTGTGACTGTGTTGCTAGCGCTGGCGGTGACGCTGGGAACCGAGGTCTGGGGTGTGATTACTTCCAACGTGACCTACGTGTCCTAGCGTGCCTCGATCTTCATCACAAGCCACTGCGTCCGGTGACCCCGGGAGGGTGGCTTTTTGTGTAGTAAGACACGTCTTTCAACCTACTCATTACCCCCGTCAAGGTGGGAAAACGTGGGTATGTGACCAAATACACTCAGCAGGGTTTTGGCAGAATGCGGGCCTTTTATGAGGCTTTCTGGTGCTGGGCTGTGGCTTTAGGTCCGCAACGGTGCCCCCACGTGCGAAAACTTGAGGGCGAACTGATAGCATTCTCTTCGGGTTACCGCGGGTTAGCGTCATGCTATCCCGAAAAAGTACGGTTTATCCTTGCCCTGTTTACGCTGATGTGCGACGGAGTCCGTGGACAGGGCAAAGAGCTTGAGACGTCCATCGCACCACATAGCCTTCGACAAGCTGTGTGGCCCGAACACGGGAGAGAACGCTGAGCGTTACGACATTGGCCATGAAGGGTGAGTTTCACGCACCCGAACTGGATCCAGAATTTTTCCCGGGGCACGTAACCGATGATGGTGAAGTCGTCGATCTCTTGTTCGCCGATTTCGCCAACGGTTGGTTCGCTTTGGATCGCATCATGCTGGTTCGCCTGTTCATGGCGGCCATTCTGGTGCTCCTTTTTGTTGTCGCCTTTAGGAACCCGAAGCTGGTTCCTAAAGGATTGCAAAACGTAGCGGAGCATGCGATTGACTTCGTACGAATTCACATCGCAGAAGACATCTTGGGCCGCAAGGAAGGACGTCGATTCCTTCCGATCTTGGCCACGATCTTCTTCGGTGTTTTGTTCTGGAACGTAGCAACTATTGTTCCAGCTCTAAACATCTCTCCGAACGCTCGTATTGGTATGCCAATCGTGCTGGCAGCCGTCGCGTACATCGCCATGATCTACGCCGGTGCTAAGCGCTTTGGCTTCGGCAAGTTCATCAAGTCTTCGGTGGTTATTCCTAACCTGCCGCCGTTGCTGCACGTGCTTGTTGTGCCGATTGAGGCTTTCTCTACGTTTGTCATGCGTCCAGTCACGCTGGCTCTTCGTCTGATGGCGAACTTCCTGGCTGGCCACCTCATTTTGGTCCTGTTGTACTCGGCAACGAACTTCTTCTTCTTCCAGTTCAACGGCTGGACTGCCATGAGTGGCCTGACGCTGGTCGCAGCGGTTCTGTTCACGATTTACGAAATTATCGTCATTTTCCTGCAGGCATATATCTTTGCCCTGCTGACGGCGGTATACATCGAACTATCGCTGCATGCAGATTCGCACTAACAACAACGCGAACCTCGCGGTTAACTAAATACCCCAAAACCACCACATCCCCCGCGGACAAGTCCGTGGGAAAACATTGAAAGGGAACGACTTTCATCATGAACGAAATCATTCTTGCTCAGGCCGCTGACGAGTCCACCCTCAAGGGTCTCGGTGCTATCGGCTACGGCATCGCAACCATCGGCCCGGGTCTGGGCATCGGTATCCTCGTCGGCAAGACCGTCGAGGGCATGGCTCGCCAGCCGGAGATGGCTGGTCAGCTGCGTACCACCATGTTCCTGGGTATCGCCTTCGTTGAGGCCCTCGCCCTGATTGGCCTCGTTGCAGGCTTCCTGTTCTAAAGAGCGCTTTACACAAAGTAAATCGAACTTTAAGAACGGAGCCCCATGAACAACGTCATTTACTACCTTGCAGCAGAGGGAAGTGAGCACCTGCCGCTGGAGAGCGGTAACTCCATCCTTCTGCCCAAGATGTACGACTTGGTCTGGTCCCTCATTCCGTTCGCCATCATCCTGCTTGTGTTCTGGAAGCTCGTTCTTCCGGCATACAACAAGATGCTGCAGGAGCGTGAAGACCGGATCGAAGGTGGCCTTAAGCGTGCGGAGGCTCAGCAGGCCGAAGCAAAGGCCGCCCTGGAAAAGTACAATGCTCAGCTCGCTGACGCTCGAGCAGAGGCTGCGGAGATTCGTGAGCAGGCGCGTGAGCGCGGCAAGCTGATCGAGGCAGAGGCTAAGGAAGCTGCAGAGGAAGAGTCTCGTCGCATCCTGACCGCCGGCGAGAAGCAGCTTGAAGCTTCCCGTGCACAGGTCGTGTCTGAGCTGCGTTCCGACATCGGGCAGAACTCCATCAACCTGGCAGAGAAGCTGCTCGGCGGCGAACTTTCGGACGCCACCAAGCAGTCCTCCACGATTGATAACTTCCTGTCCGAGCTCGACACTGTGGCACCGGCCGGAAAGTAGGCAACGATGAAGGCAGCTAGCCGCGAAGCACTCGCTACCACTGAGTCCAAGCTGGATGAGTTCCTCTCCAGCGACCGCTCGGTAGCGACTGCTACCCAGGCAGGCCAGGACCTCTTCGAGGTAGTCCGCGTCCTCGACGGCGACCGCGAACTGCGCGTCGCTCTGACCGACGACGCCGCCACCGCAGAGGAGCGCAAGTCCCTGGTCCAGACCCTTTTCGGCGGGAAGGTCACCCCGGTAGCACTCCAGGTGCTGCAGGAGGCCGCCGCCGCACAGTGGTCGAGCCCGCGTGATATCGCCCGTGGCCTCATCATCCTCGGCCGCCGCGCACTGCTGCGTGGCGCTGAGTTTGAGGGCAAGCTGGGCCAGGTAGAAGACGAGCTCTTCTCCCTGTCGCGCGTGCTTGACCGAGAAGGCGAACTGACCCAGCTGCTTTCAGACCGTACTGCTACGTCCGATCGTAAGGTCGGGCTGCTGGCAAGCGTGCTCTACGGCAAGGTCACGATGGTTACTGAGGCGCTCGCGCTGCAGGCCATTGGCCGCCCGGAGCAGAACCCGATTGATGATCTCGCCGGTTTGGCGGACACCGCAGCCAAGCTGCAGGGCCGTACCATCGCGCGCGTGACCACTGCGGGTGAGCTGAACGATAGCCAGCGGGCAGCACTCGCTGAAAAGCTGGGCAAAATTTATGGTCGTGCGATGTCCATCCACTCTGAGGTTGACACCAGCCTCCTCGGTGGTATGACCATCCGCGTCGGCGATGAAGTCATCGATGGCTCGACGGCAGGCAAGATCGCCCGCCTTCGCGCGCAGATGGCATAAGCCGAAACGACAGAAACGATTAAGTAATTGCTGGAAGATACTACCGAGAGCAGGAAGAACATGGCGGAGCTGACGATCTCCTCCGACGAGATCCGTAGCGCGATTGCGAACTACACCTCGAGCTACTCCGCGGAGGCCTCCCGTGAGGAGGTCGGCGTGGTCATTTCGGCAGCTGACGGTATTGCGCAGGTTTCGGGCCTGCCGTCCGTCATGGCGAATGAGCTGCTCGAGTTCCCGGGCGGCGTGATTGGCGTCGCACAGAACCTTGACACCAACTCCATCGGTGTCGTGGTCCTGGGCAACTTCGAGTCGCTGAAAGAAGGCGACGAGGTCAAGAGGACCGGCGAGGTTCTCTCCATCCCTGTGGGCGAGGAATTCCTCGGCCGCGTAATTAACCCCCTGGGCCAGCCGATTGACGGCATGGGCCCGATCACCGCTGAAGAGGACCGCGTCCTCGAGCTGCAGGCACCGTCCGTGCTGCAGCGTCAGCCGGTGGAAGAGCCGATGCAGACCGGCATCAAGGCTATTGACGCGATGACCCCGATTGGTCGCGGTCAGCGTCAGTTGATCATTGGTGACCGTAAGACGGGTAAGACGGCTGTCTGTATCGACACCATCCTGAACCAGAAGGCTAACTGGGAATCTGGCGACAAGAACAAGCAGGTTCGCTGCATCTACGTCGCCATCGGCCAGAAGGGCTCCACCATCGCTGGTGTGCGCCACACCCTGGAGCAGCACGGCGCTCTGGAGTACACCACCATCGTGGCTGCTCCGGCATCCGACGCCGCCGGCTTCAAGTGGCTGGCACCGTTCTCCGGTGCAGCTCTGGGTCAGCACTGGATGTACCAGGGCAACCACGTCCTGATCATTTACGATGATCTGACCAAGCAGGCTGAGGCCTACCGTGCGATTTCCCTTCTGCTGCGCCGTCCGCCGGGCCGCGAGGCTTACCCGGGCGACGTCTTCTACCTCCACTCCCGTCTGCTGGAGCGTGCTGCAAAGCTCTCCGACGATATGGGTGCAGGTTCCATGACCGCACTGCCGATCATTGAGACCAAGGCGAACGACGTCTCCGCCTTCATTCCGACCAACGTTATTTCTATTACCGACGGCCAGGTCTTCCTGGAGTCCGACCTGTTCAACCAGGGCGTCCGTCCGGCAATTAACGTCGGTGTGTCCGTCTCCCGTGTTGGTGGTGCTGCACAGACCAAGGGTATGAAGAAGGTTGCCGGTAACCTGCGTCTTGAGCTGGCTGCCTACCGTGACCTGCAGGCCTTCGCGGCCTTCGCATCCGACCTGGATCCGGCCTCCAAGGCTCAGCTGGAGCGCGGTGAGCGCCTCGTCGAGCTGCTCAAGCAGGCCGAGTCCTCCCCGCAGCCTGTCGAGTACCAGATGGTATCCATCTTCCTCGCAGACCAGGGCATCTTCGACGTCGTTCCCGTCGAGGACGTACGCCGCTTCGAGAAGGAGCTGCACGATCACCTCAACTCTGCAACCCCACAGGTGTTCGAGCAGATCCAGGGCGGCACCGCTCTGACCGACGAGTCCAAGGATGCACTTGTTGCAGCAGCTAAGGACTTCACTCCGTCCTTCCGCACCACCGAGGGCCACAACCTCGGCACCGAGGCGCCGGTTGACCCGCTCGCCGCGGATGACGTGAACAAGACCGAGCTCAACGTCTCCCGCAAGACGGCCAAATAGAGTTTCGCACGCTCTAAGAATTAACCGTCTAGAAAAAGAAGGGAGGAGCGAACACCATGGCTAATCTTCGTGAACTGCGTGACCGTATCCGGTCCGTCAATTCCACCAAGAAGATCACCAAGGCACAGGAGCTCATTGCTACCTCGCGCATTACCAAGGCTCAGGCCAGGGTAGAAGCGGCACAGCCTTATGCACGTGAACTGTCCAGCGTGCTCAACAAGCTGGCGGCGCACACGTCCCTGGATCACCCGATGCTCCGGGAACGCGAAGATGCCAAGGTAGCCGCCATTCTCGTGGTCTCTTCTGACCGCGGTATGTGCGGTGGCTACAACAACAACATCTTCAAGAAGGCGGCCGAGCTGGAAGCCCTGCTGAAGAGCGAGGGTTTCGAGACCGTCCGCTACGTCACCGGTAATAAGGGCGTTGGCTTCTACAAGTTCCGTGAGGCCGAGGTCGCTGGCAGCTGGACTGGATTCTCGCAGGATCCGACCTGGGAAAAGACGCACGATGTGCGCCGCCACATTATCGACGGCTTCGTTGCCGGTTCGAATGGCCAGGCCAAGACCCGCGAGGGTATTCACGTGGAGGGCGAGACCGTTCGCGGTTTCGACCAAGTACACGTTGTGTACACCGAGTTCGAGTCCATGCTGACCCAGACCGCGCGTGTGCAGCAGCTGCTGCCGGTGGTACCGGTTATCGAGGAAGAGGACTACAATCTGGGTGAGTCCGCGCTTTCCGACGCCGAGCCGAATAATCAGATCACTCCTGATTACGACTTCGAGCCGGATGCGGACACCCTGATGGAAGCGTTGCTTCCGCAGTACGTTTCTCGCCTCCTGTTTGCGATGTTCTTGGAGTCCTCGGCCTCCGAGTCCGCCGCACGCCGTACCGCAATGAAGTCTGCAACCGACAACGCTACCGAGCTGGTCAAGGACCTCTCGCGCGTGGCCAACCAGGCCCGTCAGGCGCAGATTACCCAAGAAATCACAGAGATCGTCGGTGGCGCTGGGGCGCTCGCCGAAAGCGCAGAAAGTGACTAGATTATGACTACAGCTCTGCAAGAGCAGAACACACAGTCGTCGGCTACCGCCGGCCGTGTGGTGCGTGTCATCGGTCCGGTCGTCGACGTGGAGTTTCCGCGTGGCGGGCTGCCGGCACTGTACAACGCACTGACCGTCGAGGTGACCCTCGAGGCTGTTGCAAAGACCGTCACCCTTGAGGTCGCTCAGCACCTCGGTGACAACCTCGTCCGTGCCGTGTCCATGGCTCCGACCGACGGCCTTGTCCGCGGTGCCGCAGTGACCGACACCGGCAAGCCGATTTCCGTCCCGGTGGGCGATGTGGTCAAGGGCCACGTCTTCAACGCCCTCGGTGACTGCCTTGACCAGCCGGGTCTGGGCCGCGACGGCGAGCAGTGGGGTATCCACCGCGAGCCGCCGGCATTCGACCAGCTGGAAGGTAAGACCGAGATCCTGGAGACCGGCATTAAGGTCATCGACCTGCTGACCCCGTACGTCAAGGGCGGCAAGATCGGCCTGTTCGGTGGTGCAGGTGTGGGTAAGACCGTTCTTATCCAGGAGATGATTACTCGTATCGCACGCGAGTTCTCCGGTACCTCCGTCTTCGCCGGCGTCGGCGAGCGCACCCGTGAGGGCACCGACCTCTTCCTCGAGATGGAAGAGATGGGCGTTCTCCAGGACACCGCGCTTGTCTTCGGCCAGATGGACGAGCCGCCAGGAGTCCGTATGCGCGTGGCTCTGTCCGGCCTGACCATGGCGGAGTACTTCCGCGATGTGCAGAACCAGGACGTGCTGCTGTTCATCGACAACATCTTCCGTTTCACCCAGGCCGGTTCTGAGGTCTCGACCCTGCTGGGCCGCATGCCTTCCGCCGTGGGTTACCAGCCGACTCTGGCTGATGAGATGGGTGTGCTGCAGGAGCGTATTACCTCTACCAAGGGTAAGTCCATTACCTCCCTGCAGGCCGTGTACGTGCCGGCCGATGACTACACCGACCCGGCTCCGGCGACCACCTTCGCCCACCTCGATGCCACTACCGAGTTGGACCGTGGTATTGCTTCGAAGGGTATTTACCCGGCAGTGAACCCGCTGACCTCTACCTCTCGTATTCTGGAGCCGTCCATCGTGGGAGAGCGCCACTACGAGGTGGCACAGCGTGTCATCGGTATTCTGCAGAAGAACAAGGAGCTCCAGGACATCATCGCCATCCTTGGTATGGACGAGCTGTCTGAGGAAGACAAGATCACCGTTCAGCGTGCTCGTCGTATCGAGCGCTTCCTGGGCCAGAACTTCTTCGTCGCAGAGAAGTTCACCGGCCTGCCGGGTTCCTACGTGCCGCTGGCCGATACCATCGACGCTTTCGAGCGCATCTGCAACGGCGAATTCGACCACTACCCGGAGCAGGCTTTCAACGGCCTGGGTGGCTTGGACGACGTCGAGGCTGCGTACAAGAAGCTGACCGAGAAGAAGTAGGGAGAGGCACATGGCTGACATCACCGCCGAATTGGTTTCGGTTGAGCGCCTGCTGTGGACCGGAAAGGCCACCATGGTGACGGCTGAGACCACCGAGGGTGAGATCGGCGTGCTTCCTGGACATGAGCCCATGGTTGGTCAGTTGATCGACAATGGTGTTGTGACCATCCACCCGGTGGACGGCGATCGTCTCGTCGCTGCCGTCCAGGGTGGCTTCCTCTCCGTGTCCGAGAACAAGATCACCGTCCTCGCTGATTGGTCCATCTGGGCCTCTGAGGTCGATGAAGCACAGGCACAGGAAGACCTGAAGTCTGAGCGCGAGCTGACGAGGTCTCGTGGCGACGCCGCGTTGCGCGCCGCCCGCCGCCTCAACAGCTAACGGATGAGCGGAGAGGGAAACGACGGGCAGCAATGACCGCCCTTCCCACTCTCACTTAGGAACCCCACAACCTCGATAAGAGGGGGTGGGGTTCTTTCGTGTTCTTGGGTAAGGACTAGCGTTGCTTCCGTCAACGGCGGTACAATCAATCCATCGTTTCGTACTCGCTGTGAAGGACATCATTCCATGAATTCTCAGGTGCTTCAGGGGCTAACAATTCTTTTAGGTCTGTGTGCACTGGTCGTTCTGGTTTTCCTCATCCTAGCGGCGGTGCGCTTTTTCACCGTGCGCTCCCGCGGCACGAGCATCCTTTTGCGCCAACTACCGTCGAAGGACTCTCATTCTTGGCGTCATGGTCTCGTGCGCTATGACGGCGAGTATATGGACTACTTCAAGCTCCGCTCCGTCATGCCGCGCGCCAACAAGCGCTTCAATCGCCTCGACATCGAATTGGGCAAGACTCGCCCGATGGATGGTGACGAGGCTTCTTTTATGCCCTCGGATCACCAAATCATCCAGCTTCGCATCGATGGTAGGGACTATGAGATTGCCTCGGATGCGCAGGGCATCATGGCCCTGAATGCGTGGGTCGAATCAGCCCCTTCGAAGCGCCAAGAAAAGTTGGACTATCACCAGATGCGCCAGCGAGCTACCCGTTTACCTAAGAAGTAGCGCTCAACGATAGGGTAGAGGACATGCGTCTTGTCATCGCCCAATGCTCCGTAGACTACGTCGGCCGCCTCGACGCCCACCTTCCGATGGCGGATCGGCTCATCCTTATCAAGGCCGATGGTTCGGTGTCCATCCATGCGGATGACCGCGCCTACAAGCCTTTGAACTGGATGACACCACCATGCACCTTTGAAGAGTCGGCGATTGAGGATATCGATGGCGAAGACACAGGAGAAAAGCTGTGGCTGGTGGAGAACCCGAAGGGTGAGCAGCTACGCATCACCATTGCTGAGATCCACCAGGACATCACTATGGAGCTGGGGGAAGATCCCGGCCTAGTCAAGGATGGCGTGGAAGCGCACCTGCAGGAGCTCTTGGCCGAGCATATTGAAACGTTGGGAGAGAAGTACTCGCTAGTGCGTCGCGAGTACCCCACGGCTATCGGGCCGGTGGACATCATGGCCAAGAATGCCAAGAACGAGTTTGTCGCCGTTGAGGTCAAGCGCCGCGGGGGCATTGATGGAGTCGAGCAGCTTTCGCGCTACCTCGAGTTGCTGAATCGCGATGACCTGCTAGCACCCGTGCATGGCGTCTTCGCCGCGCAGGAAATCAAGCCCCAAGCACGGACCTTGGCGGAGGACCGCGGCATCCGTTGCGTCGTCCTGGATTACCAGGAGCTGCGCGGCATCGAATCCAACGAGCTGCGGTTGTTCTAGTGCCACGCCGCAATCGTAGAATCCGCGAAGAGCCGCGTTCATTGCCCCGCGATGGAAGTGCTTTCCTCGGATCACAGACTGTACCTGGGCCGCGCTGGACTAATGGGGAGCTCTTCGTCATGAGGCACGTTGGCAGTGCCGCCGCGCAGAAGTATTACGTGTGCCCGGGGTGCAATCAGAACATCCCTCCCGGGGTGGCGCACATCGTGGCGTGGCCGCGGGACACCGGTGGGCGCGCAGATGATCGCCGACACTGGCACCGGCACTGCTGGGAGCGGCGGTAGGATAGCGGGCATGATTGTTGCCTTTTCCGTAGCCCCCAGTGTCGTGGGTGATGAACGCGCTGAGATGTCCGATGCCGTTGCTGAAGCAGTGCGCGTCGTCCGGGCCTCCGGCCTGCCAAACGAGACCAATGCCATGTTCACCATCATCGAGGGTGAGTGGGATGAAGTCTTCGCAGTCATCAAGGAGGCCACCGATGCCGTGCGTGCTGTCTCGCCGCGCACGAGCCTGGTGATTAAGGCCGATATCCGCGAAGGCGTGACCGAGCAGATAACCCAAAAAGTAGATTCCGTTAACCGTTACCTGGAGGAGAATAAGTGACCGGACCGTACGTAGGAGGAGCCCTCGACCTAGGCGCCATCAAGCAGCAGGCGGAGGCGCGGGCGCAAGCACAATCCCAACCCGCACATGCCGGAGCCGCCGGCTCCGGCGGAGGAATTGCCCCTTTCTTCGAGGTCACCGAGCAGAACTTCGAGAATGACTTGGTGCGCCGCTCTGCGGAAGTACCCGTCATCGCCTTGATTGGCTCGCCGCGCTCCCCGGCCTCCGAGCAGCTCAAGAAGGACTTCGAGGAGATGGCGGCCGCAGGTGGGCTGAAGTTCATCGTCGGCTATATCAACGCCGATGTCGTGCCCCAGGTGGCGCAGGTCTTTGGCGTACAGAATCTGCCGACCACCGTTGCCATCGCCGCCGGCCAGCCCGTCACCAACTTTGAGGGCGGGCAGCCGCGCGAGAACCTGGAGCAGTGGGTAGCGGCGATCGTCGATAAGCTCGGCCCCCAGCTCAAGGGCTTGCCTGACCAAGATGTGGCGGGGGAGAACCCCGAGGAAGAAGCCGCGGATCCGCGCCTGAGCCTTGCTGAGGACGCGCTCAACCGCGGCGATTTCGACGCTGCCATCGCCACCTACGAGGAGATCCTGGCTGCTGAGCCAGACAACGTGGAAATCAAGCAGGCTCGTGATACCACGCTGCTGCTTAAGCGCTTGGACCCAGCGAACCGCAGCGAGGATCCCATCGTCGCTGCGGATGCTGCCCCAGAAGACGTGGCAAAGCAGCTCGACGCTGCCGACGCGGAGGTCGTCGCCGGTGCTCCCGACCGCGCCTTCGAGCGCCTCATTGAGGCGATGAAGCGTACCGCCGGGGGTGACAAGGAGCAGCTCAAGACCCGCCTCTTGGAGCTCTTCGGGCTCTTTGATTCCGGCGACCCGCGCGTGCTGGCCGCGCGCACGAAGCTGGCCAGCGCGTTGTACTAAAGACGGCGTAGTAAAAGGGCCCAAGTTGTGCCGGGCCCGAGAGCGACCTTCCCGGACTGTCGCGGGCTGGACCCTCAGGATGGCTCAGTTGAGTCCTCTCCTGAGGGCCTTTTTGTGTTTGAACTACACCGCGGTGTGAGGTACCTCATGCTAAATTCTTTCTAGTGTTATCACGCACAATTTGTTTTTGCTCTTTCAGGAGGACTCTCATGCGCAAGCTCCTCGGCGTCGTCGGCGCCGCCTCTCTTGCTTTTACCCTTGCTGCCTGCGGAAGCGATAGCTCCGATAGCGCCGGCGGTGCCAACTATGTTCGCGTTCTGGGCACCGAACCGCAGCAGGGGCTCATTCCCGCGATGACGAATGAGAACGGTGGCGGACGTATCGTCGATATGCTGTTTTCCGGATTGGTGTACTACGACGCCGACGGCAACGTGCACAACGAGATGGCGGAGTCCATCGACAAGGAAGGGGACAAGACCTACAAGGTCACGCTCAAGCCTGACCTGAAGTTCTCTGATGGCTCAGCCGTGACGGCCGATTCCTTCGTCGATACGTGGAATTACGCGGTGGCCAACGAACAGCTCAATGAGAGCTTCTTCTCCTCCATCAAGGGCTACGGGGAAGGCGTCAAGGAAATGGAGGGCCTCAAGGTTATCGATGAACGCACCTTCACCATCGAGCTCACCCAGCCAGAAAGCGACTTTCCGAGCCGTTTAGGCTACAACGCTTACTTCCCGGTTCCGGCGGCCGCGCTGGAGGACCCGCAGGGCTTTGGCGAATCCCCGGTGTCGAACGGCCCTTACAAGATCAAGGAATGGAACCACAACCAGAACCTGATCATCGAGCCGAACCCGGAGTACAAGGGGGACCGTGCAGCACAGAACGAGGGCATCGAGTTCGCCTTCTACGCCGATTCCAGCGCAGCCTACATGGACCTGTTGGCGAATAACCTCGATGTCCTCGAAGCGATCCCGTCGTCCGCCTTCGGCAGTTATGAGCAGGACCTAGCCGGCCGCCAGGAAACCAAGCCGGCTGCTACCTACCTGGAAATGTCCATCCACATGGAGACGCCACATTTCAGTGGGGAAGAGGGCACGCTGCGCCGCAAGGCAATCTCGATGGCTATCAACCGCGAGGAAATCGCGGAAACTATCTTCCACGGCACCCGCACCCCAGCCCGGGAGTTCACCTCACCGGTGCTGAACGGATACAACGACAGCCTGCCGGGTTCGGAGAACCTGAACTATAACCCGGAGGAGGCGAAGAAGCTGTGGGCGGAGGCCGATAAGAAGTACGGCGCCTTTGAAGGCGCGTTCCCGATCAACTACAACACCGATGGTGACAACAAGGACTGGGCCGATGCGGTGGCTAATAGCATCAGTAACACGCTGGGAATCCAGGCCGTGGGCAACCCTTACCCGGACTTCAAGTCCTTCCGCGATGCCTACCGCACCGAGCGTATGGACGGCGCATACCGCACCGCCTGGTTCGCCGACTATCCCTCGATGGGTAACTTCCTTGGGCCGAACTTCACCACGGGTGTGGCCTCTAATGACTCTAAGTACTCCAACCCGGAATTCGATGAGCTGATTGTGAAGGCCAACGGCGCCGCGAATGAGGAGGAAGCCGCGAAGCTCTACAACCAGGCGCAAGAGCTGCTGCTGCGTGACCTTCCTTCAATCCCGCTGTTCTACCCGAACGTTGTTGGCGGCTGGTCCGAGAACGTCCAGGACGTGACGTTCAACTGGAAGTCCCTGCCGGTGTATTACGCGGTGAAGAAGAACTAGCGCTTCCATCGTTGAGTTACTGCGGGAGATAGCGCACCTGCTCTAACAAAACTGCCCGAGTTTCCAAAGATCCCCGCCGAGATTCAGGCGAGTTCAGGTGGTGAATGCATCTATACAGCTGGGAGGTTGTGTAGATGTCAGGTGATGAGAAGCTACGTGAGCGGTATGTGCAGGCGTATCTGCATGATGCGTGTCCGATGTCGGTGACCCTCAAGGAGTTGGGGGTCTCGATGGCTCAGGCGAGGGTGTGGCGTCAGGCTGAGGGACTTAGCCGCGGCAAGCGCCATCGGAGCCTGAATGAGGATAAATACAAAAATCAATACCAAAAGGTCGTTGCTCTTGTAGAAAGCGGCCAGTCTGCGCATAGCGCACTGAAAGAGACAGGTTTCCCACAGACGGCTTACCGATACCTTGCGCAAGACGGTATTGAACTCGCCAACAACAGTCGCGGTGGAGCCATACAAATTGAGCGGGATCGCATTGCTAAAGCTTTAAAACTTGTTGATGCTGGCAAAAAGCTATAAGGAAGTCGGCCAGGTAGTTGATCGCTGCGCTGACACGGTGAGAACGTGGCACCATAATCGCATGTCTGGGCGTTTGGTACTCAATGATCATCCCACTGAATCCGAATCGAAGGTAGGACGCGGAAAGCGTCTTATCCGCCATGGCCGAATAGCGATAGCCTATCTGCTGAAGCAGGGCCATACTCACCGTGAGATTGCAGCCCAGCTTGGCCGGAATCAGTCGACGATTAGTAGAGAAATCGCCCGTGGGATGACTGAGCCTGGCTACGATGCCCTCGTGGCGCAAAAGCGGGCTGTAGATCGTTTAGCCGGGCCTAAACCCTGAAGCGTCCTGGTTACCGATATCAACCTCAACATCGAGGTAACGATCTCCAGCTCAGAAGCCTGCCTTTTAGGCGCGATGATGCACAACCGCGACACCGAACGCCTTCAAGCAATTGCCACTACACTGGACGCCGACGACTTCGAAAGCCCAATCTTCGCCCACATCTTCACCGCAATGGCCGACCTGCTTTCCCAATCCCGCCCCTGCGACGCCGCAACCGTCCGAAGCCACCTCGAAGCCCAAGGAGCACATGAAGCCCTGCCTGCTGACGCTATTAACTCCACCGTCGTAGGCCTGCTCACCCTTGGAGCAATCGATCTCCATGTAGGTGAATACGCCCGCCAAGTCGTCAGTACTGTTTAACGCTTGAGCAGCTCACCCGCCGCGCCGCCCACGGAGGACAGTACGGAGAAGGGGACGGTGAGCAGTGCCCAGGTCGGTGCGGAGGACATGAGGGTCATGGCGCCGGCCGGCTTGACCTGCGGCTGGCCGTCAGGGCCGTTGGTGGTGCCGCCGGCCAGGGAGGAGGCCATGGTGCCACCAAGCTGTGCGCCCTGCTGGGCGGCGGAGGACAGCTTCTGCAGGTCTTGTGCGGGCCGGCCTGTGCGGCGGGGGCGACGGTCAGAGCAAGGGCGAAGGCGGTGAGGCCGGCGAGGACGCGGGGCGCATCGAGGGAACTCCTTGAAGTAGGGGATTAGATCCCCTCACCGTAGCAGGTGAGGGGGCTAAGGGGTGGGTTCGGGCGCAGCTAGCTTGCCGATGACGCCAGCTCCCGCAGCGCCGCAGGGCCCTCGGCGTAGAGCTCCAGGAGGCGCCGAGTCTCATCCTGCATGGCCTGATGCGCCGGGCCCTGCCACTTGCGGGAGTCCACGAGGGTTTTGTTCTCCGCGAGAAGGCGGCGCACCGTGGAGGTGAACACCTTGTTGAGGTGGGTGGACACGTTGATCTTGGTCATTCCAGCGGCGATGGCCGCGACCATGTTTTCGTCGGAGACGCCGGAGGACCCGTGGAGCACCAGCGGCACGGGGACGGTGGTGCGCAGCTCGCGGATGCGGTCCAGATCTAGGGCGGCATCGCGGGTGATCATCGCGTGCGAGGAGCCCACAGCCACGGCCAGGAGATCGACGCCGGTGTCGGCCACGAACTGGCGGGCGTCCTCCGGGTCGGTGCGCACGCCGGGGGCGTGGACGCCGTCCTTGCCGCCCACCTCGCCGAGCTCCGCCTCGATGCTCACGCCGCGGTCGTGGCACCACTGGGCCACCTTGCAGGTGGTGGCGCGGTTGTCGTCATCGGGCAGGCGGGAGCCGTCGTACATGATGGAGGTAAAGCCCAGGTCGAGGGCCTCCCGGATTAGTTCCAGATCATCGGCGTGATCCAGGTGGACGCAGACGCGGGCGGAGGACGCCTTGGCAATGGCCAGCGTGGCCAGCGCGATGGGGGCCAGCTGACCGCCGTGGTACTTCACGGCGTTCTGGGAAATCTGGAGAACGACGGGGACATCGGCGAGCTCGGCGGCGCGCACCAGGCTGGCAGCGTTCTCCAGGTGGATGACGTTGAAGGCGCCGAGGCCGACTCCGGCGGCGCGTGCGTCGGCGGCGAGGCTGTGCAGGTTGGCTAGCATGTGAACTCCTTCGTTGGAAAGTTCGAGGTGTGTGGTGGATGGGGTGGGTTTAGGCGGTGATGTGTTCGCGCAGGCGGGCGACGTCGGCGGCATCGATCTCGCCGGCGACGGGGGCAAGCACGGCGGACGCGGACCAGGCGATGCCGTCGCGCAGCGCGGTGGAGAGCTCCTCGCCCGCGGCAAGGGCGGAGACGACGCCCGCGACGAGAGCATCGCCGGCACCGGTGGGGTTGCCCTCCAGAATTGAGTCGAGGCGCGCGGTGACCTCGCCGTCGGGGCCAGAGAGCAGCGCGCCGTCCTCGCCCATGGAGGTGATGATGACGGGGACACCCAGCTGCTGGAGGGCTGCCATCCCGGCGTGGACGTCGGCCGCGCCGGTGGCCTCCAGCAGCTCGTCGCGGTTCGGCTTGAGGATGTCGGCGCCGGCGCGGGCTGCGGCCAACAGGGCCGGGCCGGACGTGTCGATGAGGACGCGGGCGCCCGCGTCGTGGATCGCGGCGACGATATCGGCGAAGATCGTGGGATCCGTCTGCGGTGGCAGGGAGCCAGAGATGGTGACCCAGTCTTTGGATGCCAGGTGTGCGGTGAGATTAGCGATGAGCTGCTCCCAGAGCGACTGGGGGACCGGGGCGCCCGACTCGTTGAGCATCGTCGTGTCCGCGCTGTCGACCACCGCGATGGTCCGGCGTGTCTGCGCCTCGGCCTCGGTCCAGCGCTGGTCGATTCCGGGCGCGAGCTGGTCGAGCAGCTCCTTGAAGAGGACGCCTTCCGTGCCGCCGAGGAAGCCGTAAGTGGCAACGGGCGCGGAGCCGTGGGCATCGGCAAGCCGGGCAACGTTGACACCCTTGCCGCCGGGGCGGTGGGCGACCTCGCGGACGCGGTTGACCTTCTGCAGGACCACCGTGTCCACGGTGTAGGTCACGTCAATGGCCGGATTCGGGGTGATGCAGTGGATAGTCATGGCGATCCCCTAGGCCGTGGCAGAGGAGGCGGAGCCGGACTTGTCGCTCACGCGGAACATGATCTTGAGGCGGTCCTGCTGCGGGTCGCGGATGACCTCGAAGCCCTCGGCGGCGTTGGTGAAGTCGAAGACGTGGGAGATGAAGCCGCGGGCGGACTCGCCTAGGCCGGAGAGGATCTCCACGGCCTCGGACCACTCGTGGCCCGGGTAAGGGGCGGAGTAGGACATCCAGGAGCCGAAGAGTGCGAGTTCCTTGCGCAGGATGTACTCGAACTCTTTGGGCGGAAGAGTCCAGTCCTTGGTGGGGGTGCCAACGAAGACGACCTTGGCCTTCTTGCCCGCGCAGGCCAGGGCCTGGGTGCGCGTGATGGGGGCGCAGGCGGTCTCGATAACCAGAGCCGGCTGGGCGCGGTCCGCTAAGAACTCCTGCGGATCCTGCTGCAGCGAGTTGACGGTGGCCTTCGCCCCGAACTCGGTGGCCTTGCCCAGGACCCAGTCGTTGATGTCCACGACGGTGACGTCCTCGAAGCCGCGGGAGCGCAGGGCGATGAGCGCCATGAGGCCGATGACGCCGCTGCCAAGGATGAGGGTCGGCTTGTTCGTGTCAGCCATGGCCTCCGGGCCGGCCTGGTCCAGCGCGTGGAGAGCAACGGTGAGCGGCTCCACGAGGGCAGCGATGTCGAGCGGCAGGTCGCCCGCGGACTGGACGTTGACGGCGGGGACCAGGACGTAGTCCGCGAAGGCGCCCTGCTGGCGCGAGCCGATGAAGGAGTAGTTGGGACACAGCGAATAGTTGCCGGCCTGGCAGTATTCGCACTCGTGGCACGGGACGAGCGGGGCGACGATGACCTTGTCGCTCTCGGCCACGTCGAGCTCGGTGTTCGGGCCGATGGCCGCGACGGTGCCGGAGAATTCGTGCCCCAGGACCTGCGGGAAGGAGTGGACGCCGCCGTCGAAGTAGCGCGGAATGTCGGAGCCGCAGATGCCGCAGTAGCCGACGCGGATGAGGACCTCGCCGGTGCCGGGGGTGGGGACGGCCTTAGTGATTTCGGTGAATTCCTTGACACCGGTGACGGCGATGGTGGACATGGTGGTGGAGGTGGACATGATTGAACTCCCAAAGGTTGAAACGTGGTGTTTCGGTGTGGTGCGCAGGCGCGCTCAGAGGCGGCACCCGCGTTGAGATGAGGGGCGGATAGGGGTAGCTGCCGGCTAGGCAGCGTTGGTGCCTTCGGCCGGCTGGGCGGACTCGTCCGCCGCGGCGATCTCTTCGTCGGTGCGGTAGATGGTGCCCTTGCGGTACTTGACGTAGGTGTAGGCGAAGGCGCCGACGTACAGCACGAGGATGACCAGCAGGCCGATGCCGAACTCGCCGGACAGGCCCTTGGCCAGCAGGTACGTGAGCGGAGAGCCGCCCTGGTCCAGGGAACCGACCTGGCTTGCGCCGCCCAGCAGGCCCGTGTCGGATGCGAGCTGGGTCTGCAGCCCAACCATCTGGTTGGAAATCCAGATCGTGATGACCATGATGAACGTGCCGGAGATGAGGGTGCGGAACATGTTGCCCTTGTGGACGCCGACTGCCATGGCGACGAAGAAGCCGATGGTGGCCAGGTCGCCGAACGGGAGGACCGTGTTGCCCGGGATGAGGGACCTGACCCCTGTTTGGTAGACACCTGATAT
>NZ_KV803705.1:0-3711 GCF_001811145.1 Corynebacterium sp. HMSC062A03 | reverse complement strand
TCGTCGGTTCCGTCGGTTCCGTAGGCTCAGTCGGTTCCGTAGGCTCAGTCGGTTCAGTCGGCTCGGTCGGCTCAGTTGGCTTCGTGGGCTTCGTGGGCTTGGTCGGTTCCGTCGGTTCCGTAGGCTCAGTCGGCTCAGTCGGGTCGGTCGGCTCGGTCGGCTCGGTCGGCTCGGTCGGCTCGGTCGGCTTCGTCGGCTCAGTTGGCTTCGTGGGCTTCGTGGGCTTGGTCGGTTCCGTCGGTTCCGTAGGCTCAGTCGGCTCAGTCGGGTCGGTCGGCTCGGTCGGCTCGGTCGGCTCGGTCGGCTCATCCTCAGAGTTCACCGTCTGCCCGCCGTCGTTGATGTCCTTATGCTCAGCGATCTTGTTCGGGTTCTCCGTAGTCGCATCCGGAGTGTCCTTACCCTTGTCGTCGACCTCAACAGAGGTCAACTCCTCAAAGACAACCGCAGCCTCAACCGGCTGTTCAGCGTTCGTAACCTTGATCTCGACCTGCTCAGAGCCGTTTGCTGCATCCGGGACAAAGGACTTCTCGCCCTTACCGAGAACAGTCTTCTCATCAGCCTTAGAGATCAGCTCTGCCTTAAGGGTGTACTTCTTACCCGGAACCAGGTTCTCATAGGTAACGGTATCGATTACAGTCGCGTCGTTAACGACGACCTTCTTCGATCCTTCAGCAAACTCGGCCTTGGTCTCGATCGACGGGGTCTTGGATTCCCCCTCGTCGCCTGGCAGGCCTGGCTGATCCGGTGGGAACACACGCTGACCTTGTTCCGTGCGTACCTGCCACGCACCGTCAGGTCCCACAATCGTAATAAAAGCATCCGCCGGCTGGGACGGAATCTCAATCGAAGGATCCACCTCGAACTGGTCATCCAAATTCGTAGCAGTATTCTTCACGATTCGAAGGCCCGTCAACTCTGTAAACTCGTCCGGGCTTCCTTCGAAGTTCTGGAAGCGAATCACATTATTAGGGTCACCATATCCAAGGTTTCCTTTAATAATGTTAATTGCTGTGTCCCTACCCGACGGGTCAGAGACAATTGCCGCCAAGTAAGTACTGTACTTAGCTGCGGCCTTTTTATCGCCCGCAGCTGCAGCGTCACGAAGCTTAATTGCCAGACCAATTGCAGCATCTTGATACTTAGGATCTTCAAATTTCAAGGCACCCGCAGAGGACTGCGTATAGCTGCCAGACGCCTTCATAGGATCTGGGGTAGTCAAGTCGATACACCAGGCCCAGCCAACATTATTAGCAGGGTTTCCTTTAGCCTCAGTGTTACCTTCCGGTGGAACACCCGCCCACACAAGTGGGCCCCAAGAACTATCGCCGCCCACCTTCTCATGCTCGGCGCCTAGGGCGTTATCCGGCTCAAAGTCCGTCGGCTCGGCCGCACCGGCCTTCGCCCAGGGAACGGTGACCATGGCTGCAATTACTGCTATTGCTGTGAAAATAGCAGTAAAGACCATCCACCCCTCTCTGGAGATATTCCTTAATTTACTCATCGTTTCCTCTTCGAATGATGTGAATGTCTACAAGTTTTTCTGCACAGCAGTCATGTTCCGCTGAAACAATCTGAAATCTGGACGCAGGTTTTTACACCTTGACCGGCGATTCTCCTTAAGAATCTCACGAACTCTTATAGTCCACACAGGAGAATATCACCACTCACAGCTGCCAGCAAGCCAGTTGATTGTTGTATAAATTTCCCCTATGCATCCATAGATCAACAATTCCGCTGGTGAAACGCGCTCTAGCCTCGCGCTTTTAGGCATTAATCGACAATCCGTTCGAGATAATGCTGATACGTCACTACGATTAGAATTTCTCATATTTTTATACTTACGGTTTATTAAGCTTTGACTCGGGATATTGCTCACTGCGACCACACTTCTAAGCCCCTACCGGGAAGGCGGAATCGACTGTCCACCCCAGGTACAAAAGGACCATCCCCCGTCAGATGCGCCGCCTTGCATACGCAAAGTGGCCGCGCATATTGCACGGCCATCGCTCCCCCGTTCATCACCCCACTCCCCCGCGGGGCCGGGACATCATTCCGCCCTTTCTTAAAACGTCACTATTACTTTAATCATCGGCGGAGCGGGTTAATTTCGGATCAACGTCGACAACCGGTTCTGGGACCTCAATGACCTCAATATCGGAGACGGCAGTGGCGGTCGGCTCCACGGGCTGCGAGTCACCGTGAACGGTTCTATCAGCATTCGGCCCGACAGTGATCTTTCCCGCCGCCAGCGCTGCCCTGTCGCGGGCGGTCTCAACGTCCTCGGCAGTCGTGGCCACCATACCCATGCGGCGGCCGGCATAAGCCCACGGCTTACCAAACAAACGCACGTCCGTTTCCTCATAGGCAAGGGCAGCATCGAGGCCAGAGTAGGAGACGTCATCAAGCTCAGCGTCCGCGTGCAGAATAACCGCAGCACCGGGGCTGACCAACGTCACGTCGATGGGGAAGCCCAGAATCGCGCGGACATGTAGCTCAAACTCAGAGAAACGCTGTGTATATCCCGTCAGCATGGCGGTATCCAAAGGACGCGGAGAGACGGAGGAGAAATACACCTCATCACCGGCCACGAAGAGTTCAACGCCGTAGACACCGCGCCCTCCCAATTCATTGGAGATACGCGCCGCAACGGAGCGTGCGTTCGCCAGGGCGTCTTCACTCATAGCCATCGGCTGCCACGACTCCACCAGATCTCCCTTTTCGTGGCGGTGACCAATGGGCTCACTGAACCAAGTAGCCATCTTGCCCGTAGCCGGGTCAATGGAGCGCACAGCAAGCAGCGTGACCTCATAATCAAAGTCAACGAAGCGCTCCACCACGACGCGCTTATACTCCGAGGACACGTGGCGCACCATGGCCCAGGCCTCCTCCACGTCCTCTTCTTCTTTAAGAAGGATGTGTCCCTTTCCGGAGGTCGTAATATCCGGCTTCACGATGCACGGCAGCCCCAACTCCCCCACTGCCTCTTGCAGCTCCTCAGCAGACTCAGCAAAGCGATAGGCAGTGACGGGCAGGCCGATGCTTTCAGCTACCTCACGCACGCTCTCCCGACACTGCGTCAGCTCACAGGCCCGCGCCGACGGTACGACGGTGGTGCCGAATTCTTCAATACGCTTCAGCGCCTCCACCGCGACGGTTTCCACCTCTGGGACCACGTAGTCTGGCTTGATCTTCTCAGTCAGCTCCCACACCTTGTACGGGTCCCTAATGTCTGCGATGTAGCTAAAGTGCGCAAGCTGCTGCGCGGGTGCTCCTGCGTAGCGGTCCACGGCGTGAACCTCAAGCCCTAAGTTCTGAAAGGCAATTACCAACTGCTTGCCCAGCTCACCTGCTCCTAGGAGCAGCACCTTGGTGGCGTTTCCTGTCAGAGGGGTTCCGATCTGGCCTGCGATGTCGCCTACGGTAGTCATTCTCGAATTATCGCATACTTTTAGCACTGCATTGCTTGGCGACGTCCCCCCACCCCACCATCCCACTCCCACCGAACGGCTTCCCAACGCTTCGAGTCTTAGGATCACCAAGGCCCCCTTTCCCACCGCAGGGAAACGGTGGAAAAGGGGCCTGGTCTTTAGACTGACCTTCTATGTGTCAGCCGGCCACTTTGGGCCGACTGGCCCTCGGTATGCGTCAGTGTCTCTCTTACTTGGAGGAACCGTTAGAGGAACCTGCACCCGGCGCACAAGCATCAGC
>NZ_KV803704.1:0-294 GCF_001811145.1 Corynebacterium sp. HMSC062A03 | reverse complement strand
GAGCTTGGTGAGTCCGTCACCGAAGGCACCATCACCCAGTGGCTGAAGTCCGTCGGCGACACCGTCGAGGTCGACGAACCACTCCTCGAGGTCTCCACCGACAAGGTCGACACCGAAATCCCGTCCCCAGTCGCCGGCACCCTCGTTGAAATCCTCGCCGAGGAAGACGACACCGTCGACGTCGGCGCCGTCATCGCCCGCGTCGGCGACGGCTCCGCCGCAGCCTCCGAGAAGCCCGCTGCCAAGGAAGAAAAGGCAGAGGAAAAGAAGGAAGAACCCAAGGCTGAAGAGAAG
>NZ_KV803703.1:13293-71482 GCF_001811145.1 Corynebacterium sp. HMSC062A03 | reverse complement strand
ATCGGTTTATCCACACGAAATGTCCCTTAAGCCCCAACCTGCCGGCCTTGAGTATGTTAGCCTTACCTAATTGCATGGTGCGTAGGCTTCCGCCAGCACAGCACCTCAAGTTTTCAAAGGACAGTGATAACGATGGCTGGCCAAGCTAAAGAGGCAGCGCCGAAGCGCAAGCCCCGCAAGGCGCATGAAGCAACCGTGACTGGTCGCTACCAGGTCTCTCCGGATTTGATTCGGTTGAGCATGAACTCCCCGGCTTTTGTAGGCAAGGAGCTGGAGTTTACGGATCACTACATCAAGTTATTATTCGTGCCAGAAAGCGCCGATTATTCTTGGCCATTTGATGTCCAGCAGATTCGCGAAGAGCAGCCGCGTGATAAGCAACCAATTCTCCGCACCTACACCCTGATTAACCTAGACCCGGAGACCGGGGACTTCGACGTTGTTTTTGTCACCCACGGTGATTCCGGTCTGGCTGGTCCGTGGGCACGAGTCGCTAAGGCCGGAGAGAAGATCGGCTTCCTCGGCCCAGGTGGCGCGTGGGGACCTGCCGAAGAATATGAGCACTTCATCTTCGCCGGCGATGAATCTGCGGCACCGGCCATCGGCGCTGGTCTGCGCCACCTCCCTGAGGGCGCGACCACTACGGCCTTCATCGAGATCGAAGACGAAGACCACAAGTTCGAGCTGCCCACCCGCGAGGGCGTGGAGATCGTCTGGGTGATCCGCAATGGCGCTACCCACGGCACTGAGCTATCCCGCGTGGTACGCGAGGCTGGTATCCCCAAGGAGAAGAAAACCAGCTGGTTCATCCACGGTGTCGCCGAGATGATCAAAGAGCTGCGTCGCTTCCTTTTCGTGGAATCTGGAATTCCCAAGGAAGACGTTTCTATCTCTGGCTACTGGCGTATCGGAATGACTGAGGACCAATGGCAATCCTCCAAGCGCGAATTCAATGCAGAGATTGAAGCAGAGGAAGAAAGAGCTAAGGCCTAACGCTTGTTTTCACGTTAGACTGCGGCAATGATCGATTTCACCGACACCGCCGACGTCGTTGCTCCCCAGCTTCTGGGCACGGTGCTCACGCACAACGGCGTTTCAGTACGCATCACGGAGGTCGAGGCTTACCTCGGCGCAGACGATGAGGCCTCACACACTTTTAAGGGCCGCACTCCGCGCAACGCAGCCATGTTTGGCCAACCCGGGCGCTTCTACGTCTACATGTCTTATGGCATCCATCGGAACGGCAATATCGTCTGCGCGCCCGAAGGCACCGGTCAGGGTTGCTTGCCCCGCGGCGGAGAAGTCATCGACGGGCTAGACATTGCCTACCAGCGCCGGGGCGACACGGATTTTCATAATCTCGCCCGCGGCCCTGGCAATTTGGGCAAGGCCTTAGGATTCAGCCTTGAAGATAACGGAACCCCGGTAAAACTTGGCGCACGCGAAGAGGAGCCCGAGTGGGTCCGCGGGCCGCGCATCGGCATCTCAAAGAACCAAGACGCCGCGCTACGATTTTGGATTCCCTTCGACAAGACAGTGTCTCGGCGTCGCGGTCTCCCCCGCTAGCCCCTACCGGCGCATGAGTCCTGAGACTCATGCGCCTTATCTTTAAGCCAAGGCTGCTCGCACCAGCTCCGCGGCCTGCGAGGGGGTCTTGCCCACCTTCACGCCGGCCGCTTCCAGCGCCGCCTTCTTGCCTTCTGCCGTACCAGAACCACCAGACACGATGGCGCCAGCATGCCCCATCGTCTTGCCTTCCGGCGCGGTAAAGCCCGCGATATACGCAATCACCGGCTTCGTGACGTGGTCCTTGATATAGGCAGCGGCATGCTCCTCTGCATCACCGCCGATTTCACCGATCATAATGATCGCCTCGGTATCCGGATCATTCTGGAAGGCCTCAATCGCTGAAATGTGCGTGGTCCCAATAATCGGATCTCCACCGATTCCCACGCACGTGCTAAAACCAATATCGGATAGCTCGTACATCATCTGATACGTCAGCGTGCCCGACTTCGACACCAAGCCAATCTTTCCTGGGTTTGGCGCAGTCTCTGCCGGAATAATGCCCGTATTAGATTCGCCCGGTGTGTAGAGCCCCGGACAGTTCGGCCCAATGATGCGGGTTTTGGATTCTCGTCCCAGCGCATAGAGCTCAGCGGTGTCCTTCACCGGAATTCCTTCCGTAATGATGACCACGAGTTCAATACCGGCGCGGATGGCTTCTTCCGCTGCGTCCTTAGTGAACTTTGCCGGCACAAAAATGACGGTGACATTGGCATCGGTAGCCTGCATGGCCTCACGCACGCTGCCGAAGACGGGAATCTCACGCCCCTCAATATCCACGCGCTCACCTGCCTTGCGCGGGTTGACCCCACCTACGATGGTGGAGCCGGATTCCAGCATGCGACGCGTGTGCTTCATACCTTCGGACCCCGTCATGCCCTGGACAATGATCCGCGAGTCTTTGTTGAGAAAAATCGACATGTCTACTCCTAGTTCGCCAGCTCCGCAGCCCGGCGGGCCGCAGCGTCCATGGTTTCAACCTGCTCCAGTTTGGGCAGGTGTGCGTCATTCAGAATCGCGCGCCCCAATTCCGCGTTGTTGCCATCCAGGCGCACCACGAGCGGCTTGGGTTCAATCCCCTCCGAGTCCAGGATTTTGTAGGCCTGCACGATGCCCTTGGCCACTTCATCGCAGGCGGTAATACCGCCGAAGACATTGACAAAGACCGATTTCACCTGCGGATCACTGAGAATCACTTCGAGCCCGTTGGCCATCACCTCCGCATTAGCGCCACCACCGATATCGAGGAAGTTCGCGGGCTTCGGCTGCGAAGAAAAATCCTCGCCGGCATAGGCCACGACGTCGAGCGTGGACATCACTAGGCCAGCGCCATTGCCGATAATCCCCACGGAACCGTCAAGCTTCACGTAGTTCAACCCGATCTTCTGCGCCTTGAGCTCCAGCGGATCGGTCGCCCCGTGGTCTTGGAGGTCCCGGTGCTCGGGGTGGCGGAACTGCGCGTTATCGTCCAGCGTGATTTTGCCATCAAGCGCGATGATCTCACCGCTCGATGTCTTGACCAGTGGGTTCACCTCTACAAGCGTGGCGTCTTCTTCCGTGTACACCGTGTAGAGCTTCTTGAATACGGGCACCAGCTTGGCGACGTCCCCCTCGTCAAACCCCGCCTCATACGCCATGTCTCGAGCGAGGGTGTCTGTCATGCCATCGAGTGGGGAGAAGCTGCGCTTAATCAGGGCATCTGGGCGCTCTTCGGCCAGCTTCTCAATCTCCACGCCGCCTTCTTTGGAGAGCATGGCCAGGTAACGGCGTTTGGTGCGGTCCAGGAGGATGGAGAAGTAGTATTCCGCAGCGATGTCGGCACCTTCTGCCACCATGACCTTGCGCACGGTGTGCCCCTTGATCTTCAGGCCTAGAATCTCATTGGCCTTCTCCGCGGCTTCCGCAGGACTGTGCGCTAGCTTGACTCCCCCAGCCTTTCCGCGCCCACCGGTTTTGATTTGTGCTTTGACCACGACCACCGGTGTCCCCAACTTCACGGCTGCTTCTTCAGCCTGCACGGCCGAGGTCGCAACGATGCCTTTGAGGGTGGGAACGCCATGAGCTTCAAAGAGGTCTCGAGCTTGGTACTCGTAGAGATCCACTTCTGCCTCCATCTTTGCAGTGAATAACTAGTTCTCCACAAGATTCACCAAAACAAAGACGTGATGCAAACCACTTTGTAGAAGTTAAAGCATTACACTTCACACACTTTGCATTACATGCGCGCACGTCGCAATGCTGCCCGTTACAGCCATTTAGGCCACTGACGCCGAATTAGCTGTTTTAACTTTCGGGTGCACCCTGATCGATCCCCGGGGAGCTACTGATTAGCGGTAGCATTGCCCGCAGACCAGGTAGCCCAATCCATATTCCAGTCCCCTAGACCATCGAGCGCACTCAGCACACCACCGCCGGTGTTGGAAACCCTCACAATATCGCCGCGTTTGACCGTGTTTTGGAACCACTGAGCAGCCTCAGTAGTTACATTGATACAGCCGTGGGACTGGTTATAACTGCCCATCGCACCCACAGCCCAAGGCGCCGCATGGACATAGATTCCGGAATAGGACATCTGCGTCGCCCACTGAACGTCGGTCTTGTAACCGCCAGCGTCGAGAGCCAGGCCAAAGGTAGTCGAGTCCATGGTAAGGGACGGGTACTGGTCACCGATGATGTAGGCGCCGTTCGGGGTATCCCACTGGCCATCCCTGCCCATCGAGACAGGAATGCGGCGCAGCACCTCACCATTCTTGAACACCGACATCATCTTCGTGTTGTTATCGATCAGCGTGATGACGCGGTCGCCGATAGTAAAGTTGGTTGAGGCATCCTCGCCGCCGTAGACACCGCCGCCGAGGTTGCGACCGTACAGGTCGACGTCAACAGTCACCTTCGTACCCGGCTCCCAATAGTTTTCCGGGCGCCAGCGCACCTCCTGGTTATTCACCCAGTAAAAAGCACCGTCGACGGCGGGCTCTGTTTTGACCGTAATAGCCTTTTCGGCCGCCTTGCGGTCAGTGACGTAGTTGCCAAAGCGCACGCCGATAACCTGACCCACGCCTACTTCGGAGTCCGGCAGTGGGCTCAAAGCTACCTCGGATACCCCCGCGGCCTGCGGGGTGGTGAACGTGATGGTCTTGTGGGTGCCATCTTTGTCCGTGGCATCGATGGTGTACGTGCGGTTATATCCCAGCACCTCAGCACTCTTCCACGTGGTCGAGTCCGAGGACAGCTCATCTTCCACTTCAATGCCAGCCTCGTTGGTCATCGTCACCGACTTCAGGCCAGCCGGGGAGTTCACTTCTACCGGTTCGGATGGATCAACATTGCTAGCACCGTCCTTGACGGAAAACTTCAGCTGCTTCGCTTTAGCGGCTGCCGAGGCCGACGCCTCCGCCGAAGCACTCGTCTGAGCATCTGCTTCCGATTGGTTTTCGGCTGGGCCAGAATCCGCGGCCCCGCCGATGGTGCAGGCGGCCAGAAGGGAAGCCGTTGCAACGAGGCTCGAGAGAAGTACTGCGGGACGTGCAGAAGGGAATAGAGAACGCACAGAAACCCCTAGCTCATAGAAATGATTAAAGACAATGACAAGAGTTCTCATAGCCTAACCGCCAGCGCACCTCTCAAACCAGTTGACGCCACCACCCTTAACCGTTTCGTTACCCACCCGTTGCGCACCCAATTCGCCCCTCCTTCAAAGCGGCCACAACGCCACCACCGAAGACCCCAATAAACCACCAACTACCTGGCGATTTTACCTTTTTACAAAGAGGGTGTTAAAGTTACATCTCGTTGCACGGCAGGCACTGAGGAAATCAGCAGTCACCGAGTAAACACAAGCGCCATTAGCTCAATTGGCAGAGCAACTGACTCTTAATCAGTGGGTTCGGGGTTCGATTCCCTGATGGCGCACAGTTCAACCCCCTTCATCCTTCGATGAAGGGGGTTTCCTCATTCCGTGGCCGCCCCAAAGACCTCCAGGCGCTGCGTCTTGGGCCGCCACCAGGCGGCAGATTCTGCCCTGAATTCTTTATGCTCCGGCCCGGCAATCTCATCGAGGACGCGCATATAGTCAGGCACCAGCGCCCGGGGCAGGCGCAGGCCCATCGTCAGATGCGGCGTCCACCGTGGTCCGCGCCCCTCGGGGTTCTTAGCGCTTATCTTCCGCGCCGCAATTTCTAGCTCATCGGTGGTCTCCAGAAGCCAGGCCACGGTCTGCTTGCTTTTCCTTCCGAAGACCACCGTTCCTACGCGATGAAATTGCGCCGGCATCAGCGGTGGGAGCAGGCTGCGAGCCTCGTCAACGACTGAAGTCTCGAGCACCGGCGCGAACGTCACCGTAATGTGCGGGCGCTGGTGCTGCACCGGAAAGCCACGCTGAGCCAGGGCTGCGTAGACTTCCCGGATGGTGTTTTCGTCCTCCGGGGTGAGGTACAACAGGAGGTTCTCGGGCGAATTTCGGCTCACACGGCCCGAGTCTAACTAACCTCCCGCAGCGCCACGACGGGTTGCCCGCGGTGGTCCAGCACATCCGTCTCTACGCCGTAGACCTCGCGCAAGAGTTCCTCCGTGAGCACCTCCCCCGGCGCGCCATGGGCGCGGGCCTTGCCACCGTGGAGCACGACGAGCTGGTCACACATCCGGGCCGCCAGGTTGATGTCATGAATCGCTACCAACGCGAGGCTGCCTTCCTCCCGAGCTTTTGCCCGCACGCGGCCCAAGACGAAGAGCTGGCGGTTGAGATCGAGGGCGGAGGTGGGTTCGTCGAGAAGCATAAGCCCAGGGGTCCCCACCAGCATCTGCGCCACGGCGACGAGCTGGCGCTGGCCGCCGGAGAGCTCGTTGAGGTAGCGCTGCGCAATGTCGTCGAGCCCCATGGAGTGCAGGACCTCGGCGGTGCGGGTGACGGGGTCCTCGCATGCTTCCCGACGCGCCGCAATCAGCACCGCCTCAAACGCCCGCAGCGCCGCGGTGTGCGGCAGGCCCTGTGGCACGTAGCCAATGAGCCGGCGGCGCCGCTGTCCGCGCGGAACCTGGCCGTCGACACGAAAATCCACCGTGCCGCCCCGCGCGCGGTGCACGCCGGCGAGCGTCTTGATGGTGGTGGTCTTGCCGGACGCGTTCGGCCCCAGCAGCCCCACGACCTGCCCGCCGCACAGGGTGGGAAGGCTCAGCCCGTCCACCACCGTGCGCGAGCCATAGCCGGCAGATAGATCGGTGATGGTGAGTTCTACGTCCACAATGCCCTCCTTCGGGTCATGACGATGGCGATGAAGAACGGCACGCCCAGAAGCGAGGTGACGATGCCAATGGGGATGGCGAGCCCGGGCTTAATCAGGAGGCTTAGCGCGTGGGCGGCGCACATCACCGCCGCGCCCGCGGCCATGGAGGCCGGCACGAAGTAGCGCTGGTCCTCGCCCACCAACATGCGCGCGATGTGCGGGCCCACCAGGCCGATAAATCCGATGATGCCGGCAAAAGCCACGGTGGTTGCCGCGACGAGTGAGACCACGACGAGAACAATCACGCGCAGGCGGGAAGTGTTGATGCCGAGGGCGGTGGCGCGGGCGTCGCCAAGCCGCAACGCCGTCAGCCGCCACGACAGCGCGCCCAGGATGGGCAACGCCACCGCAAGCACGCCGGCCAGCACGGCGTTGGCCTGCCAGCTAGCGCGGGTGAGGGAACCCATGGACCAGAAAACGATCTGCTGGAGAGCCTCGCTAGAAGAGCGGTATTGGATGAGCGCCAACATGGCCTGGAAGAAGAAGACGAGGCCGATACCGAGCAGCACCATCGTCTCGGACTTCGCACCGCGGATGACGGCGGCGACGACGATGATGGCCGTGGCCAGCGCCGCCGACAGCCACGCGATGAGCGCGAGGTTGAACTGCGGCTGGGCCAGGAGCTGCCACCGCAGAACGATGGCGCTGGCCCCGCCGAAAGCAGCCGCCGCGGAGATGCCGAGGGTAAAAGGCTCCGCCAGCGGATTATCCAGGATGGTCTGCATCTGCGCGCCAGCCAGTGACAGGCTAGCCCCGATGAGCAGCGCCATGACGGCCATAGGCAGGCGCAGGCTCCACAGGACTGTACGCGTTTGCTTGTCGACGCCTCCCGGGTCCACCATCCCCCGCAGCACCTGCCCCGTGGTGAGGTCGATGGCGCCAACGATCACGCTCACGACGAAGGCGGCGAGTGCTACGGCGATAAGCCCGGCGACGATGGCGATGCGGCGGCGGGTCACGCGGGAATGTTCGTGTGCGAGGGCCTCCACAGGAAGTTCCGCGGTTTCTGCGCGCGTGGTTCGTTCAGGGTTTGCCGTGCGCGTGGTTGATGTGAGAATGCTCATGACTAGTTGGTGCTGAAGAAGGTTCCGTCGCCGGGGACGGGCGAGTATTTCTCTTGGGCTTCGGCCCATTCTTGCTGAACGTTGACGTCTGCGTAGTCCTCCGGGTGGAGCCACGCGGCGATCTGGAGGAGCGCCAGGTAGTTGAAGGGCGAGTTGTAGAACTGGTGCCACAGGCCGTGGAGGTTGTGCTCCTTGACGGCAGAGAGGTCCTCAAAACCAGGTTGGACGCTGGCCAGCGTCTTGGCGCTGTCGTGGGCATCCTTTTCGCTGATGCCATAGCCAGTAGCGGCGAAACCGGTGTGGCCCCTTGCGTTATCCACCTTGGTGGACCAGTCACCGCCGGTGGCGATGACCATGTCGGGATCGACATCGATGACCTTCTCCGGGGTCAGTGCGCCAGACTCGCCCTCGATGATGCCATCTGCCACGTTCTTTCCGCCGGCGACATTGACCAACTCAGAAATATTGGAGTCGTTCCACGAGCCGCAGCAATCTGAGATACCTGCTGCACGCCACACGAAGGTGGACGGCTTATCCTGCGCCTTCTTTGCGCGCTCAGTTACCAGGTCAACGTTCTTTTGCCAGTCTGCGATGAACTCCTCCGCGCGGTCCTCGTGGCCGAAGATATCGGCGAAGATTTCCATGGTGGGCACGGTGTTCTCCAAGGGCTTGGAACGGAAGTCTGTGACGGCATAGGTCAGGCCGGCCTGGTCCAGCTTGTCGGTGAGCCCGGCGGTCTGGGAGGCCTCATACTGATCCTTGGAGAGCACGATGAGGTCCGGGTCGAGGCTGATGAGCTCCTCCACGGTGACATCACCCTTGGTGAAGCCGCCGATTTCCGGCAGCTCGTTGACTTTGGGCGTGGTCTTTTCCAGCTCGCGGTAGTAGTCGGGCACATTCTGCTTCAGGTCCGATCCGATGGCCACGACCTTGTCCAGCGGGTCTTCCTTGTTGAGGATGCCGGTGGCAAAGACACTGCGGCCCTCTCCCAGGATGACGCGTTCCGGCGCGTGGTCCAGCTCCACCTGGCGGCCGGCAAGGTCTGTGAAACTCACAGCAGCAGTCCCGGCCTGCTCGCTGCCAGCACCGGCATTGTCGGCGGCACAGCCCGCCAGCGCGCCGGCCAGCGCCGCCACCATGGCGCACGCCCCTACCACTCGCCCGGTGCGTGGACGGGATGCCTGGCCTGCAGGCGTCGATACGTGAAGCACAATTTCTCCTTCAAGCTTTCGTCTTGTGGTCTGTTCGGAGGTTCATACTACACAGATAAGTAAGGCTACCCAAAGCTTGCATAGGGTAGGCAATGCTTTTTCTAGTTTATGCGGAGCGTAAAAATGCCCCACCCCAGGCATTTCCCAAGGCAGGGCCTCTACGCGCGCAGTCGCGCCCACTGGCGCGCGCCCGCGCTAGCGGCGCTCAGCGAGCAGGCGCTGCAGCTCCTTGATGTCGGACTTACGGCGCTTGGAGCGGAAGACGGAAAAAGCGATGAGGCCTACGACGGCCGCGCCAACGCCGGCGAGCGCCATCTGCACATTGCGCTCCTGCAGCTTCTGGGTTGCCGCGCCCTTAGCATCCTCGACGAAGTTCTGCGGCTTGCTGCGATCAGCGAGCTCATCCAAGGTACTAGCCAGCTGACGGCGGGTGCGCTCGATGTCGCGCTGGATATCATCAATGTTGCGTGCCACGTGAATCTCCTGAATTTTGACTTCGTTCGGTGTTGTTGCGGTTAGCTTCTATCTAACCGTTGTGGTTCTAACGTGGACATTCTACATTGACCGCCAGCGTGTCTGCAGAGTCGGTCAACGTTTATCTCACCCACGCTGCACCGAGTGAACATCGATGAGCGAAAGAGCCCTTGAACAGAGCACGGTAAGGTAGACACCATGACTGAAGCACAACGACTGTCCGTAGGGGACAAAGCCCCCGCTTTTTCCTTGAGCGATGATGCCGGCAACACCGTGAGCCTGAGCGACTACGCCGGCCAGCGCGTCGTGGTTTATTTCTACCCGCGCGCCAACACTCCTGGCTGCACGAAGGAAGCCTGCGACTTCCGCGACAGCCTGGAACAACTCAATGGCATGAACATCGCCGTGGTGGGAATCTCCCCTGACAAGCCCGAGGCACTGGCGAAGTTCCGCGAGGACCACGAGCTGAATTTCCCGTTGCTGTCTGACCCCGACAAGGAGGTCATGACGGCGTATGGTGCTTTCGGCGAGAAGAAGAACTACGGCAAGATCGTCCAGGGTGTTATCCGCTCTACCTTCCTCGTCGAGGAAGACGGCACGATCGGCCAGGCCATGTACAACGTCAAGGCCACTGGCCACGTCGCCCGCGTGCTCAAGGGGCTCAACTAAACCGTGGAATCTAGCTCGAAGTCACCGGAGATTCTGGTCCCGAGGCGTCGCCCAGCGCAGGCACGCAGCCGGGCCAAGTATGACCGGATTTTGTCCTGCGCGCGTCAGGCGCTCGTGGACTATGGCTTTGAGTCTTTTACCTTCGACGAGGTCTCGCGCCGCGCGGAAGTACCAATCGGCACGCTATATCAGTATTTTGCCAACAAGTACGTACTGATCTGCGAGCTCGACCGCCAAGACACCGCCGCAATGCAGGCGGAGGTTGAGCGTTTTTCCCAACGCGTGCCGGCCCTGCAGTGGCCGGACTTTCTCGAGGAATTCATTGACCGCATGGCTCGCGTCTGGCGCGAGGACCCTTCGCGCCGCGCGGTGTGGCACGCCGTGCAGTCCACGCCAGCTACCCGCGCCACGGCCGCTGATACCGAGCTCAGCCTGCTCAAGCCCATCGCGGAAATCATCGAGCCTCTTGCACAGGGCATGGACGCCGACGCCCGAGTGGAGATCGCCGCCTTCCTCGTCCACACCGTGGTGTCCTTGCTCAACTACAGCACCATGCGCTCCGAGGAGAGCTTCGATGGCGTGGTGGAAGAGATTAAGCGCATGCTCATCGCCTACCTCTTCGCCATCGCGACCAGCGCCTAGGTCATGGCGTGGGTTATGGCATGTGCCGCGAAAGGTGCACGGTAGCGGTGGCGTAGTCACCATCGTGGCTGATCGACAACGCCGTAGAAAAATCCCCCAGGGATTCCCGCACGAGCCGGGCAATCTCCCCGCGCAGTTCAACTGCCACGCGCCCCCACGCATCCGGGCGGACCTCAATCTCGGCCCAGTCCACGGCCTCCTCCGCCAGGACCGGCGGGCGCCCGTAGAGCGCTTGCGACCACGCCTTGATGAAGGCCTCCTTCGCTGCCCAGCGCCCTGCGAAGTGCTGCGCGCGGGCAGCACCGATTAGCCCACGAGCCTGCGCCACGCGCAGCTCGGAGGCGCTGAAGACCCGCGCAAAACGTGTGCCGGGAAGCTCCAATTGCTGGGCAAAGGACGGAATGTGCACCAAGTCGGTGCCCACGCTCACGCCACTCATAGTCATGCAGACCAGCTTAGTTACGCCAACCGTGGTCTAGCGCGCCAGCTCCTGCTTGAGCTCCTCCAATTCGTCGCCGCCGGCCATCCACTGGGTCAGCTCCGGCAGCGTGACCTCCTCCTTGGAAGCGTCGAGAGACATCTGCCCCACCGTGAGCACGATGAAGTGATCGCCCACGAGGTAGGCGTGTTGCGGGTTGTGCGTAATAAACACCACGCCCATGCCGCGTTCGCGGGCGGCGTCGATAAAGCGCAGCACCATGCCTGATTGCTTCACACCGAGCGCGGCGGTGGGCTCATCCAGGATGATGTAGCGCGCGCCGAAGTAGATGGCGCGGGCAATGGCGACCACCTGGCGCTGGCCGCCGGAGAGGGCGGAGAGTTCCACGGAGACATCGCCAAGCTCAATGCCCATCTCGGCCAGCTGGTCATGCGTAATCCGCTTCATTTCTTCTTCACGCAAGCTCCCCAGCGCCCCGGTGAGCTCTTGGCCTAGGAAGAAGTTACGCCACACAGACAGCGAGGGCACTAGCGCCAAATCCTGGTACACGGTGGCAATACCGGCGCCGAGGGAATCGCGCGGACTCGTGAAATTCACCTCTTCCCCATCGACGGTGATAGTGCCCCCGGTGGGCTGGTTGAGGCCGGCGAGGATTTTAATCAGCGTGGATTTACCCGCGCCGTTATCACCCAGCACGCAGGTCACTGCGCCTTCCTTGACGCGGAGGTTGATACCGCGCAGGGCGTGGAAGTTGCCAAATGTTTGGGAAATATCGTGCAACTCAATCATGGTTATCGCTTCCTCGTAAAGTTGGCCACCGAAGTGTTCGTGAGCACGGCAAAGAGCAGCATCGCGCCGAGGAAGAACTTGAACCAGTCGGGGTTCCAGCCGGCGTACACGATGCCCTGGTTGGTCATGCCGAAAATAAGCGCGCCGATGGCGGTGCCCACCGCGGTACCGCGCCCGCCGGTCATGGAGCAGCCTCCAATGACCGCAGCGATGATGTAGAGGAACTCGTTGCCAATACCCTGGCCGGCCTGGATGGAATCGAAGGCAAAAAGGGTGTGCATGCCCACGAACCACGCTGCAAATCCGACGAGCATGAACAGCGCCACCTTGACGCGGCGCACGGGAACGCCGACGGCGCGGGCGGCTTCATCGTCGCCACCAACGGCGAAGATCCAGTTTCCCCAGCGCGTCTTGTAGAGCACCCACGAGGCGATGGCGACGAAGAGGATCCACCAGATGACGGTGGCGCGGATGCTCAAGCTGCCGATGTGGATGGTGCCGGAAAAAATGACGCGGGCAGAATCGAAGCCTTCCATGTCCGAAATGGTGGGGGTAGCCACCTGGCCGGTGACCAGCTTGGTAATCGCCAGGTTGAGACCCTGCAGCATAAGGAAGGCCGCCAGAGTAATAAGGAAGGAGTCGATCTTGGTGCGCACCACCAGGAAGCCGTTGAGCGCACCGATGGCCAGTGCGGTCAGCAGGGAAAGGCCCACGCCCACCCACGAGTTGAGGTGGAAGTTGTAGTTGAGCATGGTGGCCACGAGCGCCGCGGAGGTCACCGCCACGCCGGAGGACAAATCAAACTCATTACCAATCATGAGCAGGCCCACCGCCAGAGCCACGATGCCCAACGTGGAGCTGGCGTAAAGCACCGTGGAGAAGGCCTCCACCGAGCGGAAGGCGGGCGCCACGATCATGAAAAGGACGAAGATGACCACCGCGCCGAGCAAGCTGGCCAGTTCCGGACGGCGGATGAAGCGCGCGAAGCCGCTGCGGCGGGTCAGGCGGGTATCGGCGGGGGTTGATTGCGCCTCGTCTGATGCAGTCGTGGCTTCGCTCATCGCAGGCCTGCCTTAGCGGATTCGGAGATGATGTCCACGTTGGTGGAATCCACGAAGGAGGGGCCGGTGTACACGGGGCGTCCGCCGCCCATGGTGGAACCGTTGCGGTGTGCCAACCACAGCGAGTCGACGGCAAGGTAGCCCTGCATATAGGGCTGCTGATCGACGGCCCACTGGATACGCTTATCCGCAATGGCGTCGACAAGCTCGGCGTTGGTGTCGAAGGTGGAGACCTTGGCCTCGGAGGCGGCGTCAGCAACCGCGTCGGCGGAGCGCATGGCCACGGAGGCCTGCAGCGCCATGACCCAGTCAATGGATGGGTCCTGGCTCAGCTTCGCGTTGATGGTGGACTGCGCGGCGGTCAGATCCTTGCCGTTGACGTACAGGAGCTCAACCTTGCCGTTGTCCAGTCCCTTCTTCACACCGGCGCAGCGCGACTCCTGCGAGGAGTTGCCTTGCTCGTGGATGACGCACAGAACGTGCTTGGCGCCATCGTCTTTGAGGCGCTCGCCGGCCTTGGTGCCGGCGACCTTCTCCTCCTGGCCGAAGAAGGCACTCATTCCATACTTCTGGTAATCATCCATGCCGGCGTTAAGCCCCACGGTGGGGATGCCAGCATCCACGGCCTTCTTGGCCACCGGTCCAATCGCTCCAGCGTTGGGCATGGTCACGGCGATGCCATCCACCCCGGAGTCGATGGCGGACTGGACCAAGTTTGCCTGGTTGGGCGCTTCCGGGTCGGAAGAGTAACGCAACTCGATATTGTCCTTGCGAGCGGCATCCTCCGCGCCCTTGCGCACGAGATCCCAGTACGTATCACCTGGTGCGCCATGGGAAATCATGGCAACGACAAGACGCTCGGTGTCGACGCCACCGGCTAGCTCACCGTCAGCTTCGGGACGGGGCGCACCACCGGTGGCGGAGCAGGCGGCAAGAAGGGTGGCAGCGGCTACCGAAATAAGGCCTAGTAGTGGCTTCTTAGTTTTATTCACCCTTGCATGGTGCCCCAGATTGGGGGACTTCTCCAACCCGCCTGACCTGCTTCTTTATCGTTCCAGAGGGGACACGCTGGGGATACTCTAGCGCCTGCTACCCCCGTTTCGTTGTGTCTCCTCCCTCCGGTTCGAGGATGCCGTTGCGAAGCCGAGCGGATTCGCTCAGCAGCGTTGCTGCCTCACGTTCAGCTACCTCGTCAGCTGTGCCTGCTCCCAAGTTGCGCTTTACCGGCCGCTCGTACAGCGATGGCCCACCGCGCATGCCTTCTTCTAAGCGCCGCAGTCCACGCAGCTCGCGATCGGCGGCGGCCACCCGCCAGGCTTCGGCCACGCCCTCACCCTGCTCCCGGGCCAATGCGGCAAAGAAAGCACTCGGGTGAACCAGCGCGATGAGGGCGGAGACGTGCCCGAAGCCCAGAGATGTCACCAGGCCCGCCTTCGGCGGGGTGCGGCGAAGGTCCAGCGGCTGGCGCAGCCACAGCAGGTGCTCGTGGCGGCGCAGCACGGGGTCGACGCAGTCCAGGGAACGGTTCGGCGGGAGAATTCCGCTGCGCAGTACCTGGGTCAGACCGATGAGTTGGAAGGCGGCGGCACCGCCCTTGGCATGCCCGGTCAGGCTCTTCTGCGATATCACATACAGCGGGTTGCCGGGGCTGCGGCCGAGGGCGGCGGCGATGCGCTCGTGCAGGTCAGATTCGTTGGGGTCGTTGGCGTTGGTGGAGGTATCGTGCTTGGACACCACGGAGATATCGTCGGGGCCGACCCCCAGCGCCTTCAGCGAGCTAGCCAGGCGAGACTCCCTACCGCCCCGCGCCGCGGAGAGTGCGCCCAAGCCCGGCGCGGGGATGGAGGTGTGCGCACCATCGGCGAAGGACTCGGCAAAGCCCACCACGCCAAGGACGGGCAGCCCCATCTGTGCGGCAAAGCTTCCCCGGGCGAGCAAGATAGTCCCGCCGCCTTCGGATTCCACGAAGCCGGCACGACGGCGGTCATTAGCGCGGGAAAAGAAGCGATGCTCAATCCCCTTCGCCGCCATCTCGGCGCTATCGGCCGTAGCCGCCATGTCACCAAAGCCGGTAATACCCTCGATAGACAGGGCATCGATGCCGCCGGCCACGACGAAGTCCGCCTTGTGCAGGCACAGCTTGTCGAAGCCCTCCTCCACCGACACCGCCGCCGTGGCACAGGCGGCCACCGGGTGCACCATCTGGCCATAGCCGCCGACATAGGACTGCATCACGTGCGCGGCAATAACGTTGGGCAGCGCTTCCTGCAGGATGTCATTGGGGCGTGGCTGGGCCAAGAGCTTATCGACGTACAACGAGCGCAGCGCCTCCTGGCCTGCCATGCCGGTGCCCTGGGTGGAGCTCACCCGCGCCGGGTGGACATGGGACAAGAGCTCGGCCGGGCTAAAGCCTGCAGAAAGGAAGGCATCCACTGTGCACACCAGGTTCCACAAGGCGAGCCGGTCGAGGTTATCCACCATGTCCGCGGGGATGCCGTAGACCTGTGGGGCAAAGCCCTCCGGTATCTGGCCGCCCACGAAGCGGGTCATGGCCACGCGCCGCGGAACCCGCACTGCGGAGCCAGCGGGCCGGGTGATTTGCCATTCAACCTCGCCAGTCTGATCAGTAACGCGCCGCAACGTGGCACCCTCGCAGCTGTCGACGAAGCTGCGCGCCGTCTCTTCGTCCGGCACGCTAAAACTCAGCGGCTTCTCTAGATAAATGGTGGTCAGCTCGGGCGCGAGGTTATCCAGCATAGGTAGGTGTGGCCCGAAGTCATCGTGGAAGCGGCGTACACCAATCCCAGCGAGAACTTCGTCGTGGAAGCGCTCGTAGACGTCTTCCTCTGCTAACTTTTCACCTTCGGCCGTCAGCCATCCGGCTGTGCGCTCATCCCAACTGACGAGTCCGCGACTCCAGGCCAGTTCCAGCACGCCAGCCGCGGAGAGCTCTCCGCCGACCTCCGCCTCATAGCGGGTACGCGAGGAGCCCAGCGGACCGAGCTCTCCCGCGCCGACGATGACCACCATGTCCTCGAGAGTCTGCGTTACCCCACTGAAGTCGGGGCTGGTCGACTCCGCAGGTTTCAGCACGTTCGGCAGGGCCTTCGCCGTTCGCGAAGCCTTCTCTACGCGCGAGCTACCAGCTGCCAGTGGTGCATCTGCTTCCTCTGGCTGTGACGCCCGGGCAAGTGCGGCTAGGTCCAACTCAGCATCGGCCAGCCCGCCGGTGAGGTCGACGCTCAGCGGTGAGGACGCTGCCTGAGCGCGGATCTGCGGGGACGCGGTGACGTCGAGAAGCTGCACCGCCATCTCCTTCGCTGAGAAGGTCCGCACGCCGCGGGCCTCCACCTGCTCAACCAGCGGATCGTTGCCGCCCATCAGGCCGGTGCCGCGCACCCACCCGATGTGGGCGTGCACCAGCGAGGTGCGCGCTCCCCAGCTGGATTGCTCGGAAGACCAGCGGTTAACCAAGGCATCGAGGGCCGCCTTGGCCTCGCCGTAGGCGCCATCGCTGCCGAAGCGCCCGCGGTTGGGTGAGCCCGGCAGCACCACGTGCAGGCGGTGGCCCACGCGTGTATCCGTACCCACAGCGGAAAGCGCCGCAATAAGTTTTTCCACCGACCACAGCAGCAGGCGCATCTGGGACTCCGCCCCCGCACCGGCATCCTGGAGGGTACCGGTAACGCGCGGCGCGGCGAAGGGAAAGAGCAGGTCCGGCACATAGGCCGGTTTTATCTGCACGGTTTTACCGCCCACGGTGGCGGTGTGCTCTGCCGCAATCCATTCCACGAGCGCATCCACGTCCGCGAAGGAACTGAGGTTTGCTGGAACTACCCACAGCGCGGCCGCGCCGACAGCCCGCCTGCGGTAGAGCTCCTTATAAAACTCCAGGCGCTCGTGGCTTAGCTGGGAGGTCGTCGCAATCACGGTTGCGCCCTCCGCGAGCAACTCGCCAATGAGCTCGGCGGCAATCGAACCCGGCGAGCCACCCGTCACCACCGCCACCTGGTCAGCCAAGAGCAACCCATCGGCCGGGGTGCGGGCATCGCGGGCCAAGTCCACATAGCCGAAGTGCTCGGCTAAGAGCGCTACCTCCTCACCGGCGCCCAGCACGGCGAGTTCAGGCTCTGTTTCTCCGGCGGCGGCTGCGCGGGCGATGTCCTCGCGGGCGCTGGCCCAGCGGTCGTCGAGAAGCACTGCCTTGCGCGCATCAAAAGCGGGGGCGACGCGCTGCTGCCAGTCCGGCCCCAGCTCCGTGGCAACGAGCTGCTCCAGCTCCGTGCGTGCTGCGCTGTCCCCCTGCTCAATCAGGGTCTCCTCACAGCCGAGAGCGGCGAGTGCGGCGCGGGCGGAGTCCTCCAGCGCCGATTCAAGGCGCTCGGTATAGGCACGCACCGCCTCCGGGTCCACGGCCTCGTGTGGCGTTGCCGCTGCGGCCTTCTGAAGCGCGATTCCTTCGCACTCGCCGGCAGCGCGCACCGCGGCGTCGATCAGTTCATCGAGCTCAGCTACCGACGCCACGGCGGTCGTGGGCAAGCTGGCCAAGTCCCCGCCGCGCAACGAGGAGCCCTCGCGAGTACCCAGGACCAGCTGCACAGTCGCGCGGTCGACCCAGCCTGGCCCCAATCCCCAGGTACCGCTCACGCGCTCGGCCACGTAGCTGGGCTTCTTGCCCGCCGGTCCCGTGAGCCGGTTGAGCGCCTGCGCAACCTGCTCTGTGAGGACCTCCCCGAATGGTGCATAGCCCGGCGCGCGCTGCGCCACACTCTCCGCCAGCTGCGGGATGGGTGTATCCGCAGCATTCTCGATGGCGCTGATACCGAATTCCACGCCAAGGTCAACGAGCAACTGGTTGCGGCGGGAGGATACGCCTTCCACGAGGGTTTCGATGGAATCAGTCGCGGCCATTTGATCAGGGCGGACCTTCGTCCACAACGCAATAAGCATCTCGAGGGCCTGGTGCACGCTCAGCGGGCAGTCCTCGATGGCGGCCGGCGCCTCCTCACGTGGTGCCTGCACGGTTTCTTCCTGGTGTGTGTCAGGTTCTACCGATTCCGCTTCGGCGCTAACCGGTTGTGCGGCTTGCTCTGCGACCGCCTTCGCTGCTGGCCCGGGTGCCGGCTCGGCGTCTTCGGCAAAGACTCGCCCATGGTCGCGCTCATAGTTGAGCACCTCGAGGTCTGCGCTGCCCGCGTGCTGGGGAAGGCGCAGGGTTTGGCCCAGCATGTTGGAGAGCGTTGGCGCGCTGCCAACGCCGACCTCAATGAAACGCTCCACGCCAAGCTGCGCGAGGAGCAAATCCTGGGTCTCTATCCAGCGCACGGGGGAAGCAAACTGCCAGGCCAGAAGCTCGATGAGCAGGGTACGGCCCAGGCGCGCCGGGCTCGCCACGGCACCATCGAAGTCCGCCAGAATCTCCGCGATGGGTTCCGAATCCACCACCGCGGCGATGGATTCCACGAACTCGCGGCTCAGCGCGAAGGGCCGCGCCACAAGGTTTGGAATATAGCGCCCCACCAGCGGGTCGAGATTGATTTCTTCAGGGATGAGTACATCGAGGTGCGCGCGGAAATCCGCTACGCCGCCCACCAGGTGGGAGGAGTGGAAAGGCACGTCAATTCCCGGAATGGGGATGACGGCACGCTGCCCAGGGGCGCGGCGCTCGGCGTCGCTCGCCAGTGCATCCAGGCCCGCCTTCGTGCCGGCCACTGCATATTGGCGCCCGGCGATATTGTGGTTGACCACCTCGAGGAACTCGTCCGTATCCGCAGCGACCCGAGCGACATGGTCAAAGGCTTCGGTCGCGCTCATCCCCATCTTGTTCGGGCGCAGCGCAGCGAAACCGTAGAGAGATTGCCCAGCGGAATCGCGCTCGACCAGACGGTGCATGGTTAGACCGCGGACATAAACGATGTCCAACACTGCTTCCAAGGACAGGACCTCGGCATAGGCGGCCAGGGCGTTGTACTCGCCCACCGAGTGGCCAGCGAAGAAGGCACAACTTTCAAGAACCCCGGATTCTTTAAGCGCTGCAATCTGTGCGCAACCCAGCGTCGCCATAGCCACCTGCGTGAACTGCGTCAGATATAGCACGCCATCTGGGTGGGTAAAGGTCTCACCAGCCACCACCACGGTGTCGGGGTTGTGGCGGACGATCTCCAGGATGGAGAAGCTCAAGCTTTGCCGCGTGTGCTCATCCGCACGCTCCCACACGGCGCGCGCCGCTGCGGATTCTGCGTAGTCCTTCATTCCCATTCCTGGGGACTGGATGCCTTGGCCCGGGAAAGCATAGAAAGTAGTGGGGCTGCTCATCGTCGCTCGCGCCTGCAGCACCGGCACGCCCTGACTCGTGGCAGTCACGCTGCGGACCTCACCGTAGCCGCGCCGCTTGTCGACGCCCACCCGTTCCACATCAAACTCCACCTCACTGCCGGGAAGCACGGGTGCAAGCCAGGTAACGGACCACTCGAGAACGCGGGTGCTGTCAAATGCCGCAGCCGCCTGCGCCAGCGCCGAGGTCCACATGCCGTGGACGATCGGGCCTTGACGATGCCCCGCCAGTGCCGCAGCGTTCGATGACAGGTGGATGGGGTTCCTATCCCCCGTTACAACGGCGAAGGGCCGCAGTGATTCCGGTGCCACCGCGGTGGTGCGGTGGCGGAAGGAACACGGAGTCTCACGGAGAGAGGACCCTGCACTGTTTTCTTGGCTGTTTGCTTGCGCGTTGGTTTCGGATGCATCACCATGCCGTCCGGTAATCAGGAAGCGCTCGTGCATCTGCGCGAATTCATGTTCTTCGTCGCGCACGGCTGTAGTCACGCCGACTGTAATGTCGACAACGCGCCCCGACGGTGTATCGCGTACCTCCTCCAGCTTGGCGGTGTAGCGCAGGTCCAAAGGCTCAGCGTCGGGGGCGGCGCTGCTGCGAAGCCGATCCCAGGCGTGCGGTGTGAGGCTCAGCGAGTGCTCGAGGTGGACAAGGTTGAGGAAGCCCTCCACTATCGGCTCCCCGGACTCGGTGTGGGCGCCGGCCAGGACTGCGAAGAGTGCCGGCCAGGCGCGGCCAACGAGGACATCGGGCGAGACAGCAGTGCTCATCTCCCCGCTCGTCACCGCACCATACTGGGCAATGTCGGTGGCACTGAGGTCAGCGCTGATTGTTGCGGCCCCGGAATCAACCTCAGGTAGGTCGCCGCCGACAGCTTGGCGCAGCAGCTCCCGCATGGCGGATTCGGCATAGTCGACAGTGACCAGTGGTGAGGCACCCGGAATGCGCGGCGAAGTGATGCGCACACGCAGCCTAGCTCCGGACTGGAACGGAACGGTCAACCACATGGCATCGTCGCCGGCAGCCTCCAGTTCCACGCCATGAAGGCCCAAGCGCAGAAGGTTGGGCTGCTCGCGCCCGGCCCAATTCAGCCCCGGGGCGCGGCGAATGAGCTCTTCAGTGCTGAAAGCGGGCTCGCCAGAGTCATCCTCGGTCTCGTCAAGAAGCGCAAGTGCCGCCTGTTCGAAGCGGCCAAGTATCTGCGCCACCGGCCCGTTGGCCTGCTCGATTCCCTCAACGGCTGCCGTGCCAGGGATGATGCAGACCTCATCGGCCTCGTAGTGCTCATCGTGCGCCTGCCACAAGGTGTCGCGGCGCCAGCGGCGGCGTACGTCAGAATCGATGACCGGCACAAAGTTTGCGGGTTTGCCCGGACCATCCACGAGCTGGATGAACCATGCGGCGTCGGTCGGGTGCAGCGCGGCGTCACCGTAGAGTTCGGTTAGCTGAGCACTTGCCTCAGCTGGGTTCTCGCGGTCAACCTCAACGCGCAACTCAATCTCGCCGTGGTCGGTCGGATGAAGGCGGGCTTCGGCGCGAGCCACCATGCGCATGAATCGACTCAACCAGGATTCATCGACCCAGCCGTCCAGATAGGACAGCTCAAGGTAGCGCTGCAGCCACTCGGAATAAGACATCTCATTAAGGTCCCCGAAATAGGGCTTGCACGTGCACCCGATGGCCTCAATGATCTCCGCGCGGTGAGTCTCCACGGCCGCAGCGTCACCGGCCACCTCATCCAAGAGGCGCCCAGCGCGGGCAAAGGAATTGTCCAGCTCGTGAATGTCTGCCCCCAGGTCCGAGCGTCCCGATACAACGTCGTCGCGCTTCGCAGCGACGAGCGCCTGCTTTACCGACTTGGATGCGGTGGATTCCTTCGCCGCCATGGCAGCGGTGCCCACCATGATGGCATCGACTGGCGCTGCGGGCAGACCGTAGCGCTGCGCCCACGTGCCCAGCAGGTACTCTGCTCCACGCGCTGGGGTACCGATTCCCCCACCAACGGCGAGAAGGACATTGTCATGCTCACGGATCCGCGCGTAGGTAGCAACAAGGACCTCATCGAGACTTTCTAAAGAGTGGTGGCCACCGGCCGAGCTACCTTCCAGCTGCATGATTACGGTGGTCTCAGGGAGAGCGTCCGCAACGCGGAGAACCTCCTCCACCTGCGCCGAAGTTCCCGGCTTGAAGGCGACCCACGGGATATTCGCTGCGTGGAGCTTCCCCACCAGCTCTATTGTCTCCTCCACAGGCGGAATACCAGCGGAAATCACCACGCCGTTGATAGGCGCTCCCACTGCGCGTGCCTGCAGAATCGAATTCGGCCCCTCGATCTGGCGGCGCCACTGGGAAGCCGCGAGGTACAGCGCATTGAACTGGGCGTTAACCCCAGGCTGCAGTAGCCGGCCCAGGGTGTGCAAGTTCTCTTTAAGGATGGCATCGGTGTGCTGTCCCCCGCCGGCCAATTCGGCCCAGTGCCCGGCATTGGCTGCCGCGGCGACGATGTCCGGGTCCACCGTGGTGGGGGTCATCCCGGGGAGCATGACTGGTGAGTAGCCGGTGGCCCGAGTGAAAGCGGTCGACAGACGCCCGTTTACCACGCGCGGGGCCCACTCGGACCACGCGCGTGGCAGAGAAGGTGCGCGTCCCGGTTCCACGAGCTGAGCCAGTCCTTGCGCTGTCCCCACGGCCAGCGTGCCCACGCCGTGCCCGGCAACGAGATCTCGTGTCAGCGGCTCCACCCCGCGGGTGGGCCCGACTTCAAGGATCCAGCGAGCCCCAGCGTCAAGCGACGAATCAACGCGCTCGGGCCAGTCCACGTAGTCCGTGAGCACGGCGCGCGCGAGCTGCGCGGTGATTTCTGGGTCCAAGCCGATTCGCCCCGCCCAGCTTTCTACCTGTTCCACCGCATACTGCATGGTGGGATGGTGGAACGCGGCCGAAACGTCAAGGTCGGAAACGGTAACTGCGGCGGGCTTGACTTCCTCCCCTTCCGTAAGGGTCGCGTTCTCCTGCAGCGCGGCCTTCACTCGGGCAAGCTCAACCGGTGTTCCGACGATGACGAAGCGCCCCCGTCCGTTGTCGAGGCCAATGCGGGCACCGGCTTCATGCAGTTGCTGCTTCGTCGCACCGGTCACCGCCGCCATGGGTGCGCCCTGCGCGGTGCGGACGAGCCCAGCGCTGCGCGCGGTAGTCACCATGGCTGCGCCGATGAGACGCGCCAGTGCCAGAGCCCCCGCTGGGCTCATGCGCTTCTTCACCACCGCTGCGGCGAGCACGCCTTGGGAATGGCCGATGCTGCTCACAGCGTCCTCGAGTTCTACTCCGTGTGCGCGCAGGTTTTCTAGCACCGCCAGCTGTGCGGTGAGGATGCCGGGAGTGGAAAGTGGGACGTCGGCAAGCGCGTGCGCCCACGCCGGCTCCGCATCCGCCCAGGCCAGGGGTGCAAACCCGTGTGGCGCAGCGGGCAGGAGTTCCTCGTCCAGTGGGGCAAGCAGTTCTTCCGCCTCAGCGAGGTACTCAGTCAGTTGCGGCCCGACACCAGTGGCAAGGGCGTCGCGCAACGTCGGCAGCCAGGCATAGCCTTGTCCGGAGAAAGACAGCGCGAAAGGCTCGGAGCCCAAGTGCGCAACCAAAGGCACAGAGACGTGGGAATCGGACACCGTCACTACTCCCCCAAAGCGCGAGCGACAAGCTGCGCGGCCTCATCGAGGGAAGACTGGGTCTTCGACTCAGGAATATCAGAAAAGACCTGGCAGGCGTGGTCTGGGACAACCTCGGCTGAGCGCTGCAAGCCGCGTTCAGCAAGGTACTCGTCAAAGAACATATCGATACTCATACCGTGTGCCGATTCTACCCACTAGGATCACTACGTCATGTCCACTCGTACCCCGTTCTTCATCGCCGCACTGCTTAACGCCGCGATAGCCGCACTGGTGGCTGTGGGCCTTTTCCTTCCCGCCCCAGTCGATCCCCCATTCGAGCAGCCCAGCGCCACAACGGCAGCGGCGCCGGTCCAGGAGGGACCTACAGAAGAACAGTCCGAAGAGGCCGCTCCCGCGCCGGAGATCGCCGAAACACTCGCCGCCTTGAATTCCTTGGAGGTCAAAGGCCGCGCTCCCATGACCGGTTATGAGCGTGAGGAATTCGGCCAAGCGTGGTCCGATGATGTGACGGTGGACTTCGGACACAACGGCTGCGATACCCGCAACGACATCCTCCGCAGGGATCTGGATCCGGAAAGCCTCGTGCTCAAGGAAGGCACCCACGACTGTGTGGCGCTGTCCGGGGTTTTGCACGACCCTTATTCGGGCCAGGACATTGAGTTTCAGCGCGGGGCGCAGACCTCACGCGCGGTGCAGATCGATCACGTTGTGGCGCTGGCCGACGCCTGGCAGAAAGGCGCCCAGCAATGGTCACCGGAGAAGCGCCGCAACTTTGCCAATGATCCACGCAACCTCCTTGCCGTCGGCGGTCCTCTCAACCAGCAGAAAGGCGCTGGTGATGCCGCCACGTGGCTGCCGCCTAACAAAGGTTTTCGCTGTGAATATGCGCGCCGCATCGTCGAGGTAAAAGCGACCTATGGAATCTGGGTTACGGAGGCAGAAAAGGATGCACTCAGTCGGCTGCTGCACGCCTGCTGAGTATTTCTATCCCCCTTAATGTGTTTTAAGCGTTGCGGGTGCGTTCCGGCTACCCCCGAAATTATGCGCATAATATTCATCCGCACCTAACGCTGGAGCTTAGTTTTCCACGATCGGAATTCCGGGGCGCACTGCACGGACAAAGGGCCTGACCCGTTCCCAAGCCATTCGCAAGCACGCCCTGCGCACTTCCATCATTCCGGTTGCGACCTCCGTTGCTTTCTCCGTTCCCGACATCTTCACCGGCGCCATCATGATGTTGACCATCTTCGCGTGGAAGGGCAACGAAAAGAGAGCCTTCCCAAGCTGCGGAAAGGCCCTCTTCATGTGGTTTTGAATGTGCTTAGTTATTGCCCTTGTTGAGCTGATTGCGCAACTGATCAAAGTAGTCGCGCGCGCTCTGCGGCTGGTTATTGCCCTGCGGCGGGGCCGGGAAACCCGAGAACTGACCAAAGCCCTGGCCCTGCTGTGCGTTCTGTACGTGCTCCTGTGCTTGTTGCTGTGCGCGCTGCGCCTGCTCCATCATCTCAGCATCGCGGCGGGCACGCTCATCCCGCTCGCGGCGCTCCTGTTCCTCACGACGGCGACGCTCCGTGGCGGCATCCTCGCGGCTGTGCTTTGCTTCGCCGGCCGGCACCTTCGGCTTCGGGGCTTCGTTAATAGCGTTAGTGGACAGCAGCGTATCGCGCATACCGCCGAAGAGATCCTGCATGCCGCCCGGGTTAGACGGCATGTACAGCACATTGGTGTGGGCGCGGTCGGCCACGTCCACCATGGCGTCAAGGTACTGGGAGACCAGCATGAGGGTCTCGGGGTTCTCCTGCACACCGGCAGCACGCAGCAACTCGTACTGCTGGGCAATACCTTCGACGATTTCCTTACGCTGGTCAGCCACACCGCGGCCCTGCAGCTTCTTGGCCTCGGCCGCACCTTCGGCTTCCTTGACCACACGGATCTTCTCAGCTTCTGCCTGCGCCACGGCAGCCTCGCGCTCACGCTGTGCGGCGTTAATAGAGTTCATGGACTCGCGCACGCGGGCATCCGGGCGAATATCGGTTACGAGGGTGTTGACGAAGTTCCAGCCGTAGGCGGCCATGTTATCGCGCAGGGACATCGCTACGTTGCGGGCGATGGTGTCCTTGGAAGAGAAAGAATCATCCAAGTTCATGTTCGCCACGGAGGAACGGACGTTGTCCTGCACATAGGCCACGATCTGCTGCTCGTGGTTGGACAAGGTGTAGAAAGCCTGACGCTCGCTGCCCTGAACTACCTCGTACTGCACGGCAACGGGGATCTGGACGAAGACGTTGTCCTTGGTCTTGGTTTCCACCATGACATCGAGCTGACGGATCTGCAGGCTAATCTTGGCGCGCACGCGGTCGACATAAGGCACCTTGAAGTGCAAGCCCGCGTGAGCAACGCTCACGAACTTACCCATCCGCTCAATGATGGCGGCCTCCTTCGTCCGGACGATGAAGAAACCGTCGAAGGCAGTGGCAATAATAATGAGGAGAATCACGCCAATGACGATGAGACCGGCCATAGGCTTATCCTTTCTGCTCGGTTAAGGTTTTCCTAACCAGTGTGCCATACGGTGACCACCACCACATCTCGAGAAAGAACATTCCCCGAGAGCTCTCGGAGCACTCTTATCGCTCATCAGCCGCGCGGAAGAGCTCGCCCAAAATCCCCGCGCCGTCCTCACTAATACCGTTGTGCTGGAAGCGGTTGGTCACCACTGGGCGCAAGTCGCGGTAGGTCTCTCCTGTAGCCAGGGAGTCTTCGAAGGGCACGAAGATATCGTCCAAGTAGATGGCGGCGGAGGCGGTAACGGGTGCGGCGGCAAGCGCAGCGGCGTCATACGGAGAGCTTGCCCACTCGTGGGCGGCGAGCTCCTCGGCGGCCTGCTTGAAGGGGCGCAGCGCCGGATCCTCATCGAACTGCCAGGGGAAGATGTGCTCACCAGTGAGATAGGTACCATCCTCGGCGAACTCGGGGAACTCCTCACGCATGCGGTGCGCAGCCCAGCCGGTGACGGCCTGGCCGCCGACGCCACCGTAGATAGATTCATGGATGGCCGCGTACAGCGGGCCAGCCTGGAAGCTCACGCGGCTTCCGACGTCGTTGAGGAAGTCCGAACGCAAGCGCTTCTCCCCACCCACGGTGCGGAAAGGTTCCTCCAGCAGGTAGCCCAAAGAATCGAAGCCAGTGCCGCGCCCCAACTCAATTCCGATAGTGCGGAAGCGGCGCGCAGACAGGCGCTCCCCTGTCGGAAGTAGCTCCTCCGAGTTGTCTAGGTGGTGGAGGATTTCCTCGACGCGCGCTTTAGCCCACGGGAACTGGGCATAGAAACGCTCGTGACGCACCTTGAGCTTGGCAAAAGTCGTGCGGTAGAGATCATCTGCACCCTTGGCCAGGGTAGGAAGGCCACCGGTGAGGAAGGCTCGGCCGATAGACTCCGGGAACATCGAAGCATAGGCCGTGATGATGAAGCCGCCGAAGGACTGACCAAAGAGATCCCAGGACTCCTCCCCCAGGTGCTCACGCAGGTGTTCGGCATCGCGCACGATGTTTTCCTGGCGCAGTTGGGCCAAGCGCTGTGCGGTGCGGTCCTCGGCAGGACTCAGCTCATCAATGCGGTGGCTGCGACCCGTGCCGCGCTGGTCCATGAGGATCCAGCGGTAGCGCTCCAAACCCTTCCCGATGAGTCCGGAAGCACCCGTCGGCCTTGGCGCGGGAAAACCCGGCCCGCCCTGGTTATAGAGCAGCGCTGGGTAATTCTCACCGCCGGGCGGGATGATTTCCCGGGCGTAGAGCTCGAACTCCCCCGCGGCGGGATTGTCATAGTCCCAGGGGACGGTGATGGTGTGTTCCTTGATGGTGTGGCCGAAGCGTTTCATGCTTCTAGTAGACCACGAAACCCTCCTCGCGGAACGCATCGCGGATAGATTCAACATCTTCCGGTTTCGGCGGCTTGGTGTCCTCGAGAGTGTAGGGATAGCCCAACTCGCGCCACTTGTCCGCGCCCATGTTGTGGAAAGGCAGGACCTCGACGCGCTCGACGTTGCTCTTCCAGCGGGAGACAATCTTGACAACGTTGGCGACGTTTTCTGGGGAGTCTGTCAGGCCAGGGACGACCACGAAGCGAATCCACACCGGCTTGCCCATCTCATTGAGACGGTCACCGAAGTCGATCGTGGGTTGCAACTCGCGGCGAGTGACTTCCTTGTAGGTCTCTTCGTCACCAGACTTGACGTCCAAGAGAACCAGGTCGATGTTGTCCATGTCCTCATCGCGCAGGCGCGCGCCGAGGTATCCCGACGTGTCAATCGTCGTATGAATACCGGCGTCATGGACCTCTTTGAGCAGGCGCCGGGTGAAGGCGATTTGGAACAGCGCCTCGCCACCCGACAAAGTCAGACCACCTCCTGAAGCCTTGAAGACGGGCTTATAGCGCTTGACGCGCTTGACCACATCCTCGATGCGCTCCAAGGTGCCAACCTTCATCTCCATGGTGTCAGGGTTGTGGCAATACTGGCAGCGCAACGGGCAGCCCGACATGAACATGGTCATGCGGGTTCCGGGGCCATCAACAGCCGTAACCAGCTCCCAAGAATGCACGAGCGCGACATCACCGGAGCGGCGAGCCTGCATCAGCTCCGAGCGGGTAAAACCGTCGAGGTCATTGTCCGTTCCTAAACCGGCGGCGGCGCCGCGCACCTTCTCCCCTTCTTCAGGAGAAAGACGCACGACGCCGGTAATGCCATCTGCCATTTAGGAACCCTGGTGGAAGGTGCGGGAGATAACGTCCAGCTGCTGCTCGCGTGTGAGCTTCACAAAGTTCACCGCGTAGCCGGAAACACGGACCGTGAGGTTCGGGTACTTCTCCGGGTGCTCAACGGCGTCCTCCAAGGTGGACTTGTCCAGGACGTTGATGTTGGCGTGGTAGAGGCCCGAGTCCATGTTGTTGGCGGTGCGGTTGGCCTTCATGGTGGCGAGGCGCTCGTCAAAAGTTGGGGTTGCCATGATGTGTTCTCCTTGGGAAGTGGTGTGGAAGTGGTCTATTCGGAATCCATGATGAAGCCGGCATCGAGGACGCCCACCAGGTTGGTGATGCGCTCCTCCGGGGTGCGGCCCAATCCGGATGGGGTGATGGTGTTGGTCAGTGAGATGCCATCGAGGGCATCCTTGTAGTCCAACTTGCCCACCGACAGCATGGAGGCAACCATGCCGTGGTTATCCGCGCCGTTCTCCGGGTTAGCGCCTGGGGCGAACGGGGTACCTGCCTCGTGGCCGGACGGGAAGGAACCAGTTGCCTTGCCGTAGACCACGTTGGAAGTAATGGTCAGCACCGACTGGGTCGGAATGGCGTTGCGGTACATCGGGATGGCCTTAATCTTCGCCATGACGGTGTGGACGATGGTGGCGGCGATATCATCGGCGCGGTCATCATCGTTGCCGTAGAAGGGGAAGTCACCTTCCGTCTTGTAGTCCACGATGAGGCCGGTCTCATCGCGCACCGGGTAGACCTTGGCGTACTTAATGGCGGACAGCGAGTCAGCCACGATGGACAGGCCGGCGATACCGCAGCCCATGGAGCGCACGATATCGGAATCGTGCAGCGCCATCTCAATGGACTCGTACGCGTACTTGTCGTGGCAGTAGTGGATGATGTTCAGGGCCTCAACGTAGGTGCCGACGACCCAATCCAGCATCTCCTCGTACTTCTGCCAGACCTCGTCAAAGTCGAGCGGGCCATCGCCCTGGATAGGCTCATAACCATCCACGACCTGCTTGCCGCTGACCTCGTCGCGGCCGCCGTTGATGGCGTAGAGCAGGGCCTTGGCGGCGTTCACGCGGGCGCCGAAGAACTGCATTTGCTTGCCGACGGCCATCGGGGACACGCAGCACGCAATCGCAGCGTCATCGCCCCACTGCTCACGAATCTGCTTATCGGACTCGTACTGGATGGAAGAGGTCTCAATCGAGATATGGGCACAGAATTCCTTGTAGCCCGCCGGCAGCTGCGGATCCCAGAAGATGGTGATGTTCGGCTCCGGTGATGGGCCCAGGTTAATCAAGGTCTGCAGCAGGCGGAAGGAGGTCTTGGTGACCTGGTGGCGGCCATCCGTACCGAAACCAGCATCGGTCCAGGTTGCCCAGTACGGGTCGCCGGAGAAGATCTGGTCATAGTCCTCGGTACGCAGGAAGCGCACGATGCGCAGTTTGAGAACCAGCTGGTCGATGATCTCTTGGGCATCTTCCTCAGTGAGGATGCCTGCGGCGAAATCACGCTCAAAGTAGCAGTCGAAGAAGGCGGAAAGGCGGCCGATGGACATCGCTGCACCGTCTTGGGACTTGATGGAGGCCAAGTAGCCAAAGTAAGTCCACTGCACTGCTTCGTGGGCAGTCTTCGCCGGCTTCGAGATATCGAAGCCATAAGACTCAGCCATGATCTTGAGCTTCTTCAGGGCCTTGATCTGCTCGGCGTGCTCCTCACGGTAGCGGGCCCAGTGCTCGGAGAAACCGAGGTCTCCCACCGCGCTCTTGGATGCTTCCTTCTCGGCGATGAGGTAGTCCACGCCATAGAGAGCCACGCGGCGGTAGTCACCGATGATGCGGCCGCGGCCATAAGCATCCGGCAGGCCGGTGATGATGTGGGAGGAACGCGCTGCGCGGATGCGCGGGGTATAGATATCGAAGACCGCATCGTTGTGGGTCTTGCGGTAACGCGTGAAGATCTTCTCGATCTCCGGATCGGTTTCCTTGCCGGCTTCCTTAATGGCCTGCTTGACCATGCGCCATCCACCATTGGGCATCATGGCGCGCTTGAGCGGAGTATCCGTCTGCAGACCGACGATGACGTCATCATCCTCGGAGATATACCCAGCCGGGAAAGCATCGATATCGCTCGGGGTGTGGGTATCCACATCGAAGATGCGCTTCTGGCGCTCGACGGAAAGATAGTTCTTCTCCAAATGCTCCCACACGCGCTGCGTCTTCTCGGTGGGCCCAGCGAGGAAGGAAGAGTCCCCGTCATAAGGGGTGTAGTTGCGCTGGATAAAATCACGAACGTCAATGTTCTCAGTCCACGGGCCGGGCTCAAAGCCCTTCCATGCCTCGAACTGCACAGACTGTTCCGTTGCGGTGGTCACTATATTGACTCCCTTCATAGTTCACACGACGCGTAAACACTTAGTCGCAGAAGGGTTGTAGGTGACTTCGGCTCACGGGCAATTCGGTCAACACGTATCGTCACCGAACCCCTCTCTGTAGCCCATAGTAGGGGGACAAACGCATAACCTCACATCGGCACATGCGTGCCCCGCGCCACCGAACGGGCTGGTTTTAGCACCACACAGGTCAGCTCTCTCATAGGTAACGGCCGTACGGTTGGATGCGGGGGTAAATCACCCCCTGACGTGGCCTTTCCCACACCTTTCGGGCGAGTTCTTGGTGCCTGTCCGCGCCGCACTCTATTGTTATGCGCAGTATCCTCATCTCGCCCTTCAGCAAGGAGCTCTTTGCGTGTCTCACACCGCCGCTACCGCTAGCCCTGCCACTGTCCCAACCCACCCCGTTGATGTGGTCCCGCCGGCGCCCAAGCTGGCGGCACTCGGACTCCAGCACGTTCTCGCTTTCTATGCCGGCGCGGTCATCGTGCCACTGCTTATCGCTGGTTCCTTGGGCCTCGATGAGGCCACCACGATTCACCTCATCAATGCAGACCTGTTGACCTGTGGTCTGGCGACGTTGATCCAGGCGGTGGGCGTCGGCAAGCACATCGGTGTCCGCCTTCCCATCATCCAGGGTGTGACCACCACGGCGGTAAGCCCGATCATTGCCATCGGCATGAGCGCTGGCGACCAGCCGCTGCCGACGATTTATGGCGCGATTATTGCTGCCGGTATCTTTACTTTCTTTGCTGCGCCGGTCTTTGGACGCGTGCTCAAGTACTTCCCCCCAATTGTCACCGGCACCGTGCTTCTGGTGATGGGAACGTCGCTGCTGGCGGTCTCAGCAAATGACTTTGTCAATTACGCGGACGGGGTTCCGGCCGCACGCGATCTGCTCTATGGTTTCGGCACGCTCACCATCATTATCATCGTGCAGCGTTTCTTCCGCGGCTTCCTGGGTACTCTGTCTGTGCTGCTTGGTTTGGTCATCGGTACTGGCGTGGCCTTCGCACTGGGCGATACGTCCTTTGACGGCGTGCGTGAAGCCGATGCCATCGGTATGACAACACCTTTCTACTTCGGTATGCCGAAGTTCGACATCATGGCGATTCTTTCCCTCATCATCGTCATGATCATCACCATGGTGGAAACCACCGGCGATGTCTTCGCCACCGGTGAGATTGTGAAGAAGCGCATCAAGCGCGATGACGTGGTGCGCGCCATTCGCGCCGATGGTCTCTCCACCACCCTTGGTGGCGTGATGAACTCCTTCCCCTACACCTGCTTCGCGCAGAACGTCGGCTTGGTTCGCCTGACTGGTGTGAAATCCCGCTGGGTAGCCGTGTCCGCAGCGGGCTTCATGATCATTCTGGGCCTGCTACCTAAGGCCGCAGCTGTTGTGGCGGCTATTCCCTCCCCGGTGCTCGGCGGCGCCTCCCTCGCATTGTTTGCCAACGTTGCGTGGGCGGGCCTGCAGACCATTGCGAAGGAAGACATTACTGATGGCCGCAACGCCGCCATCGTTACCACCGCGCTGGGACTGGCCATGCTCGTTACCTTCAAGCCGGACGTGGCCACCGCCTTCCCGGAGTGGGCGCAGATTTTCGTCTCCTCCGGAATGTCGATCGGCGCTATCACGGCGATTTTGCTCAACTTGCTCTTCTTCCACGTCGGCTCGCAGTCTGGCGATGATGTCAGCCGTCTCGACGGCGCCGGCGTCTCGCTCAAGGAGCTCAACGACATGGACCGCGACAGCTTCGTCAGTGCGCTGCGCCCGCTCTTCAACAACGAAACCTGGCCGCTCGAAGCTGCCTGGGAGCTGCGCCCCTTCCAGGATGTCAGCCAGCTGCGCGAAGCAATCCAGGTCACGGTCCTCACTGCCCCCGGCGAGCAGCGCCGTGCCCTGATCCACGACTACCCCGCGATGGATGAGCTACTGCTTGCCGATTCCGACACCGCCGCCACTATCTCTGCTGACCGCGGTTCCTTGGCTCTGGATGACCTCGACGACGTTCAGACACAGCAGCTTATCGACGTCTCACAGGCCTACCGCGAACGCTTCGACATGCCATTTGTGGCGTACCTAGACACCAATGACTCGGCCGATCGCGTCATCGATGCGGGCGTGCGCCGCTTGTCCAACTCGGATGAGCTGGAACAGCGCGTGGTCTTGAGCGAAATCATCGAGATTGCCAATGACCGCTTCGATATCCTCCTTGCGGACGCTAACCCGGTGCGGGCTTATTGGGACCGCAAGTTCACGGAGGTGGAATGAACGTAGTTCATTCCACGTAGATGTAGTTCATTCCACGAAAGAGGGCACTCAGAGTGAGGATTAGCTGAACTCCATGGTGACCTGGGCCTCAGGGTCTACTCCGCGAATGATGCCTTCATAAAAGCTGCGGGCTTGGTCCTGCAGGAGCTCGCGGTTGTCGTTGATGTCCTTGCGCTTCTTATCGGCGCTGAGGACATCTGACACTGTCGAGGCGGCGTCGAGTGGCTGGGTGGTCCAGCTGAGCACGCCGTTATCTTCCACTGCGGTCTTAAACTCTTCATCGGTATGCCCGATAAAAATGAAGTCCGGGATATAGACCGTGTAGGCATGCTCGCCGGTCTCAGTGACGCGCACGTCCTTGCCTTCGATACCGAGCTTGGCTTTGTAGGAATACTGCACAAATTGGGTGCGGTCGGTCCACGGGACGCGTACACCAAATACTTCGCCGACAGAGGATTTCTCCGCCAGCCCCTGGATGCCCAGGCTGAGCAAGACCACTTGCTCTTGACGTTCGACTGCGTTGACCACCTGAGTATTAGTGGACTGAACTGGGGCGCTATAAATCTCGTTCGGCTGGCGTACGGCATACACACCCAAGCCAGCGCAAGCGAGTGAAAGAAGCACCACAATCGCGATAAGTGTGGTGCTCAGTTTGCGGCTCGTCATACCTACCTACAGCTGGAACTGCTCAACAACTTCAGTGCGGCGCTTGTGCTCCATCCAGAAGGACAAGAACGGCACAACGCCGGCGAGCGCCGTGGTGAAAAGCTTGCTTACCGGCCACATGGCACGCGGACCGAGGACCAGGATGGACACGAGGTAGACCATGTAGGCCACGCCGTGTGCTTGGGCGATGAGCGTGGCCCAGGATGGCATCTCCATCCCCACGCCGTATTGCAGAATCATGCGCGCAACAAGAATGAGAAGAAAAATACCGGTGATAGTGGCGGCAATGGAAAAGAACTTCAGCGGGCCACGGATACGCGCCTGGCGGTCAGGATGGACAGCGTTGTTGACTGAGTTGCTCATTAATACTCCTCTTCAGTGCCGCGACGGCGGCGCTGCTTGTTCATAGCGTTAAAGGTGTCCACATCAATCTGTGGGCGAGACGGTAGGAAATCTTCGTCGATTTTAGTCGCGGTGTGCTCCTTGGCCGCGCGCACGCTCTCTGCCTCATACTGGGCTGGCTCTTCTCCCCGCTCGAGTGCTTCGTTCTCGGCATCAATTCGCTCATTCTCGTAGCGTATGGCAGTGCGGTAAGCGTAAACAACAAATACCGCGAACAGCGGCCATTGGAAGGCGTATCCCAAGTTCTGGAAGGTTCCCGAACCGGAGCGGAACCGCGTCCATTGCCAATAAGCAAGGAATAAAAAGAGCACGACAAAGATCACGATGAGGACGATGTGCCACCATCGAACCTTCATCCGCTTTTTCGGTGCTGGGTTGGTGCTCACTCTCAACAGCCTACCCACCACGCCCGGAAAAGTGGATTTCCGTCTATGGGCTGCTGCCCTGTAGGCTAGTGAACGTTGCGTGGAGCAAAGAGTGCTCCGCAGCAACTAAACCCGCGCCCGTGGCGGAATTGGCAGACGCGCTAGATTTAGGTTCTAGTGTCTTATGACGTGTGAGTTCAAGTCTCACCGGGCGCACATAGTCAGACCCCCGCGCGGTTTCCGTGCGGGGTCTTGTCGTCACAGCGCTCGGCGAGCCAGCCCAGCTCGCGGATGCCGGGCTTGCGGTCATGGCCCGGCGGATGCTTAGGCTTGGCCGGCAAGCGCCGCTAGGGGTTCACGCAGCTGCGCCAGCGCGCGGCCGCGGTGCGAGACAGCGTTCTTCTCCTCCGGGGACATCTCCGCGGCAGAGCGGGATTCGCCTTCGGGCTGGAAGAGGGGATCGTAACCAAAGCCATTTTCGCCCTGTGGGGCGGTGAGCAAGGAGCCAGTCCAGCGGCCCTCCACCACGTGTTCCTGCCCATCCGGAGTCACCAACGCGCAGACCGACACGAAGGCAGCCGCGCGACGTTCAGCGGGTACATGGGACATCTGTCCTAGCAGCAGCTGGTTATTCGCTTCATCGTCTCCGTGACCGCCCGACCACCGAGCGGAGAGCACACCCGGCATGCCGTTGAGTTCTTCCACCGCGAGGCCAGAATCATCCGCGATCGTGGCCAAACCGGTGTGCTGCACCCCGGCGCGCGCCTTGATCAGCGCGTTATCGGCAAAGGTGCGGCCGTCTTCCACAGGCTCCGGGTAGGTTTCCACTGCGGACAGCGGGAGCAGTTCGATGCCCGCGATGCCGGCATCAGCGAGAATCTTCTCCAGCTCCTTGAGCTTCTTGGCATTATTCGAAGCGACGAGGAGCTTTACCATCCGAGGGCCGCCTTTTGAGCGTCGATAAGCTGGGCGCAACCTGCCTGGGCCACGTCCAACATGTCGTTGAGCTCCGCGCGGCCGAACAAGCCGTGCTCACCGGTGCCCTGAATCTCGACGAAGTCTCCGCCCTCCTGCATCACCACGTTGAGATCAACCTCCGCGCGGGAGTCCTCTTCATAGGGCAGGTCGAGGCACACGTGACCGTCAATGATGCCGACGGAAACAGCGGCAATAGGATCCAACAGCGGCTCGCCTGGGACGACACCCTCCTCCTTGAGGTAGGCAATCGCGTCAGCCAGCGCCACATACGCGCCGGTAATCGACGCCGTGCGGGTACCGCCGTCGGCCTGCAGCACGTCGCAATCCAGCTGGATAGTGTTCTCCCCCAGCTCGGATAGGTCCACGGCGGCGCGCAGGCTGCGGCCCACCAGGCGGGAAATCTCGTGGGTGCGGCCCTTGACCTTGCCCTTCATCGACTCGCGCGGCATGCGATCGTGGGTGGCCGAAGGCAACATCGCGTACTCGGCTGTCAACCAGCCCTCGCCGGAATCCTTCTTAAAGCGCGGCACCCCAAATTCCACGGAAGCCGTGCACATAACTCGGGTGTTGCCGAACTCCACCAAGACCGACCCAGCCGGATTGGTGGTGAAGTTGCGGGTAATGCGGACGCTACGGAGTTGGTCGAGCGCGCGACCATCGGCACGAGTGAAATCAGTCATGCCTCCTACCCTACCGCGCGTGCTAAAAGTCGAGCTCCATACCGGCGGCACCGACGATGATCTCACCGTCGAACTCACGGGCAGCTGCGGTATAAGTGGCGGCAGCATCACCCCAAGGCTGGAGGTGCACGAGCACCAGCTTCTTCACGCCCGCCTCACGCGCCAAGCGCCCGGCTTCTGCCCCCGACATATGCATATCCGGGGCCTTGTCCTCCGAGGTCTCGCCCCATGCGGCCTCACAGAGGAAAACATCCACGCCCTGGGCAGCCTCGACGAGCGCGGGCGTATAAGCCGAATCAGCTGAATAGCACAAGGTTGCACCGGTTTTAGTGTGTTCGACCCGCAAGGCGTATGTCTCGACCGGGTGAACTGTGCGGAAGGGGGTGATATAGACATCGTCAACAAGCTGGCGCTCGCGGTCCACCCAGGGGCTGAACGCAAACGTATCGCTCATGTCATCCACCCCGTCCGGAGCATCAGAGGACAAGCGGCCCAGGTGGGTTTCGGTAGTACTGGGCCCGAGGCAGAAATTGCGGGACGCCGCGGGTGCTGTGGGGTGGAAGCGCCGCCACACCATCAAAGACGGAAAGTCCAAGCAGTGATCGGCATGAAGATGAGTTAATGCCACGTGTGCATCGCAAGGATCCTGGAGTTCCTGCAGGCGTGCAAGCGTACCCGGGCCCAAGTCCATGATGATGGACGGAGCAGAGGGGAAAGACAAGAGATAGCCAGAGGCCGGATTACCCACGGTGGGCACCGAGCCGGAACAGCCTAGGATGGTCAGCTTCATGCGTTCAATAGTTCCACGAAACAACGGGGGATGCGGGATTTGGGTCGATTGTACATCTTCACTAGGACTAAATCTTGGGTCCCAAGAAACGCGTGGCTAAGAGCTCGAAGGCCGCGTGATCACCGGTGCACTCGAAACTGCGGGTGGGCACCTGTCCCGCTGGGGCGAGCATGTCCGTGGTTGTGAGGGTACGTAGGACATCCTTCGTAGTCTCCTCCGCCGAAGACACCAACGTGACGTTATCTCCGATGGCGAGCTGGATGACGCCCGTCAGCAGCGGATAATGTGTGCAGCCAAGAACGAGCGTATCGACGCCCGCCGATTGCAACGGCGCCAGGTAGCCCTCCGCCACGCCAAGGATCTGGCGCCCAGCCGTAATGCCGCGCTCGACAAAATTCACGAAATCAGGACAGGCCACCGCCTCGCATTCGACATTCGGATTGACGGCAAAAAGATCTTGATAAGCACCTGAATTGATGGTGCCCTCCGTGCCGATCACGCCAATTTTTCCGTTGCGGGTGGTGGCGATGGCACGGCGTACAGCCGGACGGATAACCTCCACGACCGGAATGTCATAGCGCTCCCGGGCGTCGTGCAAAAAGGCGGCCGTCGCGGTGTTGCAGGCAATCACCAGCATCTTGCAGCCGCGCTCCACGAGCTCATCGGCAATCGCGGTGGACAGCTCACGCACTTGGGCGATGGAGCGCGGGCCATAGGGCGCATGGGCGGTATCGCCGATGTAGATAATGGATTCGTCGGGAAGCTGCTCGATGATGGTGCGCGCAACGGTCAAGCCACCCACGCCCGAGTCAAAAATCCCGATGGGAGATGTTGCATCAGGCATTAGCGCGTTACTCCTTCGGGCGCGGGCTTAACCTTTTTAATCGGGTCATCGGAGGTGATCACCATTCCCGCGACGACGCCACCGATGGCACCGAAAAGGTGCCCCTGCCAGCTGACTCCTTCATAGATAGGCAACACGCCCCAGATGAGACCGGAATAGGCAAAGCCCAACCCCACGCCGACGAGAAATTGGCCCAGGGAACGGTTGAAGATTCCCCGGACGATGAGGTAGGCCAGCCAGCCATACACCATGCCCGAGGCACCAATATGCGAGGTCCCCGGCCCGCCCAACAGCCAGGTGCCGATGCCAGCGATGAGTACCACGATGATGGTAACTTCCCACCATGCCTTGCGGCCTGAGAGGCCGATCAGGAAACAAAAGACGGCACCGGGCAGTGAATTTCCGATGAGGTGCTCAAAGTTCGCGTGGAGTAGCGGAGCGGTGAAAATCCCCCAGATGCCATTAAAATCCAGTGGGCGTATGCCGTATTGACCCAGCTCGCTGCCAAAAAACAGGAAGTTGATGATGTGGATAACCCACTCAGCGACTAGGAAGCCCACCGTTAAAGACGCTGCCGTCTTCAGGCGTCCAGCCCGAGTGTAATTCTTCGAATCCCCCGTGTTGAGAACAGGCTGCTGCCCCGCCCCGGGGGCTGCCGGGCGGGGCCGGAAGGGGTTGGGCCCATGCGAATGCTGCTGGCCAAAAGGTCCACTCGTCGTCATAATGACTCCAACTTTAGCAAGCGCGCAGCGAGGAATACGCCTCCAAACCCAGCCCCGGGGTGGCGCTCACCACAGCCTCGACGATGGCTGCCTCCACTGCGTCGGCAGCGGCGGCGCTTAACGACGCCAACTCCGCAGCGCCGATCCCCTGCTCCGCAGGTTGTGTTCCGGAGGCGGCGGCAAAAAGCGTATCTCCATCCAGTGGAGAATGCGCCGGGCGAACCGCCCGGGCAATGCCGTCGTGGCCCGCTAAAGCAAGACGTTTTACTTGGGCCTTGGTTAACGGGGCGTCGGTCAACACCGCGCCAATGGTGGTGTTTAGTTGAGAAGCCTCTGCGAAAGATTCAGCCAGGCTGCGGGCCGCGGCAAACCGCTTAGCGTCCACGGCCGGCGCGTCCGGTGCGCCAAACAAACGCCCAGTCTCAGCATCAATCACCTGCCCCACCGGGTTGGCTACAACAACCGCGGCGACGGTGAACGGGGAGACATCGATAAGCACGGTCCCCACCCCACCTCTGATCTTGCCTGCGCAGGCGCCGGTGCCTGCGCCCACGCTGCCGCTCGTAGCGTCGTGCCCTGCCAACGCGGCGCGTAGAGCCGCCTGACCATCTGCCGCCGTGGGGCGCTGTGGGCCGGCGAGCAGATCAAAAATGACCGCGCCTGGCACGATGGGCACGCGGGGGCCGGGGATCTCCTCCCCAAAGACGGGGAAACCAATTCCCGCTTCCTCAAGCCCGCGCATGACACCATCCGCTGCTGCCAGCCCAAAGGCCGAACCGCCTGCAAGGACAAGAGCATGAACGCGCTCAACCGTGTTGTGCGGCTCCAGCAGATCCGTCTCGCGGGTGCCGGGGCCTCCGCCGCGCACATCGACGCCAGCCACGGCACCTTGTTCACCGCAGTAAACGACGGTGACGCCGGTGTCCTCACGCGTGACGTGACCGACAGAAAAGCCCATGTCGGGGAGAGTCTGCACGGTGCTAATCCATGATGACGTCGAGCAGCGAATCCTGGCAGAACGCCAGCCATTCCACGAGCGTATCGCGGTCCGCTCCAGGGGTATCCTCCGGCACGTCCCCGGCGGCGATGAAGAGGCGCAGGTCATTGAGCCCTGCGAGGAAGGCATGTGCTTCTTCCTCGCTGATAGCCACCTCTACCCCGCCGGTGGGCCCCAGCGCGGTGTTAATCACTTGGAGGTTTTCCAGCTTGGCGCGCGCGATGTCATTTTCGTGCAGCGAACGCAGCAGTGAATTATCGCCGTCGAACTCTTCATCCCCTGCCTTCTTGAAGTCGGGGAAAAGGCGGGCCAGCGATGGATCCTCCGGTGCTTCGGTGTGGCCGGTGGGCATGTCGAGCATGTCCGCCAGCTCATCCTTGGGGGCCGATTGTGCGCGGGCAATGATGGCCTCGGAGACGGTTGCGGTGAGATCACCTAAAACTTCGCGCTCCATGGGCTCGAAAATAGTCGTGTATTTCGCGCCACGCATGAAGGACTTTTTCTTTTTCCAAGCCTGCATACTCTTATCCTGCCTGCTGCATCGTGGCCCACAGGCCGGCGACTTGCAGTTTCTTCACATCGGCTTCGACTTTGTCGCGTTCACCCGAGGAGACTGCCGCCTTACCTTCGGTATGGACTTGCATCATCAGCTCGTTGGCGCGCTTTTTGTCATAGCCCAGCACAGTCTGGAACACGTAGGAAACATAGCTCATTAGGTTGACTGGGTCATCCCAAACAATGCACATCCACGGCAGGTTTTCGCTCGTGGCGACGTCGACCTCAATCGCTTCATCCAGCTCCGGGGTGGCCATGGGCGAACTCATAACCACACCCGCGGACGTTTCTTTGTGCGCTTTCATGTCCTCTACCCTAGCCAAATTTTTTCCGGTAGCGAGCGGTTATACTGTCATCAACTTCTGACCTGATTGTCGTTTCCAGGTGGCACCGATGAATTCTTTCACCCTTCCCCCAGCCGTTACTGACATTCTCGCGGGACGCCAACCGGCGAAGGAGGATGTCGTGTTCCTCCTGCAGCGCATCCTCACCGTGCTCGTCCTCGGCGGCACGCTCGTCACTGCCGTGATTAGCCTGACCAACCCGTCGGACGACGGCAGCTCGACGGATGCGGAACCCCCGACGTCGGAGGCGTGCGACTACGAGCTTCCCGACGTTCCCGTCCAACGCCAGCTCGCCACCATCCAAGAGGAGCTCATGGAGGGGCTCAACGAGTGGCGCAAGGAAGATGGCCAAGCCCCACTGGTGCCCTGGATCGACCGCCAAACCGCAGCCCGCGAAAAGGCAGAGTGCAACGCCGTCACCAAGACGCAAGACTCGGCCGAAGAAAATGTGCAGATGGTTCAGCACCACCTGCCCTTGGAGGAGGCTAGCGGCTATCAATTCATGGAAGCCTTCCTTGCTTCTCCCGACCATGTGGCTGCTTTGCAGGATCGCCGGATGTCCACTGCAGCCGTTGGAGTGGCTTATAACGACGGTGAGGTCTACGTTGTCATTCAGCTTGAGGAATAGAAGAGCTGATTTTTCAGAGCTCCCTGAGTAGCATCTTCGATGTGACTACTATCTCAGACAACACCCAGGATTCTGGGTTCGGACCTAGCGATCGTTCTACGGCTCTCCTTACGGATAAATACGAGCTGACCATGTTGGAGGCAGCGTTGCGCGATGGCTCCGCGCACCGCCAAGTGGCCTGCGAGGTATTTGCCCGCCGCCTCCCCAACGAGCGGCGCTATGGTGTCGTGGCCGGCACCGAACGCGTACTTCGCGCAGTCCGGGACTTCCGCTTTACCGCCCAACAACTGGCAGAGATGGACTTCCTTGATGCAGAAACCAAGGAATACCTGGCCAATTACCGCTTCTCTGGACACATCGATGGCTACCGCGAAGGCGAGCTCTACTTCCCCAATTCGCCCCTGTTGACCGTGCGCGGAACCTTTGGTGAATGCCTGATTCTGGAAACGGTGATTCTGTCCATCATGAATTCCGATTCCGCAGTGGCTTCTGCGGCCTCACGTATGGTGGTGGCTGCAGATGGCCGCCCCATCATCGAGATGGGTTCGCGCCGCACTCACGAATACGCTGCCGTGACCGCTGCCCGCGCCGCCTACCTGGCAGGTTTCCAGGCCACCTCCAACCTGGAAGCCGGCTACCGCTACGACATTCCGGTCTCCGGCACTGCGGCGCATGCGTGGACGCTGGCGCACGTCAACGAGGACGGCACTCCCAATGAGGAGGCAGCCTTCCGCGGGCAGATCGAAACGCTCGGCGTCGATACCACCCTGCTGGTGGATACCTATGACATCACCAAGGGCGTAGAAACCGCCGTGCGCGTCGCCGGCCCCGAGTTGGGTGGCGTGCGCATCGACTCTGGTGATTTGGCCGCGGTCACCCGTCGCGTGCGCAAGCAGCTCGATGACTTGGGCAACCACAACACCAAAATCGTGGTCTCCTCCGACCTCGATGAGTTTGCCATCGCCGGCCTGCGCGGCGACCCCGTCGATGTCTATGGCGTGGGTACCTCAGTGGTTACTGGCTCGGGCGCGCCAACCGCCAGCATGGTGTACAAGGTCGTCGAGGTTGATGGCCACCCAGTAGCCAAGCGCTCCTCCTCGAAGAAATCGCAGGGCGGGGCTAAGCGCTCTCTGCGCACCTACCGTTCCTCGGGGGTGGCCGTCGAGGAGCTCGTGCTCCCCTTCTCCGCCGAGGACCCAGACACGGGCACGCTGCGCACCCGCGAGATGACGGTACCGCTCATGCGCGACGGCGAAATCCTCGACAACCTGCCTACCCTCGAAGAATCCCGCGAGTATCTGGCTCAGGCCATCACCACCCTGCCATGGGAAGGCCTAGCGCTCACCCGCGACGAGCCTGCGGTTCCCACCCGCTTCGTTGGCTTCGGCTCTTAAGAAGCACGGCGAAGGCGACCGACTACACTGCCTGACATGCACGACACAACGGTTGACCTTCTCGACGCCGCAGTCTCTTCCCTCGGCGGCGCGCGGCGTGCCGGCCAGGTGCGCATGGCGAAGGCCGTAACCACCGCGTTAGAAAAGGAACGCCACCTCGCTGTGCAGGCAGGAACTGGTACGGGTAAGTCCCTGGCTTACCTCGTGCCCGCCTTCCGCCACGCGCAAGGAACCGGACACACGGTGATCGTCTCCACCGCCACGCTGGCGCTGCAGCGGCAGCTCGTGGAGCGGGACCTTCCGCGTCTGGCCGAGGCCCTCGAGCCGCACCTGGAGAAGAAGCCCACCTTCGCCATCATGAAGGGCCGCTCCAACTACGTCTGCCTCAACAAGGTGTCCCGCGCCGCCGAACTGGAGGATGAGGACGCGCTACTCGACGAAGACTCGGTCTCTCACCTCGGCCGCCACGTCCAACGTGTCTATGAATGGGCGGAAGACACCGAGACGGGTGACCGTGAGGATTTGGAACCGGGCGTGCCCGACCTCGCGTGGCGGCAAGTCTCCGTCACCTCGAACGAATGCCTCGGCGCCACACGCTGCCCGCACGGCGAGGACTGCTTCGCGGAACTCGCGCGACGCCGCGCGGCGGACGTCGATATCGTGGTCACCAACCACGCGCTGCTCGCCATTGACGCAGTAGCAGACATCAATATCCTGCCGGAACACGATGTCGTCATCATCGATGAGGCCCACGAGCTAGACGGCCGCATCACCTCGGTTTCTACCGCCGAAATCACCGGGCGCGCGCTGAAGATGGCGGCCAGCCGCGCCAAGTCTCTCGGCGCCAACGGCAAGGACCAACGCCTCGCTGAGCAGGCCAACGAGCTGAGTCAACTCCTCGGAGAGTTCGCGCCAGGCCGCTGGACCGACTTGCCAGAGGAAGCCAAGCAGCAGCTCATGGGTTTGGCGGACACGTTGGCCGACTGCCGCGAGACCATCGCCCGCGCCCCCGAGGGCGAGCAGTCCCAAGACCCGGAAAAATCTGCGGAGCGCCAGAACCTGGCCAATCACCTCGCTAGCCTCGTCGAAGCCATCGCTCGCATCCTTGACGTTTTCGCTACCGGTGACCCCGCCGCGCATGCCGACGTAGTCTGGCTGGAGCGCGATGAGCGCACGCTGAACGACACCCTCGCCGTGGCCCCGCTCTCCATCGCCGGGATGCTGCACGAAAAGCTCTTCGGCGAACAAACCGTGGTGCTGACCTCCGCCACGCTGGCCTTGGGAGGGCGCTTCGACGCCATGGCCGCACAATGGGGCCTGCCGAAGGGCACGTGGGACAGCCTTGATGTGGGTTATCCTTTCGACCCCGCGCGCAGTGGCATCTTATATACCGCGTCGCACCTACCGCAGCCGGGCCGTGACGGCCTCAGCCCCGAGACGCTCAAGGAGATCCGCGAGCTCATCATGGCTGCGGGCGGGCGCACGCTCGGGCTCTTCTCCTCGCGGCGAGCCGCGCAGCAGGCAGCCGAGGAACTCAAGCCCACGCTCCCCTTCGATATCTACCTCCAGGGCGAGGACTCCATCGGCGCTCTCGTGGACAAGTTCACGAAGAACGAAAACTCCTGTCTTTTCGGCACGCTAACCCTTTGGCAGGGCGTCGACGTACCGGGTCCTGCTTGTTCCCTGGTCCTCATCGACCGCATTCCCTTCCCCCGCCCGGATAACCCCCTCATGCAGGCTCGCACCGAGGCCGCGAAGGCCGCCGGGCGCAACGGCTTCATGGAAGTCTCCGCCACGCATGCTGCATTGCTTATGGCCCAAGGCGCGGGCCGTTTGCTGCGCTCTGCTAACGACCGCGGCGTCGTCGCAGTACTGGATAACCGCTTAGTAACCAAGCGCTATGGCTCCTACTTGCGGGCCTCGATGCCACAGATGTGGCCCACGAGCGACCCGCACGTCGTGCGCGGGGCTCTCCAGCGCCTAGTCGAAGCCCGTTAGGGGCGGCGCAGCGCGCAGACCGTAGCTGAGTCTGGGGCAACTTCGGTGAAGCCGGCGTCGTGCACCACAACAGCACCGGGGCGAGCGCATGCCGCTGCAAAGTCCGCAGTGCCGAGTGCGCGCACGGAAAGCGAAAAGTCCTGCGCTGCCCAGTCCTCTACTTCCTTGAAGCTCATTGCCGCAGCCAGCAGCATTGAACCATGCCCCACTTGCGCCGCAGCCTTTCCGGCGCTCATGGCAAGGGATGAGTCGATGTAGATCACGGGGTCGTCGGCAAGCGCGGGGCCCGGCTCATCCTGCGGGAGATCAGTATGGCCGATCTGCAGCTTGGCGACGAGCGGGTGCACATCCTGTACCGCCGAGGGGACGAAGACACGCGCGCGGTCATTGACAGTGACCCCAGGCAGAGCCTGTACATCGCGCCACGCCTTGTTGCGCGCGCGGCGGGCCACCTTGCGGATGCGGTGGCCGTACCACTGCCCCAAGGCCTCGGCGAAGGCCCCATCCTGCCCGGCCCGATCGTCGAGGCAGAGCTTGACCACGCCCCGCGCCGCTGCCTCCAACACCTCCGTGCGCGTGGGTGTGTCTTGCTTGGGCAGGTTGAGCGCTATCTGCATCGCCTGGATGGTCTCGGGCTTGTTGGGGTCCTCGGGATCCTCCCGCCAGCTGCGCTCGCTGCACGCGGCCACGAGGCGACGGTGGGCCTCGCGGAGGTTATTCACTGGCAACTTCCTCCATGGGGATACCCAGGATTTGCAGGATTTCATCCATGTACGGATGGTTGACCGAGGTATCCGCAACCTCTCGCAGCGCGGGTTTGGCGTTGAAGGCGATGCCCAAGCCGGCAGCGGAGATCATGTCGATATCGTTGGCACCGTCACCAACCGCCACGGTCTGCCGCATGCTCAGGCCCGAATCCGCAGCAAATTCGCGCAGGAACATCTCCTTGGCCTTACGGTCCACGACGTCCCCGATGACCCGGCCGGTGAGCTTGCCGTCCTCGATCTCGAGGGTATTGGCGCGCACGTAGTCGAGGTCGAGCTCTTTAGCTAGATCCTCGAGGACCTGAATGAAGCCGCCAGACACCACCGCAACGCGGTAGCCCATGCGCTTGAGCGTGCGGATGGTGGTGCGCACGCCTGGAGTCAGACGAATATCGTTGGCGGTTTCCTTAATCACCGTTTCCGGCAACCCGGCCAAGGCGGCGACGCGTTCGCGGAGAGACTCTTCGAAGTCCAGCTCACCGCGCATAGCGCGCTCCGTCACGGCGGCAACCTCTGCCTCCTTGCCGGCGTGGGCGGCCAACATCTCGATAACCTCGCCGGTGATGAGGGTGGAATCGCAGTCAAAGCAAATAAGCCGCTTTGAGCGGCGTTGCAGGCCGGAGCGCTCAATGGCGATGTCGACGCCCTGCTCCGTGGCCAAGCGGGCCAGCATTGCGCGGACTGGGTCGGAAGCTCCCTCAATGGTGATGTAGAGCTCGAGACCGTTGAGCGGGTAGGTAGAAAGACCGCGGATGCGGTCGATGTTGACGTTCAGGTTGGCCAGCTCCTTGGCAATCGCCGACATGTGGCTGGCGTTGAGCTGGCGTCCTAGCACCACGACGACGTGCGTGGAGCGCGGCCGTGAGGTTGCCTCCTCTTCCCGAAGATCCACGTTGATGGATTGGGCATAAATGCTCAACGTGTTGCGTAGGCCCTGCTCGAGCGCTTCGAGGCGGGAGGCCTGCACCCGGATATACGCAGAAAGGGAGATACGGCCGGAAAAGATAGCCTGTTCGGCGTCGACGAGCTCGACGTTGTGGGAGCTCAGGACTCGGAAGAAGGCGGCCGATACGCCGGGCTTGTCGGGGCCAGAGGCGGTGACAACGGCGAAGACTTGTTCACTTTGATTATCCACGGGCCTCATTATCGCACACCGCGATCCTGGAATCTCCACCTACGGCAAACGCCGCCTCCCCATCGCGGTGATGGGGAGGCGGCGTTTTCAGGAGTACTCAGCTAGTGAGTGCTTAGTGCCCGACGTGTGCTTCCTCGCGCATGCGCTTGACCATGTGCGGGTAGTGCAGCTCGAAGGCCGGACGCTCGGAACGGATGCGCGGCAGGGATACGAAGTTGTGGCGCGGCGGCGGGCAGGAGGTAGCCCACTCGAGGGAGTTGCCGTAACCCCACGGATCGTCCACGGTGACGATCTCACCGTAGCGCCAGGACTTGAAGACGTTCCACACCAGCGGGATAACCGATGCGCCGAGAACGAAGGAGAAGATGGTGGAAATCTGGTTGAAGACCGTGAAGCCATCAGACTCCAGGTAGTCAGCGTAACGACGCGGCATACCCATGTTGCCCACCCAGTGCTGAACCAGGAAGGTGCCGTGGAAGCCAATGAAGGTCAGCCAGAAGTGAATCTTGCCCAGACGCTCATCCAGCATGCGGCCGGTCATCTTCGGGAACCAGAAGTACAGACCACCGAAGGCGGAGAAGACCACGGTACCGAAGAGGGTGTAGTGGAAGTGAGCAATCAGGAAGTAGGACTCAGCAAGGTGGAAGTCCAGCGCCGGAGAGGCCAGCATAATACCGGTCATACCGCCGAAGAGGAAGGTAGTCAGGAAGCCCATGGCGAAGATCATTGGGGTATCCCAGGTGATATGACCCTTCCACATCGTGCCGACCCAGTTGAAGAACTTCACGCCGGTCGGAACCGCAATGAGGAAGGTCATGAAGGAGAAGAACGGCAGCAGGACGGCGCCGGTCACGAACATGTGGTGAGCCCACACAGCCATGGACAGTGCACCGATGGCCAGCAGAGCGAAGACGAGGCCAATGTAGCCGAAGACCGGCTTACGGGAGAAGACCGGAACAATCTCGGAGATGATGCCGAAGAACGGCAGTGCCAGGACGTAAACCTCCGGGTGGCCGAAGAACCAGAAGAGGTGCTGCCACAGGATGCCGCCACCGTTGGCGGAATCGAAGATGTGGCCACCCAGCTTGCGGTCATAGAGAACGCCCAGCGCTGCGGCGGTCAGCAGCGGGAAGATCATCAGCACGATGATGGAAGCGGTGAAGACAGCCCAGGTGAAGACCGGCAGACGGAACATGGTCATGCCTGGCGCACGCAGGGTGAGAACCGTGGTGATCATGTTGATGGCGGAAGCAATGGTACCGACACCGGTAGCACCCACACCAACAATCCACATGTCAGCGCCGATGCCCGGGGTGTGAACCGAGTCAGCCAGCGGCACGTACATGGTCCAGCCGAAGTCAGCAGCACCGCCCGGGGTTAAGAAGCCCGCGAGCATCACGATGCCGCCGGTCAGGGTAATCCAGAAACCGAAAGCGTTCAGACGCGGGAAGGCCACATCCGGTGCACCAATCTGCAGGGGCAGAACGTAGTTACCGAACGCCCACACCACTGGTGTTGCAAACAGCAGCAGCATAACGGTGCCGTGCATGGTGAACAGCTGGTTGAACTGCTCGTTGGACAGGAACTGCAGTCCTGGGGTGAAAAGCTCAGCACGAAGAAGCAGAGCCATAAAGCCACCGAGGAAGAAGAAGCTGAAGGACATGATCATGTACATGATGCCCAGCTGCTTGTGGTCGGTGGTGGTTAGCAACGTCCACGCCTTGGAACCGGTCTTTGCATTACCAGTCGGCTCCGGACGTGTAGGCGCGACGTAATCGTCGAGCCGTGGCGCCACAGCGGTCATAAAATCCTCCTGAAGAACAAGCGTTTAACCACATCGGTATCACGCGTTTTCACGCGCCACACGCTCAGCGATCAAACACCTAGGTTTACTCGCATTATATTAGGCCACCTCAGGGCCAAATTTCCAGCGCTCTGTTATTTTCCACCGCCCTCGCTAGCCCCGTTTGGAGCAGATAACCCCTTGTACGCGGCCGACCCGCCGCAGCGCACCTTAACGCTCGGTGATATAGAACACAGAAGGTCGGTGCTGTAGGCCCCGGAAAGCCAAAAACGCACCCCCTGAAAGAATCAAACTTTCGGTTGATCCTCTCGGGAGGTGCGCGGTACCGACAGGGAGGGCTTAGAAGTCCCAGTCGTCGTCGGTGGTTTCCTCGGCCTTGCCAATTACGTAGGAAGAGCCGGAGCCAGAGAAGAAGTCATGGTTCTCATCGGCGTTCGGAGACAACGAAGACAGGATCGCTGGGGACACGCGGGTTTCATCCGCGGGGAAGAGACCTTCGAAACCTAGGTTGTTCAGCGCCTTGTTGGCGTTGTAGCGCAGGAAGCGCTTCACATCCTCGGTCCAGCCCAGTTCATCGTAAAGGTCCTCGGTGTAGTCAATCTCGTTCTCATAGAGATCGTAGAGCAAGTCGAAGGCATAGCCCTTCAACTCTTCCTGCTCCGGCTCCGAAAGCTCCTTGTAGCCCTGCTGGAACTTGTAGCCGATGTAGTAGCCGTGAACGGCCTCATCACGAATAATCAGGCGGATGATATCGGCCGTGTTCGTCAGCTTTGCTCGCGACGAGAAGTGCATCGGCAGGAAGAAACCAGAGTAAAAGAGGAAGGATTCCAGCAGCACGGACGCTACCTTCTTCTTCAGCGGGTTATCTCCCTCGTAGTAGGACATGACGATCTTAGCCTTGCGCTGGAGGTTTTCATTCTCCTCAGACCAGCGGAAGGCGTCGTTGATCATGGGGGTCGACGCCAGCGTCATAAAGATATTGGAGTAGGACTTCGCGTGGACGGACTCCATAAAGGCGATGTTGGTGTACACGGCCTCCTCGTGGGGCGTGACGGCGTCGGGAAGCAGCGAGACCGCACCCACGGTGCCCTGAATGGTATCGAGCAGGGTGAGGCCAGCGAAGACGCGCATGGTGGTCTCCTGCTCCTTCTCCGTCAGCGTCTTCCAACTCGGGATGTCGTTGGACACCGGAACCTTCTCCGGGAGCCAGAAGTTACCGGTCAGGCGATCCCACACCTCAAGGTCCTTCTCATCCGGAATGGTATTCCAGTTAATTGCTTTCACCGGAGCCTCGTGGCTAGCGATGTAATCGTCGTACTCGTGAGACACGCACGTCACCTCGTCTTGCTAGTAATTTTGGGGTTCGGTGCCATCGTACCCGCTAAAATTAGGGGCCAAAATTCCAGCGTGTTTTATACTTAAGTCCTGTTCTCATGACCCCAAGTTTCGATGGAATGACTGACTCCTCCGCTCCCCTCCTCAGCACCGTGCTCGACGCATTGGGCACGGACATCGTCAGCGGCACGCTGGCAGCCGGTGATCGATTTACGCTCACTGATCTCTGCGCGCGTTTCGGTATTTCCCGAACCGTAGCCCGCGAAGCCATGCGCGCGCTCGAGCACCTAGGGATGGTCTCCTCGTCGCGCCGAGTAGGTATTACAGTGCTCCCCATCAGTGAATGGGCGGTCTACGATCCCGCAATCATTTCTTGGCGTTTAGGATCCGAGAAATCGCGCGATAGCCAGCGCACCTCTCTTAATGATCTGCGTCTCGCCATCGAGCCTGTCGCCGCGGGCTTAGCCGCGCAGCACGCTTCCCCAGAAGATAAGGAAGAGATTTTGGACCTGGCCCACCGCCTTCAGGTCACGCCAACGCGGCGCGTGGGCGAGCACCTCGCCACAGATCTGCGCTTCCACGCCATGGTTCTCCATGCCTCAGGCAATGAAATGTTCACTGCGCTAAGCCCCTATCTCCTATCCATGGTGCGCGGGCGCTCCCTCTATGGTTCCCGCAAGCGCAACCCCACGGCCGGCACCGCACAGCTCCACCTCGATCTAGCGGAGGCAATCCACCGCGGTGACTCCCCCGAGGCAGAAAAAATCGCACGCGCCATTCTCATTGAGGCGCGTGCGAATAAAGACTAGAGCATGCAGGAAACGCAGCCCTCAACCTCGGTTCCCTCCAGCGCCATCTGGCGCAGGCGGATGTAGTAGAGAGTCTTAATACCCTTGCGCCAAGCGTAAATCTGAGCACGGTTGATATCGCGGGTAGTGGCGGTGTCCTTGAAGAACAGCGTCAGCGACAGACCTTGGTCAACGTACTTCGTGGCCTCGGCGTAGGTGTCGATGATCTTCTCGTAGCCGATCTCGTAGGAGTCCTTGAAGTACTCCAGGTTGTCGTTGTCCATGTGCGGCGCCGGGTAGTAGACGCGGCCGATCTTGCCTTCCTTACGAATCTCAATCTTAGAGGCAATCGGGTGGATCGAAGAGGTCGAGTTATTGATGTAGGAAATCGATCCGGTCGGCGGCACCGCCTGCAGGTTGCGGTTGTAAATGCCGTGCTTGGCGACGTCCACCTTCAGCTGCGCCCACTCCTCTGCCGACGGGGTGTGGATCGAGGACTTGGCGAAGAGCTCCTTGACCTTCTCCGTACGGGGAGCAAAGTCAGCCGGATCATAGCGGTCGAAGAACTCGCCACTAGCGTAGTCAGACTCGGGGAACTCGCTGAAGTACTCGCCGCGTTCGCGGGCCAGCTTGTTGGAGGCGCGCAGCGCGGCGTACATGATGGCGGCGAAGTAGGCGTTGGTGAAGTCCAAGCCTTCCTCGGAGCCATACTCAATGTGCTCGCGGCCGAGGTAACCGTGCAGGTTCATCTGGCCCAGGCCAATGGCATGGGAATCATCGTTGCCCTTGCGCACGGAAGGAACAGAGTTGATGGCGGTCTTATCCGACACCGCGGTCAAACCACGGATAGCAGTCTCCACCGTCAGCGCGAAGTCCGGGGAATCCATGGTGGCGGCAATGTTCAGGGAGCCAAGGTTGCAGGAAATATCGCTGCCCAAGGTCTTGTAGGTGAGGTCCTCGTTGAGCTCCGACGGGGAGTTGACCTGCAGAATCTCCGAGCAGAGGTTCGACATGTTGATGCGACCGGTCTTGACCGGGTTCGCGCGGTTCACGGTGTCCTCGAACATGATGTACGGGTAACCGGATTCGAACTGCAGCTCCGCAACGGTCTGGAAGAAGTGGCGAGCGTTGATCTTCTTCTTGCGGATACGCGGATCCTCGACCATCTCTTCGTAGTGCTCAGTAACGGAAATATCGCCGAAGGCCTTGCCGTAGACGCGCTCGACATCGTACGGGCTGAACAGGTACATATCGTCGTTGTTCTTCGCCAGCTCGAAAGTGATATCCGGGATCACGATGCCGAGCGACAGTGTCTTAATGCGGATCTTCTCATCCGCATTCTCGCGCTTGGTGTCGAGGAAGTTCATGATGTCCGGGTGGTGCGCGTTGAGGTAAACCGCACCAGCGCCCTGGCGAGCGCCCAGCTGGTTCGCGTAGGAGAAGGAATCCTCCAACAGCTTCATCACGGGGATGACGCCGGAAGACTGGTTCTCAATGTGCTTGATGGGCGCGCCAGATTCACGGATGTTGGACAGCAACAGGGCCACGCCGCCGCCGCGCTTGGACAGCTGCAGAGCGGAGTTAATGGAGCGGCCGATGGACTCCATGTTGTCCTCGATACGCAGCAGGAAGCAGGACACCAGCTCGCCACGCTGAGCCTTGCCGGCGTTAAGGAAGGTCGGGGTAGCCGGCTGGAAGCGACCGGTCATGATTTCATCTACAAGGTGCTCAGCCACCTTGGTGTCACCATCCGCCAAGAAGAGTGCGGTCATGGATACACGGTCTTCGAAGCGCTCGAGGTAGCGGCGGCCGTCGAAGGTCTTCAGCGTGTACGAGGTGTAGTACTTGTAAGCACCCAGGAAGGTCTTAAAACGGAACTTGAAGGCGTAGGCGCGCTTGAACAGGGATTTAATGAAATCAAAGTCGTACTGCTCGAGCAGTTCCGGCTCGTAGTACTTGTTGTCCACCAGGTAGCGCATCTTTTCTTCCAGATCATGGAAGTAGACGGTGTTCTGGTTGACGTGCTGGAGGAAGAATTGGTTCGCGGCCTCGCGGTCCTTGTCGAACTGAATCTTGCCGTTCTCGTCATACAGGTTCAGAAGTGCGTTGAGCGCATGGTAATCCAGCTGCTCCTCTGGCTTCACAGGTTCAGCGACGGTCTTACCCAATTGCGTGGTCACGACGTTCACGGGCCTTTCTTTGCTATGGCGAAATGGAGAGACAAAATAATAGAAATGAGGCTTTAGGCGGCTAAACCTAAAGCGGCCGCGTTGGCCAAGAGGCCTTCACGGCAAATTGTGACATCTTCCTCGGTTCCGAGAAGCTCGAAGCGGTACACATAAGGAACCTTACACTTGGCGGCGATAACGTCGCCCGCCTTACCAAAGTCACTGCCGAAGTTACTATTACCTCCGGCTACGACAGCACGAATAAAGCTGCGGTTGTGCTCGTCATTGAGGAAACGAATGACCTGCTTGGGGACAGGCCGGGTGTTCCGCCCGCTCATCGACGCCCCTCCCCCGTACGTCGGACAAATCAAGACGTAGGGTTCGTTCACGGTGAGGGGCTCGTCATTAAGACGCAACGGGATGCGGGCGCTGGGAAGGCCGAGCTTCTCGACGAAGCGGTGGGTGTTTTCCGTAGCGGAAGAGAAATACACGACCAACATGGCTGCACCCTAGGCGCTCGCCGCCATGGCAGAGAGAGCCTTGATGCGGTCGGGACGGAAGCCAGACCAGTGCTCGCCGTGAGCTTCAACGACCGGCGCCTGGACGTAGCCCAGAGCCATGACGTAGTCGCGGGCATCATCATCCATCGAGATATCCACCGACTCGTATTCGAGACCAGCACGGTCGAGAGCCTTCTTGGTGGCGTTGCACTGGACGCAAGCGGGCTTGGTGTAGAGGGTGATGCTCATGTGACGTTCCTTTGGCTTCCTTCGGCGCTACACGCGGAGTGACTGTTGAATTCGATACGAGCAGAGCATCGAGCAGCTCTGCTTTTAAGCTCTGAGCAGCGATATAGAACCGCCGCTCAAGCAACATCAACGACACTATACTTTGTGCCAGAAACCCGCAACTAGCACCACATGTAGTAGTTACAAGGGTGGTATTCCCAGGATGTAACCCGACTCGACCCCACATGTTGACACCCCATCACTCCGCCCACTGCCACGGCGGTAACTACACGAGTGATATTCCCTGCGCGTTTACCAAAGATTCACTTAGTTTGTGACAAACACCACCCGGGGGCCTGGTTTCGCCTCTCGCACATCCACACGAAATGTCCCTTAAGCTCACAGGACTTCGGAGAATAAAAGAAACCGCCCCGCTCCAGCAGGCAAAAAGCGTGCTAAAGCGGGGCGGTAATTAAGTCCGTGCGACTTAGCCCTGGCGAGCCTTGAAGCGCGGATCCTTCTTATTGATCACGAAGACCTTACCGTGGCGGCGAATAACCTGGGCGCCCGGCTTCTTCTTCAGCGACCGAAGCGACTTGCGAACCTTCATCGGGCGCTCCTTTCGTTATGCGCAATCTTGATGCGATTGATTAGTTCAAAGCACAGCTGGGAATACACCCAGCAATGACACGAGGAAAAATGTTACCCCACGCGCGCGTCATAACCAAAACACTCAGCTTTCGGAGTAGCGGGCGCGAAGCTGCTCGGCAACATCCTCGAGGCTCTCCCCCGCCGTTTCCGGAACGAGTGCGCGGGTATATCCCACCGCGACGAGACCTAAGACCGCGAAGATTCCGAAGGCCAGCGAGCCGCCGAGCCACTCGACCACCGGCAAGAAGAACTGCGCCACCGCCCAGTTACTCACCCACAGTGCCAGCCCAGCAATTCCCATGCCCACGCCGCGGACCTCTGGCGGCACGATTTCTGACATGAGCAACCACGTGGCCGGGGAGACTGCCGCCTGCTGGAAGGCAATGAACGCCGCCATGCACGCTAACGACAGCAAGGCCAGCGGAATGGAGTCATGGGCGAAGTGATAGGCCACCGCGAGGACCACGAGCGAGACGACGTTTCCTCCTAGGCCTGCTAGCAGCAGCCGGCGGCGGCCCAGTCGGTCTATCACGCGCATGCCTACGAGGCACGCTACGACGGATACCGCACCGATCACCATCGACGTATACACCGAGTTGGTAGTGGAGATACCCACCTGGTTCATCATCGTGGGCGCGAAGTACACAATGGCGTTCACACCCGTAATCTGCTGAGTCACCCCCATGAGCATGGCAAGCGCGATGGCCCAGCGCATCCAACGGTGGCGTCGCAAAGCTCGCCATTCACCCGTGCTCGGACGTGGACTAAGCTCCAACTCCGCTCCCTGCGCGCCGACCCGAGTACCGACCGCGGCAGCTTCACGCGGTCGCCCTTGTGCCGCGAGCCATGCCGGGGTATCGGGCAGGAAGACCATGCCGAGCGCCAGCGCCGCGCCTGGGACCGCGGCCAGCCCCAGCATCCAATGCCAGCTGCCGCTCGCAGCCAACAGCGAGTTCACGCCGTACGCCAGCAGCTGCCCGACGACGATCATGAGCGTATTGAGGGAGACCATCCGGCCCCGCACAGCCGCCGGGGTGATTTCGGAGATGTACATCGGGGAGACGATCGACACAGCACCTACCGCCACGCCGAGGAATGTACGGGCAGCAGCGAGTTCAGCGGCCGAGCTTGCCAGCGCGCACCACACGGAACCAGCCACGAAGATGAGTCCACCGGCAATGAGGGTGCGACGCCGCCCGATCATGCTCGCCACACGCCCAGCGACCAGCGCGCCGACAGCCGCTCCAACCAACAGCATCGAGGTCACAAGCCCCTCCTCGTGGGCGGACATGCCGAATTCTGGCCCCACGAAGAGCAGGGCACCGGACATCACTCCGGTGTCATATCCAAAGAGCAGGCCGCCCAGGGCGGCTACGCCTGCGACCATCATGACGTACGTATCTTTGTTCACGGGTTCCTATTGTCGCAGGCGGCTACCATGGTCGTCATGTCACATGAATCCACAGACCTCCAGCACGACATCATCAAGGCCCTCGGCGTGAAGCCCCGTATCGATCCAGCAGAAGAGGTAGAGCGCCGCGTCGCCTTTTTGGTGGACTACCTACGCACCACCGGTGCGAAGGGCTTTGTTTTAGGTATCTCTGGTGGCCAGGACTCCACCCTGGCAGGGCGCTTGGCACAGCTGGCGGTGGAGCGCGTCGACGGGGCGCACTTCTGGGCCGTGCGCCTTCCCCACGGAGTGCAGGCCGACGAGGATGACGCACAGATCGCTCTCGACTTCATCGAGCCTGACTACTCCCTCACCGTCAACATCGCGGAGGCCACCGCGGCTCTCGACGGCGCCGTGGCCAACGCCCTGCACCAGGATTCCTTGGGTGACTTCAATCGAGGCAACCTCAAGGCTCGCCTGCGCATGTCTGCGCAATACGCGCTGGCCGGCGAGGTCGGGGCCTTGGTTATCGGTACCGACCACGCCGCTGAAAACGTCACCGCCTTCTTTACCAAGTGGGGCGATGGCGCCGCCGACGTCCTCCCCCTCGCCGGGCTTAACAAGCGCCAAGGTGCTCAGCTCCTCGAGCACCTCGGGGCCCCTGAATCCACGTGGAAGAAGGTCCCCACCGCTGACCTTGAGGATGACCGCCCCTTGCTTTCCGACGAAGAAGCACTCGGCGTCACCTACGCCCACATCGATGACTACCTCGAGGGCAAGGCAGTGCCTGACGACGCCCGCGAGCGCATCGAAACCCTCTGGCGCCGCGGCGGCCACAAACGCACCATGCCACCGGGTCCTACCAGCGCTTAAGGTTCCACGCCCCTCCTCACGGGGCTTTTCCCGCCCCGTTTCCGCACCCAGCAATTGCGCCTGAGGCCAGCGTTTCCCCGCATGCCAGTGGTATTTCCTCCGCGGCGATGGACTTTCCCCCTTCCAATAACGCGAGTCCGTTGACCCCAACACCTGTCGCGTGCACAGTCCCGTGCGCTCCTGACAAACGGTCTTGCGTCCAAAACCTCTAGCGCACAAAGCCCCAGACCCATAACTGGCACTTAACCCCTCCACCATGACACGACCCCTCTAACCTGGGTGTTTGTTCTTCCGGTTGCGGGGTACATAGACCTGTTTTAGTCTCTGTGGCCATGGGGGATATTGAAACCTACATCCGCCTTCGCAACTCGGGGATTGCACTGGTGGAACATATACCTGGCACACCCGACGAGCTCCGCGCGCTCGGAGCTTCTGCCTCCGATGCCGCCGAACTAGCAGCACTACACCAGGTCTACTTCGGCCCCACCCGCTATACGGGTAAACAACGCAAAGCCCGCCAAGCAGCACTTGCGCAGAAACACAGCCTCGGCACCCTCACACTCATCGAAACCTACACCGCGAAGGTCAAAAAGACCCTCGACGCCTGGAACCTAAGAATCAAACTCGCCGCCACACCCGCACACCGCATCCGACACGTTGCCACCGCACGGCTAAAAGAACTCCAAGCCAAACGCACAGCCAAACCAGGCGTGCGCATTACCTACAGAGCCGAAGGACCCAACACACTCTCCATTACCGACGATGCGACCACCATCGCCAACATGCGCGGCGTCTTAGAATCCACCAACACCGACCTACTCCAAGCCGCCAACGACGTTTTCTTCAAAGAAGGCACCGGTTCTAAACCCGCGGTGCGCACCCAAGTCATCGTCACCCTGAACGAGCTCGACCAGATCATCAACGGCGAGGGTGATGACATCAAGCTCAACCTCACTAACGGCGGGCGCATGACCGGGGCAGAATTCTTGACCCACAAGTTTGCCGAAATCGGCTACGCCACCCTGGTGCATCCCCTCGACGGGCCCATCAACACCTGGCGCCTATCACGTGGGGCAAACCTCAACCAACGGCTTACCCTGCATGCCGAATTCCACACCTGCTCAAGACCAGGGTGTAATAAGCCAGCGGATTACTGCCACGTCCATCATTTGGTGCCCTGGCAGGCAGGTGGCTACACCAACATCAAGAACCTGACGTTCTTGTGTGCCTACCACAACGGCATTAATGATGATGACCCTTTAAGGCCTACCGGGCGCGGCTACATGTACCGGCTCAATACCGGGGTTAGCTTCATCCCACCCTGGGGTGCCCCAATTACCGCAATGCCGGAATACCAGGAAGCACTAGCCAGACTCAACACCGAACAAGCCACAGCACCAGCCCAAGGAGCTGCAACAACACCGGGCAAAGCCAGCCAAAGCCAAGCAGTACCACCCCAGCCACCACCCGACAGCAGCTAACACCCGCAGCCACCACACACCGCGACGACAGAAAGGACAAGACTCACCACCAGCGACAACACCGCCACCCGCCAACCACAACCAGGTTGCCGGGCATATCGGCGATCCTTGACCACGCTTCACGTGCTGCCCGCTGAGGGTTAAGCCCTTAAAGGGCGAAGCCCGACAACTCAACCATTGTTGACGGTCGAGCTGTCGAGTGCAACGCGAATTCCGAAGCTCAAAAGCGCACCCAGAGCTCCTTTTCCTTAAAACCCGGCAGAACCTTCGAGCGGTCATGCGCTCATCGCAATGCCTCAAGCGTGGCACGCGCAGCCCGCTCAAGCGGAGCGTAGTAGGCCGGACCATGCGTCATCGCGTGGACCGCAAGTGGGTGCAACTGATGCATCGGCACCCACTTCCGATACTCCTTACCCACCCCATAGCCCCGCAGTATCTCGTCATAGTAGGGCGTTCCAAACAATTCCAGCATGGCCAAATCCGTCCATGGATGTCCGCCGTGCGCTGCAGGGTCAATCATGACCGCCGTGTCCTCCTGGAACAACACATTCCCTGCCCACAAATCACCATGAATTCGTGCAGGCTCAACATCCCAGTCCACGGCGGCTATAGCTTCGGCCGCCACATTTACGCTGTCCCGCAGCCCCTCCGGAAGTCCTCCTAAAAACTGCACCACCCGCTGTTCGGCGTAGAACTCACCCCAGGCTTCGCGTGGTTCGCAGGGTTGCTCCACGCGCCCAATGAAGTTCGCGCCTTCCCACCCCTCTGGCGGTGCGCCGAAAGCCGGGGCTCCTGCCTGATGAACCTGCCGCAACGCTTCACCAAACGCCCGCGCTGCAGCAGCACTCGGTCGCGCCTGCGCTACTCGACGCGTACTAATCGTCGAACCTGTCAGCCCCGCAACTTCCACCACGACGTCCTTTCTTGCGGCCGCTAACCAGCGCAGGCCCGCAGCCTCCGCCCCGGCTTGATCGGCTCGTGCTACTGACTTGGTGAAAACATCCATGCCCCCAGCATAGAAAAAGGCCGCCTCTGCGAAAGAGACGGCCGATGGTGGAGCTAACGGGATTCGAACCCGTGACCCCCA